>JAVCDC010000032.1 GCA_030765135.1 Candidatus Tritonobacter lacicola | reverse complement strand
GCCTCTTGCGCGTCCGGAGCACCCCAGGGGAACGATAAAACAAATCTAACAATAAGGAGGTGGAATGCGCAGCGTCCATTAGCTTATTCTAGTGTCGGAACTGTCCAAAGGATGGGGGGAAGCTCACTCATCGGCGAGTTTGTCTCGCATCACGGGACCAAAAAACCTGGGGCATTCCCGGGCAAAGAAGTTCATGATAACCGGCTTAAAGAAACGCGCTTTTGCCGAGCGATATCGTTTTATACTGTCGGGCGCTCTAATCACGGGCACCTCCTGGTGGTGCTGTTTTGAGCCCCCTTTTTCAAGAACGAACGAAGCTCTTTGCGGCGATGTGGCATGATCTTAACTGTTTGATATAACTGATGATATGACTCAACAAGAGATGCGGATAATTTAACCAGGAAGGCAATCGTATGGACGTCATAACCTTCCTCAGTGAGGGCAATGACTCTCTTGAATTTACTGACATAGTTCTGTACGGAGCTGATGCTATGATGAGTGTTACGAGCAATTTCGGAGTACTCTTTGCCTTGCAACCACTCCTCGATAATGAGCGAGCGATGACAGATCGACCGGCCCATATCTTTAATTGTCGAACGCAGGGGCAAGACGATTCCTTTCCGGTGCAATGCTTCCAGATCCCTCGACAATGTCCTCTGCCCACAGTTGAACAATCGATTGGCCAAGTCTTCTATAGTCAGCAATCCACCTTGCTGGAAGGCTTCGATACACATGCGTTGCATTCTGTGCTGACGCAGGGCCTGAACACTACCAGATCTGCGGATCTTGAGATCCTCGGAGCCGGCATCGAAGGTCAATGTGACGGTAACTTGCTTGCTCTGCGACAGCGGTGTATTTGATGAAGTTTCTATTGAGACAACCTGGAAGAGGATCTGTCCAGGCTTGAGTGTTCCACTGGTTTCAAAGTACGAGTCGTAAACATGATAGACGGTATCCAGGATAGCCGAGGCTTCAAATGGAGAACACTGTAAGCCATGAATAACCTCATGTGTGAACTGTTGATCAAGTTGCTTATGGGCCAGGCGATCCCACTTGCCTAATGAGGAGTTATTAATCATGATGATCCTTCCTTTGTTAAGGTTCCGAACACAGGGGAACTCCAGTCGGGCTACGCCCTCCTTCCGTTCCCCTGTGTTCATTAACGGATCAATCATGAGTATAATAAACTCTTCAATGCCATATGGCACAAATATAGGCGGGCAAGCTTAATCCTTGCCTGCCGACGGCAGGCCCTCCCGCAAGGGGAGGGGAAATGAATGAGTGCAAACCGGGCTGATAGTTCGCGGACCAGACTGGGCTGATGGGTGCCGCCTATTTGACTTCGTATGGGGCGCCGCAGCGGGGGCATTCTCCCTTCGGGGAGGCAGAGTTGAAGATGTTCCCGCATTTGGAGCATTCGACGAAGATAGGCGTGGCCTCGCTTTTGGGCGGAGGAGGCGCTGCGGGTTTCTTCACTCTTTCCGGCGGTTTCTGTGCCGGTCGCGGGGTGTGCTTGGCCAGCGCCTTGCTCATCTCCCGGGCGAACGGCACGGGGCCCTTGTAGCCGCTTAGGCGGGCGATGAGCTTGCCATCGGGGTCCAGGAAGAGGATGAGCGGTATCCCCCTGATGGACCACTCCTGTGCCTTCGCCTTCTCCTTATCAAGGTCGACTTTCACGCAGACGAACGATTTCGCGAGCCTCTGCACCGCCGGATCGGTGAACGTGTCCTTGTCCAGCTTCACGCACCAGCCGCACCACTTGGCCGTGAAATCGAGCATGGCGGGCTTCCCCTCGCTTTTTGCCTTCCGCATCCCCGCGTCGTAGCCTTTTACCCATGTGATCCCGGCCATGGAAGCCGGAGCTATGGCGGCCATGATAATCAGGACGGCCGTTACCCCAAAGATGTTTCTGATGATCGCTTTCACGTATTCTCTTTCTCTTTCCCTAGCTGCCGAGGAGCTTTACGCGGATCGTTCTTTCCCTCGGCCTGTTGTCGAAGTCGATAAAGATTATCTGCTGCCACGTCCCCAGGAGGAGGCGGCCGTTTTCCACTATGAGAGTGACCGAGGGGCCGACAAGGGAAGCCCTGAGGTGTGAGTGGGCGTTCCCGTCGCTCCCGCCCCATGACGAGTTATGCGCGTACTTCCCCCCGCGGGGGACGAGCTTTTCAAAGATATCCTTCAGGTCTTTCTCGAGGCCCGGCTCGTACTCGCAGGTTGTGATTGCGGAGGTCGAGCCGACTGTCGAGACGACGGCTATGCCGTCGGAGAGTCCGGAGCTTTCCAGTGCATCCCGGACGAACGGGGTTATGTCGAAGACATCGGTGTTGCCCCCCGTCGAGAGCCGTATGGTGTGGCTGAAGGTGTCCATGCTCAAGGGTTATTTATTTTACGGTCTTTTCTCGAACCGGTCGCAGGTGTCGAGAGCATCCACTTCCTCATTCTTGATTACGCACTTCTGCATCCAGGGGTTCACGACGAAGTTCAGGCAGTTCCGGCAGACGTTGCCCTTTCCCACGTCGTCGAAGAAATCCATCCTCTCCTCTTCTATTACAGGTATCTCCCCGTCAGTAAATTCGTGGCCGCAGAAAGCGCAGGCTTTCACCTCCCCGATGACCGTGAAGCCCTCGAACTTCTTCACCGTCTTCAGGACCGATTCCTGCTTGCAGTTCGGGCAGATTATCCTTGTTCCCTTCATCTTTCTTCAAGACTATTTTCCGGGGAAACTCCTTCCCTTTCTCATGCGGTTCAACCCTGATACCCTACCAGTTTATTCCGTGTTTCGGAATCACTGTTTTTGGGTTACAATGGCTATTCTGGCTGAGCAGGTAAGACGTTATTGTTTATTGACAAAGGAAATAAACAGAGAAAAGGCAGGCTATGGACGATATAAAGATTTTTCTGAGCGAGAAGGATATTCCACGTAAGTGGTACAACCTGGCTGCCGACCTCCCTACTGCCGTACCGCCGCCCGTGGGCCCCGACGGAAAACCGATCACGCCGGAGGTGCTAGCTCCCATCTTCCCTATGAACCTGATAGAGCAGGAGGTGAGCCTGAAGCGCTGGATAGATATCCCCGAGGGGATTATCGAGATACTCTACCGGTGGAGGCCGTCGCCCCTGCGGAGGGCCCGGTACCTTGAGAAATATCTTAAGACGCCCGCGCGCATATATTACAAGGACGAGAGCATGAGCCCCCCGGGTAGCCACAAGCCGAATACAGCCGTGGCTCAGGCCTGGTACAACAAGGAGTTTGGAATAAAGAAGCTGATCACGGAGACCGGCGCCGGCCAATGGGGGAGCGCCCTAGCTTTTGCCTGCAACCTCCTGGGGTTGGAGTGCAAGGTCTACATGGTGCGGATAAGCTTCGACCAGAAACCGCTCCGCAAGTCTATGATGAAAATCTGGGGCGCTGAGTGCGTCGCGAGCCCCAGCGATGAGACGGAGTTCGGCAGGAAGATACTGAAGGAGATGCCCGACACCCCGGGAAGCCTCGGTATAGCCATAAGCGAGGCCATAGAAGAGACGGTAAAGGACACGTCCGGAAAGACCCGGTATTCCCTTGGGAGCGTCCTCAACCACGTGATGCTCCACCAGACGATAATCGGTCTGGAGGCGAAGAAGCAGCTTGAGATAGCCGGCGAGAAGAAGGTCGACGTCGTCATCGGGTGTGCGGGCGGGGGGAGCAATTTCGCGGGTCTCTCCTTCCCCTTCGTGCACGATAAGATAAACGGCGCCGATATCACCATCATACCGACCGAGCCTACGGCGTGCCCGACGATGACGAAGGGGCCCTTCGCGTACGACTACGGTGACAGCGCGTGCCAGACGCCGCTGCTGGCGATGTACACTCTGGGCCACACTTTCGTTCCTCCGCCCATACACGCCGGCGGCCTGCGCTATCACGGGCTGGCGCCGATCGTGAGCCAGGCGATCGTCGAGGGGCTCATCGAGCCCCGGTCCTACCACCAGCTCCAGTGCTACGAGTCCGCCATCCTGTGGGCCAGGACGGAAGGGCCGCTTTGCGCACCGGAGACAAGCCACGCGATCACCTGTGTTATCGAGGAGGCCGTTAAGGCGCGGGAGGAGGGGAAGGAGAAGGTGATCCTCTTCAATTACAGCGGCCACGGCCTGATGGACCTGGCAGGCTATGAAAAGTTCCTTTCGGGTGAGCTCACCGATTATCACCTCCCGGAGGGGGAGATGGCGAAGTCGATAGGCGAGCTAGACGGCCTCCCGCGCCCGGCCGCAAAAAAATCCGGTAAATGGTAAGTAATAGGGGACGGTCTTAACTTTCTAACTTACTAATCCTTTATTACCCTATTAATGTATAGTATTCTTCTGTGATGCCAAGGAAAGGGAGAATAGATTTTCCTGGTGCCCTTCACCACGTGGTCATCAGGGGAATAAACCTGGCCCGCATTTTTCAGGATGACAATGATCGGCGGGAGTTCATACGCCGCCTGAAGATAGGGCTGGAAAAAACCGGGCTTTCTTGTTACGCTTGGGCGTTAATTCCCAATCACGTTCATCTGTTGTTGCGGACGGGTGTCCAATCACTGACCGCTCTAATGAGGAGCTTGCTCACTGGCTACGCCCTGTACTTTAATAGACGTTACAAGCGTGTTGGCTACCTCTTCCAGAACCGCTACAAGTCCATTCTTTGTGATGAGGAGGCCTATCTGCTTCAGCTGGTCAGGTATATTCATCTCAACCCGCTTCGAGCCGGTCTGGTTTCCAGCCTCCAAGAATTGAACAGATTCCCGTGGTGCGGACATTCGGTGCTTTTAGGCCAACAGAAAGCCAGCTGGCAGGATGTCGATTCGGTGCTGGGGCTATTTGCTTCAACTGTCAGCGAAGCACGGAAGAGTTATCTGGAGTTTGTGAAAGAGGGAATCCCAGAAGGAAAGAGAGACGATCTTACCGGGGGAGGGCTTTTGCGCAGTGGGGGAGGATGGCGCAGTGTTCGCGGTTTAAAAAAGGCGGGAGCCCGCCAACGTGGCGACGAGCGGATTTTGGGGGGCAGTGGTTTTGTTCAGAGGGCTCTTGAAATAGCGGAAGAGCAATTAACAAAAAGGGAGCAGAGGCGGGCTGCCGGCTGGGATTTAATGAGCTTGCTGGATTACACTGCGTCACTATTCGATACAGACAGTAAACGCATTCTGTTAAAGAGGAGAGAGAAGGCTGCAGCTTGTGCGCGGGCACTGTTTGCCTGGTGGGCGACCGAGGAATTGGGGTTCACTACCACCGAAGTGGCGGATTTTTTATCGATCAGCACGCCTGCGGTATCAAAGGCCGCCAGTAGAGGATATGAGTTTTGCCAGGAGAAGGGCCTGCTATTTCAGGCAAATAAGTTAGAAAGTTAAGACCGTCCCCCCTTTTTATCGAGGAGGGCGCGGTGGTGGTAGTACCGCTTCTGCCAGTAGCCCTGCCTGAAATACCAGAGCATCGCCGACCCCTGGCAGATGTCAGAGGCGTTGATCCCCAGCCATATTCCCATCGGACCCAGGCCGCAGGCGAGGGCCAGCGCGTACGCAATGGGAACGCGCAGGCCAAGCTGGGCTATCCCCGTCATCATCGCCGGTGTGAGCGTGTCCCCTGCGCCGCCGATGCCCTTCCCAAGGACGAGGGTGGAGGAGAGGAAAGGAATTGTGACGGCCACGCAGCGGAGGAAGCCGGAGGCTATCGTGACGACGTCGGGGTCAGCGCTGAACACTCTTACCATCTGCGGTGCGAAGATGAAAAACAGGACCGCGATGGGGATCACGAGCAATTCGAAATGTTTCAGCGTCTGCATGCCGAACCGGGTGGCCCTTTCGGGCTTGTCCGCACCCATGTTCTGACCTATCAGCACGGCGGAGGCCACGCCCATCCCCATCCCCAGCATTACAATGGTGAGCCTCAGCCGGCTGACTATCCCGTAAGCGGCAAGTGCTGCCGTGCCGTAAGAGGTGATGAGGCGAAGGAGCAGGAGGAGTGAGAGCTGGCGAAGCAGCACCTCGAACGATGCGAAAAAGCCGATCTTGACCATCCTGGTGATGACGGGGATGTTTATCCTCAGAGCCGCCCCCTCAAGCCGGAGGCTCGAGTGGCCCCAGATGACGTGTCTCAGGATTACGGCTAAACCTATCGCCCTGCTGATGACGGTGGCAAGGGCCGCCCCGCCGACGCCCATCCTCGGGAAGACCCAGACGCCGAAGATGAGAAGAGGATCGAGAACGATGTTCAGTAGGTTGGCTACAAAAAGGACCTTCAGTGGGAAGATAACGTCTCCGGCGCCCCGCAAGGCGTAATTAAAGCCGAGGCCGAGGAATATGAATATAGAGCCCGTAAACAGTATCTTCAAATATTGAGAGGCGGCGGGGATAATTTCAGCGGGCGCACCGAACAGCGTGAGGAGCGGAACCGTTCCGAAGAGGCCGATTAGAGCTATCCCGGCCGAGCAGACGATGCTTAAAATGATGGTTTGAAAGAGGGCGTTGTCGGCGGCAAGGTAGTCTTTCTTGCCCGTAAAGTGCGAGACGAGTGCCGTCGTTCCGGTGGCGATGCCTATCGCAGCCATGATCAACACGGCGAGGATGGCACCGGAGATGGAGAGCGCCGCCACGGCGTCGACGCCCAGCCTGCCGACGAAGAAGAGGTCGACCAGGTTAAACAGGTTGTGCATGACTGCCCCGGCCATCATTGGCGCGGCCAGCTTCCAGAGGGCGGCATTCGGCTTCCCCTCGGTCACGCTGCTGTGTATCTTCCTGCTTTTTGAACGGCTCATTTTTATTCAGGCAATTTCACTTGAAGCATCAAACATATCACATCAAACATCTCGCAGTATCTCTATTTGCGAAAATGGCAATAGGTTGTATGATTTGAATGAGAGCGGGGACTGCAGGGAGGGCCTGCGTCAGCCCGAACGTTTGTCCGGTGGTTCTGTCTTAAAGCACGTTCGCTATTAAGGAGCTTAATGAAAGGAGGGTGGTATGAAATGGCGTGTCTTTAGCTTGGCGCTTATCGTAGTTGTGCTTTCGGCGTGCACCGCGTTTGCCGATGGCGAGGAGAAGCATGGTATGGCATACGGATTTGGAAGGGCCTTTTCAAATATTGGCCTGGGATGGCTCGAGATCCCGCGAGGCATCTCTTATGAAAATGCCCGGCTTCCGGTAATCGGGATAGGGCTGGGTCTGTTCAAAGGTTGCGCTTTGACAGGCCTACGTTCCACGTACGGCGTGCTTGATTTCGTGACGCTTGCCGTCGGCCATCATGCTTATATGTTCGACCAGGGCGGGACCCTAATGATCCCGAAAAATAATGGCCTCCGGGAGGCCATTATTTAACCTCGCTCCCGATAGGTGACCCGGGTGGAACGATATCCTTCCGGGACAGGGAGGCAAGGTTGAAGTTTATTTTATCACGGGCCGGATTATATTGAACATGTTGAACCAGCGTCCCCGGATTTAAATGAAATGCTTGGGGAGAAATGGGCTGGGGCTGTATCATTCAATAAATTAGTTAAGGAGCACCGAAATTGATCAGACGAATTATGCACAAGCTTTTAATGGAAAGATTTCATATTCAGTCTCGAGGGCGGATCACGCGCAGGATAGTAATACTCTGTTTAATCTCGGTGACGATTTTTTTCATGCCGCGACCGGCTATAGTCCGGGCGGATGACGAAGGCCCTCCGGCCAAACCGGTCAAGCTTGTTTTTATCCATCACTCATGCGGCGAGAACTGGCTATCCGACGGGCACGGTGGGCTGGGGAAGGCGCTGGGCGACAATAACTATTTCGTCAGCGACACCAACTACGGGTGGGGGCCGAACTGCATCGGCGACCGGACGGACATTGTTAACTGGCCCGAGTGGTTCACCGGCCCGGAGAGCGCCAAATCCCTGGAAGCGCTCTACAAGGAGAGTGAGAAACACTCCCCGTACACGCGGCCTATTACCGATCACGGCGGAGAAAACCGGATAGTCATGTTCAAGTCATGCTTCCCGAACTCCGACCTGCATGGGAAGCCTGCGGACCCGCCCGCACGGGGGAATGGCCTCACTGTAAGCAACGCGAAAGCGATTTACAACGAGCTGCTGAAGTACTTCTCTGCCCGGCCCGATAAGCTCTTTGTCGTCGTAACCGCGCCGCCGGTCCGGGACCCGGCGCACGCGGCAAACGCCCGCGCCTTTAACACTTGGCTGGTGCGCGACTGGCTGAAAAATTACAAGGACAGCAACGTGGCTGTATTCGATTTCTACAACGTGCTCACCGGCCCGAATAACCATCACCGAGTCCGCAACGGCGCGATTGAATACGTCACCAATCGCATGGGAAACACGCTGTACTATCCCACAGACGGCGACGACCACCCCTCGCCTGCCGGCAACAGGAAGGCGACAGGGGAGTTCGTTCCCCTGCTCAACTCTTATTACCATCGATGGAAGAAAGGAGCGCCCGATGCTCCTCTGCCGTCGCCCGAGGCAGCCCCGGTATCTAAGCCGGTTGCTATGGCCGAAGAGCCGAAACCAGCAGCAAAGGAGAAACCAAGGGAGGCACCGAAGACGGAGGCGCCCTCTGCGCCCTCAGTGGCCGGCGGTGTAATTGACGACTTTGAGGGCGGGGTCGATAAATGGGCGGTCTTCCGAGACGAGGGGAAGGAAACGCGCCTGACCTTCGCTCGGGATAAGGGCGTCTCCTATAGCGGAACGTCCGGCTTGCGCATCGAATACGACGTTGCTCCCGCTAGCTGGGCTTCCTGCAGCCTGGTTAATCCCATTCCCCGGAACTGGCGAGACGGGAGGGGGTTGACAGTTTACCTTCGCGCCGAGAAGGCCGGTCAGCTGGTGACAATCATTGCCTACGGCGGCAACTCATCCGACAATCTGTCCCATTTTGAGTTCACGACGCGGACCAGCCGGGAAGCAGTGAGCGGCTGGCAGCGTGTGGACATCCCCTGGGCCAGGTTCGTCGAGCCCTCCTGGCAGGGCGACGGCACTGCCCGCTTCAATCCAGCCAAAGCAATGGGTATTGCCTTCGCGTTTACCGCCCCTCCCGGGAAACGCAACACCGGCCGCCTCTGGATCGACGACATAACCTTCCTCTCCGCAATCCCGCCCCCATAATTATGAAAGATGACATAGGACAACGTCAGCTTGCCGCCATAGTTTTTACCGACGTGGCGGGTTTCAGCTCCAAGGTCGCCGCCGACGAGGAAAGAACCCTCCGGCGCGTACGGGAAGATCTCCAGCTTCTCACGGACCTTTCGGTCGGCCACAATGGCAAGATAATCAAGACGACAGGTGACGGCCTGCTCATGTCGTTCGGGTCGGCTATCGACGCCGTGTCATTTGCCGTAAATGCCCAAAAAGAGATTCATGAACAGAATCAGAGGCTTTCCGCACATGAGCGACTCGATCACCGGATGGGCATTCACCTCGGCGACATCTTCCTGACCGAGTCGGACGTGATGGGAGACGGCGTGAACATCGCCGCCCGCCTGCAATCCGAGGCGGAGCCCGGCGGTATCTGTATCTCCCAGACCGTGTACGACGTGGTGAAGAATAAACTCGCTATTAAAGCTGTCTCCCTCGGTCCCCGGGAACTCAAAAATATCCGTGAGGCCATTTATGCATACCGAATCGTGGTCGACGCTGAGACCAACCAGGCCGAAAAGGCGGCGCCCGTGAGAAGTGGCCGCAGGTTCCCCCTCTACTGGCTCCTCGCCGCGGCGGCGGCATGCGTGGTGATAGCTGTGGTCCTGAACGCCGCGAGGCAGCGTCGCTCCGGGGAGCCCCTTCTTCCTCCCGCGCCGCAGGAGAGCCCGACGGTGGGGGCTGCCCCCCCGCCCGGCGATCTTCGCTCTACCACAATAGAGTGGATACGGCCGCGGCTGGTCCGCCACGGGCGCGAGAACCCCCTTCGCGTCAGGTCTACCCGCATGTCCGGCGATATGGTAAGGGCAGGCCGATCGCCGTTGATATTCGTCTGGATGGAGGGAGACGACATAATGCTGGATGTCAGGGGCGACGTTCGACGGCGCAGCTTCGACCAGCTCGACCGCAGGATCATCGGCGCAATTGCCGCGGAGCTATCCAGGGAGGCGCGAATGCCGGGGGGAGACCATCCCCCGACCCGGCAGCAGGCGGTGGGTGACGGGGAATAGGACAGCGTCGGCCTTCCTTTCGCGCCGTTTACTGCAGTACCTCCTCGAGGGCCTCCCGGTGCCTCTGGATTTTACCGGCGTCTCTGCCCCCCGCCTTCATCGCGTCGAAGGCCGCCCCGGCGATCAGGATCACCCCGGCAACGACGATGGCGCTCACGATCCACGACACCAGTGCCCCGACGTAGCCCGTCTTCATTATGCCCATGATCAGGGGGATGATTACGATAAGCGATACGGCCAAGCCGGCGACGGGTAAAATCCATATGCGGTGGTCCGTGTACACGTCACGCGGTACGAAGAGCTTCATAACGGTCATGCAGGCCAGAATAAGGGCGAGGCCGAGAAAGCTGCATGCCAGGGACGGTCCGAAGAAGGCGTTGTCGCCGCCCATGGCACCGCCGACAAGCTTCAAGACCACCACGCACACAACGAACGAAAGCGCCAGTATCACCCATTTTTCCAGACCCGTGCCGGGGTTGCCGAGCACGAGATCCAGCATATCCTCACCGGCCTTGAGCCATCCGTCCATATGCCCCCTCCTTTTGCTTCGCTTTTCCGCGTATTATACAACTGAAAACGTATGCCGGGCGACCTCCGATTGTGCGAGAGTATGTGTTGCGGTTTTTTACCCCGGATATTACACTGGTATTTCCGGGAAGTGAATTTTGGAGCAAACAACACACGGAGGTTGGGCGTAATGATCCGGATTATCGTTTTCTTTTCGATTGCGGCAATGGTGCTGTCCGCCGGCATTTCATACGGGGATATTCCATTTGAGAATGAGGAGGAAAAATCGGAAACCAGCTACGCGTTGCAGAGAGGCGGTGCCAACGTTCTCACTGGCTGGCTCGAGCTCCCGCGCTGTGTAGTCTATTCAAGTGTGGAGATCCCCATAGTGGGCCTGGTTTTCGGCGGGATTCAGGGAAGCGGCTATGCTGCATGGCGCACCATCCTCGGCTTGACGGACCTGGGCACCATCGGTCTCACGGGCGATAAGCTTTACTCGGAGGAGTTTCCGGACTTCGTGTGGCAGGCTGATTGGATCCCGGAGAAGGTCGGCTGGCCGTCCGAGTAGAGGGGTACCGATCCATGTCCTCAACACCTTCCCCGCCGGAGCCGCGCTATATTCATGCACGGAAGCCTTCCTGTTCTACCCGGTGCGGGAGGGTGACCGCCAACGGTTCCCCTGCCGCCTGGTGAGCGCTCAGGAGCAGGCCTTTTTCTTTTCCAGGAAGGCGGATATATCTTCTATTTTATCCGACCGGCTTGTTTCAGGAAGCGCATCGAGGAACTTCCTGCCGTATGGGCGGGTGTGGAGGCGGGGGTCGAGAATGGCGATGACGCCGTAGTCCTTTTTCGTACGTATCAGCCTGCCGAATCCCTGCCGGAGCATGAGGACGGCCTGCGGAAGGGAGTATTCCCTGAAGGCGTCGCCGCCGTCCTCCGCTATCTTCTCAAGGCGCGCCTGTACTACCGGCTCATCGGGATGCTCGAAGGGGAGCTTTGTGATGATGACGCACTGGAGGGCCTTTCCCGGTATATCGACGCCCATCCAGAAGGTTGACGTCCCGAAGAGGACCGAGCCGATATCCTTCCTGAACTTTTCCAGGAGCCTGTAGCGGTCCTCCTTCCCCTGGCACAGGATGGTGTAGTCCCCCAGCTTTTTTTCGAGGACGTGGAAGGTCCTGTACAGCATCCTGTAGCTGGTGAAGAGAACGAAGATACCCCCGCCCCTGTTCGCCCTGATAATTTTCTCGACGAGGGTTGCCACCTTTTTTTCGTATTCTTCCCTCTTCCTCCGGGGGTCGGGAATGCTTTTGCTGCTGAAGAGGAGGGCGTTCTCCTTGAAGTCGAATGGAGAACCGAGCAGTCGCTGGTCCGCATCCCTCACGCCGAGGCGAGAGCGGATGAAGTCGAAGTCGCCGGCCGATGCCATGGTGGCGGAGGTCAGAATAACGGAGCGGTATCTGTCGAACACCTGCTCGCGCATTACCTCGGAGACATCGATGGGCGCGTAGTTCATGGATTGAAATAGCCTTCTCCGCCTCGTGCTCGCCTCGTACCAGTACACGAGGTCGCTGCCCTTTTGCTCGATTATGAAGTCCAGTGCCCAGCTTATTTCCTTCGCCCTCCGCATGTAGGCCCGGGCCTCGTCCCTGGCCTCCTCGCTCAGGCTCTTCTTCATGGAGTCGAGCTGATCTATGAGGTGGCGGAGCGGAACGGCGAGCGCGTTGTCTATGTCGAGCCTCTCGCGCAGGCGGGTAGCCGAGGAGCTTTGACCGAATAGCTTGCCGAGGGACCTGAAGAAGTGTCGGTTGGCGTCCTCCACCTCGCCGATGATCTCCTCCCACGCCTTCAGTATCCTTTCGCCTTTGACATGCCTCGCGGCGAATCCCCTGTTTTCTTTCGGCCGGTAGACCTGGCCCAGAAGGTAGGGCACCCGCCGGTTGCTGACCTGCTCGCCGAAGTAGCCTGTCGCCGCGTCCTCGATTCTGTGGGCCTCGTCCAGGATGACGCACTCGAATTCAGGCAGGACTCCGCCCCCGCTGGCAAGGTTGGCGAAGAAGAGGTGGTGGTTGGCCACCAGGAGGTTCGCCTGCTTCCAGACGAACCTCGCCCTGGCGTAGAAGCACCCCGTCCTGTGGGGACAGCGCCGCCCGTGGCAGAACTCGTGGTCGCGGGATACCGCCTCCCATACCTCCCTGAGGGGGGAGAAATCGAGCTCTGATACGACGCCTGACCCTGTTTCCATAGACCAGCCGCGGATCATCTCCAGTTGGCGGAGCTCCTCTTCATCTTTGAATATCTCCATCTGGTAGGGGTTGTTGAGCTTTCGGAGACAGAGGTAGTTGTTCGCGCCGAGGCAGAGGGCGGCCTCGAAGGGGGTTTCGACGCAGTCCTTCAGGAGGGGGATGTCCTTCTCGATGAGCTGGGTTTGCAGCGTTTTCGTGTAGGTGGAGACGAGGACGCGTTTTTTCGTCTTCACGGCCCAGGAGACGAGCGGGACGAGGTAGGCCAGGCTCTTGCCCACGCCGGTGCCGGCCTCGACCAGGAGATGGTTCGGGCGGTCGATGGCCTCTTCGATAGCCTCGGCCATCGCGATCTGTTCCTCCCTCTGCTCGTGTCCCGGGAGGTGCTTGGCGAGCTGGCCGCTGTTGGAGAAGAATACGCGAAGTCCAATATTTTTCATGGGAAGTCTTCATTGTAAATGCGTGACGATCCAGGTGCAACATATCAATAGAGAGTTGTAATAGAGAGTTCCCATCCCCTTGGATTATTTGCTGTTTACTTCGCCTTGAGCTTGTCCTGATGAGGCGCCTGGGATATAATACTTTCATGCCGATATACGAGTATAAGTGCGGGAAGTGCGGCAAGAGGACCCAGCTGCTCGAGAAAACAGGGGCGCGGGCGTGGTTCTCGTTCGGGAGGAGATGCCGGTACTGCGGCAGCAGGCGATTGAAGAGGATCTACTCCGCGTTTGCGACCCGCCGGAACGAGTCGATGCCCGATCTCCTTAACGAGATGAGCCGGATGGGGCCGGTGAACTTCGTGCCGAGGCCTCCCGTGACGGGACCGCCGCCCGGCGGCTGCCCTTTCGAGAAACAGGCCGGGGAGGAATCCGCGAATGGGACATGAGGAGTATTTCACCTATGTCGCCATCGGCCTCGGTCTTGTTGTGGTTGTCGTGGTTTTTATCGCGCTGATCTGGCAGAGCTATTTCGGTGACAGGTAAAAAGAGATGATCGCACTTTTCAGGATTTTCCTGCTGGCGACCCTGCTCGCTGTTTTTGCTTCCCTTTCTTCCTTCCAGCTTTTGAAGGCGACGGCGGTCGTGCTGGAAAATGAAAAATTTTGCGGCGATTGCATGGAGGATGTAAGGCGATCTCTGCGCGATTCCGGTTTATTTCTCGATAGACTGCTCGGTGGAAAAGGGGCATGATTGGAGATTGACGATTGAGTAATGACGAATAACAAAAAAGAAACAATTGGAGGTGGAGCGGGTGAAAATAATAGTAACGATTGCGGCTCTCTTGCTCGCCGGCTCGATGGCGGGTTGCCTGAAGGTCGATTCGAAGGACGCAAGCAAGGAGTGGGCCGAGGTCGGAAAGAGCTGGGCCGAAGCTTTCAAGGAGCAGGGCCAGGAGCAGGAGCAGGAACAGGGCCAGGAGAAGAGCGAAAGCCGTTAAGGGCGCTTATTCCCCGTTATTTTCCACCGGTGGCTCTACTTTTGACGGAAAGGCTTCTTCGAGCGTCTGGGTCGGCATTGCGATCGGAGCTTGATCCGCAGCTTCTTTCCGGTCCGCCGCCAGCGATTCAGTGAAGTTCTCGTTCAGGTCCTCGACGAGGGTAACCATCAGGTTATTGAGCACTAACCCGCCCAGGATGTACCTGATGTAGTTCTTTCCAAAATCCCGCTCCTTCAACTCTTCGTACTTGCTGAAGTTATAGAGCGTCTCCGCTTTCACGGTCGATGAGTAAATCAGTTCGCCCGAAGCGCGATCTATGACCTTTATATCCATGATGCCCTCGCCCCGCCAAGTCTTGGCGTTCACATCCAGTCCCAAGGGCATTCCGAATAAGCTGCAGATGAGCGGGTATGCGACAAACACGCGTGAATTGCGCCCCTGGAAAGTGCCCTGGAAGAGCAGGATATCCGTCCGGAGAATGAAGTCGGCTCCCTTTTTCTTCGCGTACTTGATCTCCTTCGACAGGTTGCCGGCATCCTTCTTCGGGAGTGTGACGCACGTTGAAAAGCGGCTGTAGGAGTCGATGGCGCGAATGATCCTCTTCTGGATATCGATCTTCCTGCCGTAAAGCGTGAAGGGGTGCTTCTCTATGTTTTCCGGAGGAGGGACCGCGAACCTGTAGCGGAGACGGCTCTCGGCCGCGGGCGGGAAGGGAAGGGGCGGCGGCGTATTCAGGGTACCCTTGCAGCCGGTGATAACCGACGAAACTATCGCAATAGCTATCAGCTTTCGCATAGACAAAAGAGATGCTAGCAGAGGAAACCACCCATCTCAATAATAAACTAACATTTTGCTTTTTCGCATTGATATCTGGTTTAATGTGCCGGATGAGAATCATTAAAAGAACACTTCTCGTATTCTGCGCTGTACTCCTCGCGGCCCTGATCGGCCTGTCCTTCTATTCCCTCGGAGGCCCGCGCGGGGTTTCGCCCCGGAGGATGATCCCGCCCGGCGCCCCCCTCTGCCTGGCCGTGAGTGATCTCGACGGGCGCTGGCCCGCCGTGGCGTCTAGCGATCTCTGGAATAAGCTGGTTGAGCTCGAGCTTGCTCCGGAGAGGAAGAGTTTTTTTCAGAGGTTCTTCGGGAGAGAAGCCGTCGCTTTCTACTCGAAGCGATCCGGGCTGTGCGTTGCCTCCCGGCTCTCTGCGTGGCAGCGAGGAGTTGAATTGCCCTGGAGGCTCTGGATGCTGGGGACCGGCGGGGATTGGACAAGAGAGCGGTTCAGGAGCATAGAGCTTATCCGCGTTGAACAGAGGGATGACAGCCCGGCGTTCATGTATTTCGTTTACGGAGACCTCGGGTTTCTAATGATAGGGGCCGATTTTCCCCGGATGAAAGATATGGCGGAGCTTCTCCTCGGCGGGGGAGGGCGGGGGGTTGAGGCATTCGAGGGTTGTGTCCTGAATCATTTCATATCGCTCTATCTCCGGCCGGGGAAGCTCATGGAGTTCGATCTCAGGGGGGAGTACGAGAAGGCCATGGGAAGATATACCGAAGAGTACCTGCCACCGTGCTGGGCGGCAGTTGAGGACATAAATCGGGCACTGACGGAGAGCGGGATGAGCTCTATCTTTGATGTGTATTCAGAGGTGGCTTCCTCTCTCGACGAAAACGAGGCCATCGTCGCGTCCCTGGACATGGGGGTGGGCGATGCGGTATTGGAGTGGCGCCGTATCGGCGCTGAGGAGTCGAAGACGGGAGGAGCGGGCTTAATGCGGTACGCCGCCGTCCTTCCGGATAACGTAATCGCCGCCGCCGCGTTCCGTTTCGATACGGCGGGCCGGTCCGGCGGGGCCCCTTTCCCCGTCGACATAACGCCCGTGGAGAAAGCTGTCGGTGAGGCGTTCGATGAGAAAACCGAAGGGATACTTTCCTCCCTTGAGGGTTCGGCCGTCCTGGCCATTGGAAGGCCGTCCCTCTTCTCCTCGCTTGTTCCCGCGTGCGCGATATTCAGGCTGAAAAGTCCTGCCGATATTACGAGCCGGGTAAACAGCCTCCTCGACACGATAGCCGGCCGGGAGGTGGAAGTAAGCTATCCCGGCTTCGCAGAGATCTTCGAATCGAAAGCCGGTCACAGGAGGAAGAGCCATGGAGGCTGCGAGTACTTCATCCTGGAGAAGTCCGGGCCGTTTGTGTGGTCATACGCGCAGCTGGGGGACCTGCTTATAATAGCGACGCACAAAAACTTCCTCAAGAGCGTGATTGACGCAGAGGGACGGAGGTTGCCGGTGCTCTCTTCTTCGAAGAGTTTTACAGGGGTCGTCGAGACGCTCACCGGGAGCGGGCAGGTGGAGGGATTTTTAGATATCAATACGCTGTCATCCTACGCGGGGACGGCGCTGGCCGCCTGCGCTCTCAGGGAGGCGCTTTTCTCTCCGGGACCATCGGAAGAGGAAGACCCGTTCGCCCCCTTGCGGACGGCCATCGAGGTCCTCGGGTGCGTCGGCACCGTAGCCTGGGAAGCCGACGCCGGAGGCGGCCGCATTATCATCCCAATATCCAATACAAAATACATAACCGCAGAGACGCAGAGGGCGCAAAGATGAAAATAATGAGAGGAGACTCTTTTTGGCTCTTATTTTTGCTCTGCGATCTCTGCGCCTCTGCGGTTCAAATTACGAAATTATGGATGATGGGCTAAAAGAATCGGTCCAAGTTTTGAAGGGTGTCGGCCCCAGGCGGCTCCGCCTGCTGAAGAGGCTCGGGATCGAGACGGTCGAGGATATTCTCTACTTCTTTCCCCGGAGGTACGAGGACAGGAGCTGCATAAAGACGGTTTCGCAGCTCCGCGTCGGCGACGTGGAGACGGTCTGCGGCGAGGTCCGCATCCTGGATTCACGGAGGACGAGAAAAGGCGGGCACCTTTTTCAAATGGCTGTCTCCGACAACACGGGCGTCATGTACGCGGTGTGGTTCAACCAGCCGTATATGAAGGATCGGTTCAAGGCGGGCGATACGGTTATCCTTCACGGAAGGGTGCGGGCCCACGGGCACATCCAGATGGTCGGGCCGGAGTACGAGATCCTTTCGGGAGGAGACGAGGACCTCCTTCACACGGGGAGGATCGTGCCTGTTTACTCATCCACGGAGGGCCTGAACCAGCGGTGGCTGAGGTCGCTGGTCAGGTCCACGCTCGACGGTCACCTGAACGGGGTCGAGGAGTTCCTCCCCGGGAGCCTCATCGAGGGGCTTGGCCTTCCGTCCCTCTTGTGGGCGCTTGCCGCCGTGCATTTCCCCGATTCCTTTGAGGATATGGAGAAGGCTCGCCGTCGATTGATCCTGGATGAGTTCCTGATCCTGCAGGCCGGCATAGTCGCCCGGAAAAGGAAGATGAAGCTGGGGACGCCCGGCATCGCCCATGATACGGGTGGTGAGCTGTTCAAAAAATTGCTCCGGGGCCTCCCCTTCGACCTCACGGGAGCGCAGCGGCGGGCGATCGAGGAAATAAAGACGGACATGGCCCGGGAGAGGCCGATGACCCGCCTGGTTCATGGCGAAGTCGGGTCGGGCAAGACGGTTGTGGCGGCCCTCGCCGTGGCCATCGCCATGGACGGCGGGTACCAGAGCGCCGTCATGGCCCCGACGGAGATACTCGCCTCGCAGCACTACCAGACCCTGCAGCTCCTTCTCGGAGCGGCGGGCGCGCGGGTCGAGCTCCTCCTCGGAGACCTGACACCGAGGCGGCGGAGAGCCGCGCTGGACGCGATAGCCTCGGGGGCGCGCGACGTTGTCGTGGGAACCCACGCCCTGATACAGGAGGACGTCAATTTCAGTAATCTCGGATTGGCCGTCATAGACGAGCAGCACCGGTTCGGCGTGGCACAGCGCGCCGTTCTCAGGAGGAAGGGGCCCATGCCCGATGTCATCGTTATGACAGCCACGCCGATTCCCCGGACGCTCGCACTTACGGTATACGGGGACCTCGACGTCTCGGTCATAGATGAGCTTCCCCCCGGAAGAGGTAGACTCACGACACACATCGTTCCTCCGTCGAAGCTGTGCCAGGCGTACGCGTTTATCCGCGAGAAGGTGATGGCGGGAAACCAGGCCTATATCATCTACCCCCTCGTCGAGGAGTCCGATAAGCTGGAGCTAAAGGCTGCCGTTGAGATGGCCGATCGCCTCGGGAGGAGGGAGCTCGCAGGAATCAGCGTGGGGCTGATACACGGCAGGATGGGATGGGATGAGCGGGCCGATGTCATGCGGAGATTCAAGAAAGGGCAGATCAAGGTCCTCGTAGCCACCACGGTCATAGAGGTCGGCATCGACGTCCCCGCCGCGAACGTCATGCTCATCGAGCACGCCGAGAGGTTCGGCCTGGCACAGCTCCACCAGCTACGCGGCCGCATAGGGAGGGGGAGCGGGAGGGCCTGGTGCATGATATACGGGGAGGCGAAGACTGACGAGGCGCGGCGCAGGCTCAAGGCGATGGACGAGACGGGAGACGGCTTTGTCATCGCCCAGAAGGACCTGGAGATACGGGGGCCGGGGGAGTTCTTCGGCACCCGCCAGCACGGGCTGCCCGACCTGAAGATAGGGGACATCGTAGCAGATCTGGCCATCATGGAGACGGCAAGAAAGGAGGCGGAGGCAATCCTCGAGGCCGACCCGTCGTTGTCCCTGCCCGAGCACGCCCGCCTGAAGGAAAAGGTGATCGAGCGGTTCAAGGGGCGATTCGCCCTGCTCTCTGCCTAGCGGGATATAGAAAACAAATCAAAAACCAACCACAGAGTACACTGAGAGCACAGAGAATAAAGACGAAGAACCAAATGTTCATAGAAAAGGAAGTTGTCCACGAATTAACACGAATTAAAAAATAAAGGAAAACCACAGAAGACACTGAGGTTAACTACAGTTAAAAGTTCAAGGGTGAAAGTTTAAAAAAGAAGGTTCAACCATAGAGATTCTAAGAACGTAAAAATGCTTTTTAAAAAACGTAACCGCGGATTGGACGGATTTCTAACAGAGCGATGAAAAATAGAGGGTAATTGTTATAGCGGTATTGACCTGTGCAATTGTTTATATTGCCCTGGTGCAAGCTGGAGTAATAAGCCTTAACTGACTTAGCGTTAATCCGTCAAATCAGTATAATCCGCGGTTTAAATTAAATTCGTGAATACTTTTTTTGAAAAACAATTTTGGGGACTACATTGGGGGAGATACGGATAACGGGGGGGGAGTTCAGGGGGCGGAAGATCAAGGTGCCCCGCGGGGTGCGTCCCACGTCGGCGAGGTTAAGGGAGGCCCTTTTCAGCATCCTCGGCGAGAGGGTGCTGGACGCTGTTGTTCTCGATCTCTTCGCCGGTTCCGGCGCGCTGGGGCTGGAGGCCCTGAGCCGCGGCGCCCGGTATGCGGTGTTTGCCGAAAAGGGAGGAGGGCAGGTGGAGGTCCTGAGGCGGAACATAGCATCGCTGGGCCTCCGGGAGAGAGCGCGGGCAGTCAGGGGGAATTGGAGGAGAATCGTAGCGCGCCTCTCGGAGGAGGAGAGAAGAAAGTTCGACCTCGTCCTGGCAGATCCCCCGTACGGCTTCTGGGAGGCCGGTAACGCGGGGACAAAGCTGTTGCGGTTGTCGACGGATTTTGATATTGTTGCCGGCAACGGAATCCTTGTGGTCGAGCGGCCGGCAAGAGCCCCTCTTCAAGGCGTGGCTTCGGGGTTTGAAAGCATCCTCGAAAGAGCTTACGGGGATTCCATGTTGTCGTTTTACCATAAAGGCGGATCCGCATGACGAGAAAAGCGATATATGCCGGAAGCTTCGACCCGGTGACTTACGGGCACCTCGATGTGATAAGTAGAGCCCTCAGGTTCTTCGATGAATTAACCGTGGCGGTGGCAGCCAGCCAGGACAAAAATCCCCTTTTCTCTTTACCCGAGAGGGTCGACATGCTTTCAAGGGTAACGGGGGGAATGGAGGGAGTGTGCGTCGAGGGATTCGAGGGGCTGCTCACCGGGTTCGCCGCGAAGAGAGAGGTGAAACTGATCATTCGCGGGCTGCGGGCCCTCACCGACTTCGAGTACGAGTTCCAGATGGCCCTCACTAACAGGAAGCTGGACGATTCTGTCGAGACCGTATTCATGATGCCCAGCGAGGCCTTCTCCTATGTCAGCTCGAGCATGATAAAGGAAATCGTGAAACTCGGGGGCAGCGTCCGTGCTTTCGTCCCGCTTGAGATCGAGGAAGAGTTGAAGAGAAAGCTGAGAAAGTGAAGGTATATGTATCAAAATTGCCGCGTGAAGGAGTTCGCCTGCGGTCAGGCGAGCCCGCAGGTATTATCGACATCGAGGGCGACGATGCCGTTTTCGATGGGCCCATAGATGTGGATGTTTTCGCCCGGCTTACGGGGGATACCCTCCTCGTGAAGGGGACGATAAATGCCCGCCCCAGGCTCCGGTGCAGCAGGTGCCTGGAATATTACGAGCACACCCTTAGCTGCCCCGACTACATGTTCACGACTACCGTCCGGGATGGTGATATTATTGACTTGACCGAGAGCATTCGCGAAGATATTATAATCGCCCTTCCGCTGAAGCCGTTATGCTCCGAGGATTGCAAGGGTCTTTGCCCGGAATGCGGCGGTAGCCTCAACAAGGGGCCTTGTGGTTGCAGTTGCGCCGGACCGGGCCTTTCGGAACAGGAGTGATTTTATATGGCCGTACCCAAGAAGAAGGTAACAAGAAGCAGGGCGGGGAAGCGAAGAGGCGGTAAGGGCATCTCCGCCGCGAACTTTTCGAAGTGCCCCCATTGCGGGCAGCCGAAGCTATCCCATCGCGTATGCCCGAACTGCGGCTACTACAGGGGAGAGCCGGTCGTCCAGTTGAAGGAATAGGCCTGCTGTCTTGATGAGGAAATCTCCATGAGGATTGTCGTCGATGCCATGGGGGGTGATTACGCTCCCTGGGCTATAGTCAAGGGGAGCATAGAGGCGGCTAAAGCCGATCCCTCCGGCAAGCGAATCGTGCTCGTCGGACGGGAGGAGAAGATCCGCGAGGAGCTGGATAAGTTCGGCGGCAGCGGTCTCCAGAACATCGAGGTGGTTCACGCCTCAGAAGTCGTGGAGATGGAGGAATCCCCGCTTTCCGGCCTGAGAAAGAAGAAAAACGCTTCCATAGCTGTTGGAGCCGACCTCGTCAAGGCTGGAAAAGCGGACGCGCTGGTCAGCGCGGGCAATACAGGCGCCGTTGTGATGGCCACAAAGTTGAAGTGGAGATTCCTCTCGGGCATCTCGAGGCCGGGAATCGCGACCTATATACCCACCCCCTGGGGCCTTTCAGTCCTCATAGACGCCGGGGCAAATCTCGACTGCAAGCCCATCCACCTGCTGCATTTCGCGGTTATGGGGGACATATTCACCCGCTGCACGATGGGCAAGGAGAGGCCCAGGATAGGTCTTCTCAGCGTGGGAACGGAGGCGATAAAGGGGAATGAGCGGATGCGGGAGGGACACGGGCTCATTGCCAGATCTAAGCTCAATTTCGTGGGCAATATAGAGGGCAAGCACGTCTTCTCGCACAAGCTGGATGTTATCGTGACCGACGGCTTTGTCGGGAACGTCGTGCTGAAGCTGACGGAGAGCATATCGGGCGCCGTCATGAGGATGCTCAAGGACGAGATCGTCAAGAATTGGTACAGGAGGGTAGGTGCTTTAATATTGAGGCCGGCCCTGATGAGCGTAAAGAGGAAGGGAGACTATTCCGAGTACGGGGGTGCGCCCTTGCTCGGCGTTAACGGGATATGTATTATATGTCACGGTGGCTCATCCGCAAAGGCCATACGGAACGCCATAGGCGTTGCGTATAATTTCGGGAATTCCCGTGTCAACGAGCGGATTGAAATGGCTATAAAGGAGCTCTGAAAGAGATGGCCGGAAGAAAAAAGTGCGTGATTATGGGGACTGGGTCTTACCTTCCTGAAAAGGTATTGACTAACTTCGACCTCGAGAAAATGGTGGATACTTCTGATGAATGGATTGTGGCACGGTCGGGGATCAGGGAGAGGCGCCTGGCTGCCGATGGCCAGATAACTTCCGATCTGGGTGTTCCTGCCGTGAGGGTTGCGCTTGAGGATGCCGGAGTCGCGGCCGAGGAAATCGACATGCTGATCATGACCACTATCACGCCCGATATGATATTCCCGTCGACGTCGTGCGTTGTGCAGTCGAAGCTGGGCCTTCCCAACGCGGCATGCTGCGACCTCAACGCGGCGTGCACGGGTTGCATCTATTCCATCGAAATGGGAAGGCATTTGATCGAAGGGGGTAATTACAAGAGGGTCCTGGTAGTCGGGGCGGAGAAGCTCTCGGCTATTACCGATTGGGAGGACAGGGCAACGTGCGTCCTTTTCGGCGATGGTGCGGGGGCCATGGTCCTGGGCCCTGCGGATGACGATAAGGGAATTGTCGACATTTACCTGGGCGCCAACGGTGAATGGGGGGACCTGCTATTCATGCCTGCCGGAGGAACCCTGAACCCGGCAAGCCACGAGACGGTTGACGGGCGGATGCATTACATGAAGATGCTCGGGCGGGAGGTGTTCAAGCACGCGGTCATCGAGATGGCGCGCTCGGTGGAGATCGTTCTGGAGCGAAACGGGTTGACGATAGATGACATAGATTGCCTGATTCCCCACCAGGCGAATATCAGAATCATAAAGGCTCTGGCGAAAAAGATCAGAATCCCGGTGGAGAAGGTGTTCGTCAACCTGGAGACGCGGGGGAACATGTCAGCGGCGGCTTTGTTTGTGGCGCTGGACGAGGCGAACAAGAGCGGCTTCGTCAAGAAAGGCGACCGGGTGATTCTTGTAGGCTTCGGCGCGGGCCTGACGTGGGGCGCCGGCCTCATAGATTGGTGACGGGAGGGAATGATGTTTCTTGAAGACAAGGTGGCGATTGTTACCGGGGCGGGCCGCGGGATAGGCCGGGAGATAGCATTGACCTTTGCGCGGGAAGGCGCCAGGGTCGCGGTGGTCGATATCAGGGAGGAGACGGCCTCTGAAACGGCCGGTGAGGCCGCTGCCGCCGGCGCGGACTCAATAGCCCTGGGGACCGATGTCTCGGATGCGAAATCGGCGCAAGAGGCGGTCGATAATGTTATTGACAAGTTCGGCCGCGTCGATATACTGGTCAACAATGCCGGCGTGACCGCCGACGGGCTCATCATGAAGATGAGCGATGATAGCTGGAACCGCGTCCTGGATATTAATCTCAAGGGCGCCTTCAATTTCATAAAAGCTGTTGTAAGGAAGATGATGAAGCAAAGGAGCGGGAGAATAATCAATATCTCGTCGGTTGTCGGCATCATGGGCAACGCGGGCCAGGCCAATTACGCGGCCTCGAAGGCGGGCCTTATCGGCTTGACGAAGAGCGTCGCGAAGGAGCTGGCGTCGCGCGGCGTGACCGTCAACGCGATCGCGCCGGGATTTATAGCCACGCAGATGACGGAGAGCCTCCCGGATGAAGTAAAAAATAAAATGCTCGGCTTCATTCCGGTCGGGAGCTTCGGCGCCCCGTCCGATGTGGCGAATGCCGCCCTTTTTCTGGCGTCGGATCTGTCCGATTACATAACAGGCCAGGTTATCGTTGTTGATGGCGGCATGGTAATGTGAAACGTATAAAGTGTAACGTGAAAAAGGAGGTAGGGTGATGGCAGAAGTAGCTGACAGGGTAAAGGAGATCGTGGTTGAGCAGCTGGGAGTCAACGCCGATGAGGTGTCTCAGGAGGCGTCTTTCATAGACGATCTCGGGGCCGACTCGCTCGACACGGTAGAACTGGTCATGGCTTTCGAGGAGGAGTTCGGCACCGAGATCCCGGATGAGGAAGCGGGTAAGATCAAAACCGTCGGTGACGCTATCAAGTACATAGAAGAGCATATCAAGAAATAGCTCTGGGCGGGTTTCTCAGCGTAACCTTGGTTTCCCCGGGGGTTGCAGGAACCGTCAACGATGGCGGTTCCTGCGCGCCCGGAACAGCAAATATGATTGGAGAGGAAATGAACGGCAGGCGAGTGGTGGTAACCGGATTGGGAGCGATGACTCCCCTAGGCAACGATGTCCCATCTTACTGGGATTCCATCGTAAACGGCAGGTCTGGAGTGGGCAGGATCACTCAATTCGATCCCTCGCCGTACACGAGCCAGATCGCCGGCGAGGTCAGGGACTTCGATCCGTCGCCCTTTATCAAGCCGAAGGATGCCCGGAGAATGGAGCGTTTCGTCCAGTTCTCCATCGTCGCCTCGGAGGAAGCCAGGAAAGACGCGGGCCTGGATATGGCTGCCGAGGACCCGGACAGGGTCGGTGTCCTTATAGGTTCGGGCATAGGCGGTCTTAACGTCATAGAGAAGCAGCACGCTGTCTTGATGGAGAGGGGTCCATCGAAAGTCTCCCCCTTCCTGATACCGATGTTGATCACGAACATGGCCTCGGGGCATGTCTCCATCCGGCTCGGCGCCCAGGGACCGAACCTCTGTATCGCGACGGCGTGCGCCACGGCCACCCACTCGATCGGCGAGGCGGCCAGGATTATAGCCTCAGGCGATGCCGAGGTGATGATAACGGGGGGGACGGAGTCGGCGACAACGCCCCTCGGCCTCGCGGGGTTCTGCGCACTCAAAGCGCTCTCCACCAGGAACGATGCGCCCGAGCGGGCCAGCCGCCCGTTCGACGCGGAGCGGGATGGATTCATCATGTCCGAGGGCGCGGGAATCGTCGTCATCGAGGAGCTCGAGCACGCGAAGAAGCGCGGCGCCAGGATTTACTGCGAGCTTGCCGGCTACGGCCTGACGGCCGACGCGCATCACATGACGGCACCCGCGCCCGGGGGAGCGGGCGCGGCACGGTGCATGAAGAGAGCCCTCTGCAGTTCTGGGCTCAATCCGGACGACGTGGATTATATAAACGCCCACGGCACATCCACCCGGCTCAACGACAAGTTCGAGACTGCCGCGATCAAGACGGTCTTCGGCGACCACGCACGGAGGCTCCCGGTGAGCTCCACGAAATCGATGGTCGGTCATCTTCTCGGTGCCGCCGGTGGAGTCGAGCTGATAGCGGCGGTCCTGGCGCTGCAGAAGGGGGTCATTCCACCCACTATAAATTACGAGAACCCCGATCCTGAGTGCGATCTCGATTACGTGCCGAATACTGCCAGGGAGCTGGAGGTGAATGTTGCCATGTCAAACTCCTTCGGATTCGGCGGCCACAACGCCACGCTGCTCATAAAGAAATTCTTAAATTAGCTCGCTTTGTCCTTCGACAAGCTCGGGACTTTGCTCTCAAATTTATTGTCCCTCCGACTTCGTCGGAGCTGACAAATATTTGAAATTCAGATGCGGCGGGTTAACGTTTGCCCTTCGGGCAGTATGGCATGTACCCTTCAAAGTCATGTAAGCCATGCCTGGAGGAGCAGGAGACTGTCCGCGCAGGCGAGGCCATTGAATGTTACTTTTTATTGCAGTAAATAATCAGAATCAGGAGGAATGAAATGAACTATTTCCTGACCGAAGAGCAGCAGATGATACAGGAGCTGTGCCGTCAGATAGCGATGGAGAAGATCGCACCGGTGGCGGCCCGGTACGACGAGAGCGGCGAGTTTCCATGGGAGATCGTAAAGGTGCTGGCGG
>JAVCDC010000101.1 GCA_030765135.1 Candidatus Tritonobacter lacicola | reverse complement strand
TTTGCCCGCAGTTTTTCACAGATCTGGTAGAACTTACCCTTATGCAATACGGTGAAATCGTTGCGTACTACCCGTTCGGTCTTGATGCTTAGTACTGAATTCAGGTTTACGCCTTGCGGTACCGGACAGGGAAGTGCAAGGAACATCAAGAAATATCAGGGAAACCGGGGAACGCAGGGATATTAGGACCGGAGGAGCCTCCGCGCCGCCGTTTCAGTGACAAGGAAGAGATGTTCCCGGGGGTACGTATCTCGAGGGTGGGCGGGCTGTTAATGCTTGATGGTGCCGGTGCCACTCCCCATACGTTTGGCTTTCTCCGGTTTGATTTCGGCCAGGGCTCTGGAGGCCTCATCTCCGAGATACTTGTCGGAGGCGAGCTTCTCTATCGAAGGTACCGCTTTATCATCCTTCGCCCGGCCCAATGCCCTCAGAGCAGCAAGCCGTGGACCGAGGCCTTTATCCGTGTCGAGCAAAGCGATAACCTTCTGTGACGACGGGTCCAGACCTATCTTAGATAGTGCGTTCACGGCCTCCTCGCGCACCGACGGTGACGGGTCATCAAGGGCCGACTCAAGTGGTTTTCTATTCCCCTCGTCTCCCATTTTTCCCAGTGCGACGGCGGCGGAGGCTCTGACTACGGCGCTCTTATCTTCCGAAAGGACGGACCTCAGCTTCGGGGCCGATGCCGCAGCGGACATCTCGCCGAGCGCGAGGGCCGCGGCTGCCCTTGCCCACCGGTTCTTCGAACCCAGCACCGCCGTGAGCGCCGCCTCGCCCGCGCCCATCCTCCTGAGGGACTGGACCGCTGAGAGCGAGACCCACCGGTCGGGGTCGTTCAGCGCGCCGGCAATCGCCTTCTCGGAAGCGTCGCCGCCTATCAGGCCCAGCGCCTTACAGGCGTTCGCCCGGACCTGCGAGTCTTTATCTTCGACGGCCGCAACGAGGGCCGGCACCTCACCCTCACCGCCGAGGTGAATGAGGGCGGCCGAGGCGCACACCCTGACGTTGGGGTCACCATCTTTCAGAAGGGCGGCCACGGCCTTCGCCTGCTTCCTATCCCCGATGGAGAGGAGAGCCAGGGCCGCGTTCATCCGAACCTTCGCGTCACCATCGGATAGGGCGGCAGTCAGCTCGGGAACAGCCCCGCCCGCCCGGAGATGGCCAAGGGCCGCGCATGCATTCTTTCTGACCACAGGGTCCTCGCTTTTCAGCGCCCCCTTCAGCGCCGCCAGGCCACCATCCCTGCGGGCGATGGCCGCCGCGGCGTCCTTCCGTATGTACTCGTCTTTGTCTTTCAGCGCCTCGAGCAGTATCTCCGTGGAACCATCCATCTTGCCGAGGGCGAACACGGCCGAGTTCTTGGTTTTGATATCGGTCGGACCGAGCAGCGCGTCCTTCAACACGGGAAGCGCGCCCTCGTCGCCAAGCTCGCCCAGCGCGGCTATGGCGCTCTTTTTCACCCGCGGCTCGCCATCTTTCGCCGCCTCCATGAGGGCGGGCAACGCATCCCTGTCGCCCAGCTTGCCCAGAGCGTAAGCGGCTGCTGAGCGGACATACTTATCCGCCTTCGGGTCGGCGAGCTTCTCCATGAGCGGGGTAACCGCTTCTTTGCTGCCCATCTGCCCGAGAAGCTTGGCGGAACGGCTCCGGACCCAGGATGACGATGATTCTTTCAGGGCCTTGATAAGCGCCGGCACCGCGGGGTTCCCGATCTCCTTTATCTTCTCCATAACGGAATCCGCCGTTACATTGTCTCTCGTCCCTAGCTTGGATATAAGTATCTCCACATCCTCCGCGGCCGGTGCGGACGCCAATAAAATTCCAAGTGCGAGCGCCGTCGCGATACTAACCAGATACTGCCGTTTCATGTGTCTCCTCCTCCGTCTTAAAACGTTCAAAACCATTTCGTACAGCCGGAACATCGGCCCCCAGCGAGCCGCTGATGAAGAGCGTCTCTCTCCCTCTGCTTCCTAAGAAGAATATATCATTTTCCGAAGACCAGGTAAGGTCCAATCCATCAGCGTCCGCCCCGTCGGGCGCTAGGCCGCGGGCCTCTTCTGAAAACTTACGGAAGGAGGCGGTGAACTCCGCAGCGTCCCTGTCGGTATCCCACACCGAGAGCCATACGAGAAGTTCATGCCCGTCCCTCTCGTAAAAGCCGAACCTGTCGCCGCCCCACCCTTCCGAAGCCTCCTCGGCGTCCTTGACATCCAGCCGTAGTTTCAACAGGACGAAGGTGTTGAACTCACCCAGAACGTTCTCCTCCAGCTTCTTCCAGCCTAGAATTTCAAGATCGGGCAGGCTCACCGGAACGGGATCATCCCTGGCGCCGATATACTTCTCCGGGTGCATGATCTGCTCCGTAGACGCCGGAGGCTCCCCGTAAACGGCATTTACGCGGGCCCACCCACCATCCGCGAAGAGATCCGATACGAATGCGGCGCCCTGAACGTATGGGAACATCATGTTTTCCTTGATGAAATCCGGGGCATCGGAATACTCCTTCGAATCCGTGAACGTTGCCGTCACCAGGTCCGCGAGCGTCCCCATGTTTACCTGCGAGAGGTAGAATTGAAACATTGCCACGGTGGCATCCCCCTCCACAAGGGCCACGCACGCCAGCACCCTGTCGTCATTATTTTTCAGCTTAAGGGGAAGCTCGTCGAGCCCCAGATGCTGGTCCTGGAGGGCGTGGACAACCTCGTGAGCCAGAAAAGTTCGGGCAATACTTCCGGTAGCGGGGGCGCCCTCGATAAAGCAGAGGGTGTCGGTATCGTTATCGTACAGGCCCCCGACCTGCTCGGTGTAAAGATCGACGATCTTCTCCTTCAGATCGAAGCCCTTGTCCGTGAAGCCGAACCTGACGAGGGCCCTCATGAGGTGCTCCATTTTCTCCCCGGGGTACTGCTCCTCTATCTCGTCCTCGATATAGCTTTCAAGCTCTTCCCTGTCCATTTCAGAAAATTTGAGAGCATGCTTCAGCGGGAGCATTCTGATGCGGCAGATATCATCTACAACGGCCTCGCGCTCGCCCTCTTCATCACTGGTCTTCTTGAGTGGCCTGAGCTCTCCCACTTCTCCCTGAAGCTTCGCGTTTAAATTACGGAGGTAGGAGATGGTCGATGACTTCCCCTGCAGTTCCCTGAAGAGAAAGTAGTTCAGAGCCAGCGATGCAATGAGGATAAGCGTTATTATAGCCGTAAAAATCCGCATCTTCTCTTAACCCGTTTACATAGTATCCGCTGACAACTCATCAAACTCATAGAACTCATTTAACTTTTTTTTCCTTTTTTTCTCAGGATCTCGACGCGGCAATTCGCAAGCTCCGCGAAGCGCCTCGCATCATCTTCGCTGCCGATGATAGAGCCGTAATGCATGGGAATCGCGACACCGGCCCCGATTAGGTCCGCCGCCTTTGCCGCTTCCCCGGGCCCCATCACGTACGTTCCGCTCACGGGGAGAAAGGCGATATCGGCCCGGATTCGGCTCATCTCGGGAATAAGGTCGGTGTCTCCCGCGTGATATATCCTTGTCCCCCCGACGGTGACGATATACCCGATTCCACCGGCCTCTTCAGGATGAAAAGGCTTATCCGTGTTATAGGCGGGGACGGCCTCGACGAAGGTGTCCCTGATGAGCCTCTTGTCCCACGGCCTCATAGTTACTATCCTGTCTCCCAGCTTTGACGCGCAGCCGGGAGGCGCCGCGATAACCGTATCTTTCTTCAGGAGAGCCGCGATCGTGCTCACGTCGCAGTGATCGTGGTGGCCGTGGGTCACCAGGATTATGTCTGCCGGTTCCGGTCTCGAGACCTTCCACGGGTCGATGTAAATAAGGTCTCTCCCCCGTATCCTGAACGAGGAGTGGCCAAGCCACTCAATATTATTAAGGTCAATCACTTCCTTCCCCATGAATATAGGAATTCCAAAATCGAAGACCCGAGGCTCAGAAAGACCTAATAACCAAGATACAAGAAACAATAACCAAGAAGAATCTTACCTCTCGATTCCTGCGGCCTCTACAATTCGTCGATACGGTCCTTTGCCTGATCGAGAATCTTTTTCTCCCTGCTCGTCAGGCTCTTTATCCCCTCCCGGGATATCTTGTCCAGTATCCTGTTGACGTCAAGCATGCTAAACTCTATCTTCTTCTCTTCGCTGCGCCGCTTTTTCCTCCCTTTCGGCTTCCGGGAAAACTCTATCTCCAGGTTGAGCCATGACTGAACGTTGCCGAAATTTTTCATGTAGATATAGCCGAAGAGAAGGCCCCCCAGGTGGGCGAAATGGGCCACATTATCTCGAACCCCACCCACAGCTGAAAGGAAAGTAATAAAACCGAAAAGAATGACGGCGTGCCGGGCCTTCATGGGAAATATTCCGAAGATTAAGAGGATGCGGTCCGGGTAAATCATACCGTATGCCAGCAGGAGGCCGAAGATCGCGCCGGAAGCGCCGATAACAAACGTATTATAGAAGATAAGAGAGCATAACCCCGCGCCTATGCCGGTGAAGAAATAGTAGGTTAAAAATCTCTTTCTGCCCCATACGGCCTCTAGCTCTGAGCCGAACATCCAGAGCATCAGCATATTGAAAAGTATATGCCATATGCCGGTGGTGCTGTGCAGGAACATGTACGTAAACAGCTGCCATATGAAAAAGCGCTTGAAAACAAATGGCGGATACAGGCCGAAAATAGGAATTAAACCAGGGAATATCCGTTCGAGAATGAAAACAGCAACATTAATGATGATAAGCCACTTTACCGTCGAGGTTATCGTCGGGCCGAAGCGAACGCGAGAGGGTTGGTAGGTATAAGGACTCATGGACGACTACATTATATCAGCGGGGGGGGCGAGGACAAGAAGGTTGTTTCTAGAACGCGTGAAGAGTGAAACGTGAAACCCTTCGACGGAGTTTATACTGAGCGCAGTCGAAGTGCTCAGGACAGGCGTGAATCGAAAAATAGACACGCTTCACTCTTCACGAGATACGCTTCACGATTTTTTAATGCACCTTGATCGAGAGGGCCTTGAAGGTCAGCCAGACCTCCCTGCCCACGTTCATGCCCATGGAGAAGAACGACTTCTTAGTGAGTAGAACAACGAGGATAACGCCGATATTCACCGCGACCCTCACGCGTCCCCCCTCCTCTTCCACCCTTACTATCCTCCCACTGAAGGTGTTCCTGGCGCTGCTGGCAATCTCCCCAAGGGAGATGATAATACTTTCCGGGTCTATCGAGATGTATGCCGGACCCGTTTTATCCGAGATGAGCTCGAAAGTCACGGACTGTGCGACCTCCATGCCTTTAGTGCCGTTGCGATCCGTTATGATGCCGGAGAAGACATTCTCTGGCCTCGTCCCGGATAGGCGCCCGTCTATCAGCATAACCACATCATCGGCGAGCCTGTACGCCTGGGCCAGGTCATGCGTCGAGAATATCAAACTCGTCCCCCTCTCACGGTTGAGCAAGATCAGGCTCTCTTCCACCCTCCCCACGTTCTCCCTGTCGATGTTCGCGGTCGGCTCGTCAAGGAGGATCGTACCGGCGCCGGAGACAAACGCCCTAGCCAGGGCCACTCTCTGCTTCTGCCCCGCGGAGAGGCTCTGCCCCCCGCTGCCGGCGATGTCCGAAATACCTAAACGGCTGAGAGCCCGCTCCACTACCGGGTTCAGGCTCCTGTAAGCGATGGAGCGCATCTTCAGGGGATAGAGCACATTGTTCCTGACGGACATGTGGAAGAGATAAGGGTTCTCCATCACGAAGGTGACTCCCTTTCGCAGTTCGTGAAGCTCCTTCGCCGATCCGCCGATGCTCCTGCCCCTGAAGAGGATATCGCCCCCCGTCAGGGGTTCGATGAGGGCCAGGAGCCGGAGCAGCGTCGTCTTCCCGGAACCATTCGGGCCGACTATCGCGTAAATCTTATTCTCCTCAATAGCCAGCCGGGGGACATCGAGGACGACCCTGCCGTCGTACGCCTTCTTCACGTCCAGCAACTCGTAGAGCATGCTCAACTCCGCCTGCCCTGGAGGCGCTGAAAGATCAGGTTGATTGAAAAGACGATCAACAGAAGGATAAGGGCGATTGCCAGGGCGAGGCTGAAGTCGCCCCTGCTGGTCTCCAGCGCGATGGCGGTCGTCATCGTCCTGGTCACTCCCTTGATGTTGCCGCCGAGCATCATCGCGACGCCTATCTCGGCAATCACGCGACCGAACCCTGCAATGATGGCGGCGAATATGGCGGTTCGCCCCTCACGGAAGACGGCGAAAGACGCTTGTTTGGCGTTGGCACCCAGCGTCAATGCCGTCTCGCGCACGCGCTTGTCCACGCTCCCGATGGCCGTTATGCCGATCGCGGTGATGATCGGGACGGCCAGGATGACCTGGCCGATTACGATTGCAGCGGGTGTGAAAAGAAGCCCGAACCGGCCGAGGGGCCCTACCCTCGACAGAAACGCGTACACGATGAGACCGACGGCGACGGTCGGCAGCCCCATCAGCGTGTTGATCACCGTCAGAAGAAGCCGCTTGCCCTTGAAAGAGCGTCCGGCGATGCAGAATGCCGATGGGATGCTAATCGCCGTAGCGATAAGCGTGGATAGCGAGCCGACCTTGAGGGAGACCGCCACCGCCTGCATGACCTCGGCGTTGGCGGTGACGATCAGGTGTAAAGACCGGGCAATCCCCTCGAATATGAAACCCATAAAATTTTTCTTCTAAAAATTTTATTAACGAACTCGTTTAAAAAAAGATCGGGCTCCGACGAAGTCGGGGCATTGATAAATTTGCTCGCTTCCTGCCTGACGGCAGGCAGGAAGCGAGCAAATTTATTGTGGTATGGCCAGCGGGTGAAAGAGAAGCTTATCGCCCATCTTGAACTCCCCTATTATCTCCTGCCCTTCCCGGGAGGTAACCCAGCCGATCAACGCCATGGAGCCGAGGTAGTTGCTCTTCTTGTGACGGGCCGAGTCCACCGCTATGATGCTGTAGAGATTATGCAGCCGCTTGTCGCCCTCGCAGAAGATGGGAAGATCGATCTTCGATTTGTACGCGAGGTAGGTTCCCCGGTCCACAAGGGTGTAAGCCCTCTTCTCATTCGCCATCGAGAGCGTCTGGCCCATTCCCTGTCCAGCCTCCATGTACCACTTACCCTTCGGGACGATGCCGGCATCCTTCCAGAGCGCCTTCTCCTTCTTGTGCGTGCCTGAATCGTCGCCGCGGGATATGAAGGGCGACTCGCTCACGGCAATCGCCGCCAGGGCGTGCACAACATCCTTGCTTCCCTTTATCTTCGCGGGGTCTCTTTCCGGCCCCACGATTATAAAATCGTTATACATCACTTCCCTGCGGTTGACGCCGTACCCTTTGGAGACGAATTCCTTTTCCGCGCCGGGGGCGTGGACCATGACAATATCGACGTCGCCACGCTCGCCCAGCTTCAGGGCCTTGCCGGTGCCGACAGCCAGGATATCGACCCTGATGTCGTACTTCTTCTCGAAGGGCGGGAGAAGCTTATCCAGGAGCCCGGTGTTCTCCGTAGATGTCGTCGTGGCCAGCTTGATAACATCCTCCGCAATCGCCGAACTTGCGAACACCAGCGCGCAAGCCAGCGCTATAAATATAACAAACCTTTTCATCACAATCTCCTTTCAGCACTCCGGCGAAGCCGGAAAATTAATAAATTTGCGAATGAAATCCTGAGCACTTCGACGGAGTTTATCCTGAGCGAATCCGAAGGGCCCAGTATAAACTCTGTCGAAGGACGCAGCGAGCAAATTTATTCTTAGAACTTGATATTCAACTCGTAACGGGCAAACCAGCTCGGGTCCGGCGTATCGTCGTCGTGGTAGTAGAAGTTACCCGGCTTGAAGTACTCGAACTGCACCTTCGTAGAGAGCCACTTGGTGATATCCCACTTCACCACATTGAACAGCGCGTTGCCCTTGAACCTGGTGTTGCCAAACTCATCCGGGTCGGCCGCGTGCCGTCTCTCCAGGGCCCAGATGGGCGCCCAGTAATGTTTGAACGTGACCTTGTCGCAGAAGGGGCTCCAGCCGAGCTCCACGGGAATAGCCTGCATGTTGCTGTAAGGGTAATCCCCCTCGTAGCCCCGCAGTGCGTCCCTGACCACGTGTCCATAGGGAGGTCTCGGACTCTGCCATGTCGGCGGCCAGACCCACCCCTCGCGCCTGTCCGTGTCTTCCTTGTCGCCGCTGAATACCTCGTAGCCGGCGCTCACGTAGGGCTTGAGGGGAGCCAGCTTTTTCGGGAGGGGAACCTTGTACTTCGCCTTGGTCGAGGCACAGTAGGCCTGGAGGCTATCGTCACCGTAGCTCCCCATCTGCCATCCGGCCTGCAGCAAGTACGACAGGCGCTCATCGAAGAAGTCCGGGAAGACCTTGCCCGACAGGCGACCCCCGAAGACGTGCATCTTCATATCGGGCGTGTACTTGAAATCAGGCGCCCTCATGTCGGCTGGAAGGTCCTTGTGAAGGTCGTTCCCCCACTCGTCGTGGCGGTTGGATTTTATAGTATAGGGCATGTAGAAGAGCTCCATCTTCTGCCTCAGGGTGTACTTCGACTCGTGCGTGAGCCAGAACATGAGCCACCGCTCCCTGTCATACCTGCGGAGAAGCCGCTGGTCATCATTATCCTCGTTTATCACCGCGTACCAATCGTCCGTGTTGTACGCGCCCAGGACCTGGAGCATGGTGAAGTGGTCCGCCTTCTTATCTTTCCGCGGCCACCAGAAACCCACGTCGAAACCGTCGAAGAACTTAGTGCGCGAACTCTCCCCGGGAGTGAAATCGTAGAAGAAAAAGCCGTCCCCCAGGATGTTTTTAGCCATGTCCATCCTGCCCACCCGCAGGTACATGGGGACCTTCCACGGTTCCTCGAGCTTGAGGTAGAGCTGGTCCATGATAACAGATTCAGACCCGGTATACTTGCTCGCCCGGCTCCTCTTGCGGTTGGTGAAGGCCCGGTATTCGTTCACCCAGCGCATGTATATCTCGGTCTTCTTCAGGGGCTCGTAATCCACGAGGGGCTTGAACCTCGTCCATACCCTCGTGCGAAACCTGAACTGACTCTCCCTATCGTCCCGGTCGTATTCGACGTCTTTCAGGTTATTGTACGCATCAAAGCGGATCCGCTCCTCTACTCCCCATTCCAGGTACTTCCACGTGGGCTTGTACTCATCGAGGTGGTAGAGAGCTTGAAAAAAGCTGCGGTGCCTGGAATCCTTGACCTCCTGCATCTTTTCTTCCTTAGCTTTTTCTAATGCGGCCTTTTCATCCGACTTCTCTGCGCCTGACGCGGAAACAGAAGCAAGGACCAGTGATACGAGAAAAATCGTGATAAATACGAGCCTTCTTTTCATCTCGTTTTAAATAAATAAACCAGCCATACAGGGAAAGGCCGGCCGTCAGGCGCCCCTTTCCAAGCACGGGAGGTATGGCCGTTTCCAGCCATGCCCTGTCGTCTCGCCGCCATAGTAGAACCTTAGGCGGTTGAGCTCGGAGCAGTAATAAATGTAGTTCATCTCAACCGCAGCTTCAAGTTTTTTAAACTCTCCCGGTAACATTTTTTTATAGCTCACGCGGAAGCCAAGGCCTTGTACAGGGTCAGGCCCCCCAGAACAATTACAACAATTGCTATTATGACCTTAATCTTCTTCTCGGGGATTCTTTTAACGGTGTGCGCGGCGAACGGGACGGAAAGCACTGCGCCGGCCATAAGCCAGGGTGCCAGCGACCAGTCGATCTCCGGCTTGAACGTTATGTACAGGATAATCCCCACCAGGCACGTCACCCCCTCGGAAAACGATGTGATGCCCACGGCGTTCTTAACGCCGATCCCGGAGAGAAGCTGACCTCCCATCACCAGGGGGCCGTACCCGCCACCGCTCATTCCCTTATTAAATGATGCTATTGTTCCCAGGATTGCGATTTTTCTCCACGTGAAGCGGGGGCTACGATTAAACGTGGCGAATATCACAACCCCCATTGTGATGACTATCGAGCCTATGAAAATTTTCAGCACAATGGGGGGAAGCTTGATAGCCACCAAGACTGCAACGACCACTCCCACAACGGCGAAAAGGGAGAGAACAGCCGCAACTTTAAAATCCTTGGAAGACGGGTGAAAGTTCACGTTCTTCAGGCTGTGATGAAAAAAAGCGGCAGTAATACCGGAGACGAACTCCGAAAATAGAATCGCCGGCACGACCTGCAGCGGCTCGAACCCCATAAGGAGCAATAGCGGCGCCAGCGTGGTCCCATATCCCATTCCCAGGCTCGAATCGATAAACTCGCACGCGAAAGCAAGCGGCATGAGCAGGAATATTTTTGTATCCATCTTAATCCTCCATCTTTTAATCCGTCTGTCAAACCGCCTATACCAGGTCGGACAGTTTTAACCTCTCCAGCTTGTTTGAAATGTAGTCCCTGATTTCCTTTAGGACATCGATTATCTTCTCTTCGCGCTCCAGTGGCGTATGCGAGAAAAAGTATTTGCTGACCGACTCGGTCGGCGCCAGTGCGCCGTCCATCAGCCGTATTATGGCGGCCACATTCACCTCCCCCGCGGGCTGGGCCAGCCTGTACCCGCCTCTGGCGCCCGTTTTTGCTTTGAGGAGCCTGCCGTTCTTCAGTATCAGCATGAGCTGCTCCAAATATTTCCTGGGGATATCGTACTCGGAGCAGATATCCTCTATCTTGATAAAGCCTTTCTTCTCGTTGCGCGCGATGTAGATAAGCGCCAGTAGCGAGTATTCGCTTTTTGTCGTGAGCCTCATATCGAACAATCCTCCTTTTCCTATATTGTCGATGGACATACTAGACAATACTCTTTTTCCCGTCAAGAAAAAAATCATTTTTTTCAGACCCCTGAAAATAAGCACGCGGTTAAACCCGCGGGCCGCCTTCAGCGTTTCATATTCATAAGGTAAAAAGGAGGACGTTTATGAGAAAAGCCGCTCTGTGCCTGCTTGCGCTCTTCCTCTGCACCAATCGCGTCAGGGGGGATGATGAGAGGGATATTCGAAGGGAGATCAGCCTGCTCAACCTCGTCAACGGCCTCTACCTCACAGAGGGGCAGATCAAGAAGCTCGCGGACCTATCCCGGAGGGCGGACAGCTTACGTGATAAGCTGAGACAGGCTAGCGCTGACGGAGAGGGGGAAAGAATTGAAGCATTCCGCAAGCTCAGGGAAGAGCTCGTTTACGGCGCCGATGTGCCGGACGATATCCGGCATGACGCGGTTTTCAGGAACCACCCTCCCCTCGAGCATATGAGAAGTTTCAAATTCAGTATGGCCGGGCTCGCCGAGGAGGTCGGGGGGGTTTTAACCGAGGGCCAGAAACAGGTTATTGCCGATTTCAAACCCTGTCTCACTCCGCCGAGGGACCTTAAAAACCCCGAGAGGGCAGGCCAGGCCGACAACTCGAGCGGGATCGAAAGGGTCATGGCCCGGCTGCGGAACGCTCCCCCGCGCCGGTACGAGAGGATAAAGGAGAAGGTCATCGACCGCCACATAGCTAGATTGAGCCAGCACGAAGGCCCTCTTTCAGGCGAGCAGATCGATGAGGAGCGGCGGAGGATATACGGGATCATCGACCGGGCCATGCACTCCTCCGATGCCGACTTCGAGATAGACAAGAAGAGTTTAGCCGAAGAATTCAAGGGGGAGAGCGATCATCCGACACAGACAATGCGAAGGACCCTGGCAAGATATTTCCTGAGCCCTGTATCCACAAGAGTCCTCGATGACAAGCTCTCCGCAGTACGCTCAATAAATTAGCTCGCTACGCTCGCAAATTTATGTGGCTCCCCCGTCCCCGGTAAGACCGGGGCCGGGTCGACTGAGGTCTAACGAAAGCCTGCTCCCGCCTCAAATATAGGCGGCAAAACAATTGAATTACTCAAATGAGAAGCGGCAAGATAGCGCCTTAACACGCCGCGAGTTTCTTTATAGCGCAGCCTGTGCGGGCACCTGCTTGCTATTTCTCCAGGAAAGAGGCCTCGCCGCCATCTCCACACGGCTCAAAGAGGCCTCATATTACCACCGGACGGGCAAAGGCACCCTCGTCTGCAATCTATGCCCCAACGAGTGCTCGATCTCGGACGGCGCGCTCTCCTCGTGCCGGACGCGGCTGAACCGCCACGGAAAGCTCTACACCCTCTCCTACGACTCCCTCGCCGCTATCCACAAGGACCCGATAGGCAAGGGCCCCCTCTATCACTTCCTCCCCGGAGCAAGCGCCCTCTCGGTCGCCACGGCGGGATGCAACCTCCGCTGCCTTTATTGCCAGAACTGGGAGCTCTCCCAGAATTCACCGCGGAAGGTCAGAAAAATCGACATAAGCCAGGAGGATATCATCAAAAAGGCCCTGAGAAACGGCTGCAGGGCTATCACCTTCACATACACGGAACCGGTCGCCTATTACGAGTACATGATCGATATTGCAAGGAGGGCGAAAAGCGCCGGCCTCGCGACGCACATGGCAACGGCAGCGTATATCAATAAAGAACCCCTTGAGGAACTCTGCCGTCACATGGACGCCGCGACGGTGGCATTGAAGGGCTTCAACGACCCGTTCTACAAAAAAATATGCGGCTGCCCCATCACACCCGTCCTCGACGCTATAGTCACGATGAAAAGGGCCGGCGTGTGGCTGGAGATAGCGACCTGCATCGTCCCGACGCTTAACGACAACGCGTACGAGTTAAAGAGGATGGCGAGGTGGATCAGGGACAGCCTGGGCGCCGACACGCCTTTTCACCTGGTGCGGTTCCTGCCGGAGTACAGGCTGGCCAACCTGCCCCCCACGCCGACCTCGGTGATGGAGGACCTCAGGAAGACCGCCCTGGACGAGGGCCTGCGCTACGTCTACATCTCGAATATGCCCGGCCACGAGGGAAACAACACTTACTGCCCATCGTGCGGAAAGGCCGTCATAACCCGCCTGGGCTTCAAGCTCATCAGCAATTATCTCAAACGGGGCCGGTGCCCCAACTGCGGCGCACCCATCCCCGTTAATTCAGGGACGTTGGTTGAATTTGTTCAAAAATGAAAGCCGGTGATAATTTGAGGATTAATCTTATACGGTATAAGTAATCCGGCCTTTTTCCAGGTCGTCCAGCTCGGCGCGCTTCTCCTCGTAGCCTTCCCTGCCCATGAGGCCATAGGTGAACTGCTTCCCCTCCTCTACGCCGGGCTGGTCGAACGCGTCTATGTTGTATAGCTCGCCCGCGTAGGCGGTCTGGAGTTCGAGCATGAAGAGAAGCTCGCCCACGGAGCGGGCATCGACCCTTGGCATGGTGATGGTGCAGTTCGGCCGGGAGTTCTTCACGAGCGTGAGCTCGGTGGCCCGCATCTCAGCCAGGATGAGCTCGTTCAAGCTTTTCCCCTCGAGGTAGCTCAGCCCGTCCTCCTCCCCGGACAGCGGGGGGATATCCACGCGGGAGTTGTACTCCTCCACCGCCAAGAAGCACACAACCTTGTCGTTAGGCCCCTCGACGTAAAGCTGTATCTGGGAGTGCTGGTCCGTCGCACCGACGGCCTTTATCGGCGTCTGGCCGGTGTGGACGACCGCCCCGCCCGTCGAGTATTTCTTGCCAAGGCTCTCGGCCCAGAGCTGCCTGAACCAGTCGGCAACGTCCTTGAGGCGGTGGGAGTACGGCATCATGACGAGCATCGCCTTTCCCTTCTCCGTGCGCGAGAGGTAATGGAGGACGGCACCCGCCAGTGCCGGGTTATCGGCCATGTTCGGCGAAGAGCACCGGGCGTTCATGTTGCGCGCTCCGATGAGGAGCTCGCCGATGTCTATCCCCGACACCGCCGCGGAGAGCAGCCCCACTGAGGAAAGGACGGAGAACCTCCCGCCCACGTTTGCCGGTATGGTAAACGTCACGTAGCCCTCCTCTTCGGCCATCTTCCTTAACGCCCCCTTCTCCACATCGGTCGTGGCAATAATATGTTTCGGCATCTCCCCTCTGCCCAGCTCCTGCATGAGCCTGTCCCGCACTATCATGAACTGGCTCATCGTCTCGGCGGTGCTTCCCGACTTCGTTATGACGTTGAAGACCGTCGATTTGAGGTCAAGGATGTCGAAAAGGCCGTTGAGCCTGTCGGGGTCTATGTTGTCGGGAACGAATATCCGCGGCCTGCCGTCCCGTTTCTCACGGGAAAGAAGGTTATGGAAGGGATGATTGAGCGCCGTGCGCAGGGCGATATTCCCCAGCGCCGATCCCCCGATGCCGAGGACAACGAAGTTTTCGAATTCCGAGGAGACGCGTCCGGCCTCCTCCCGTATCCTCGCCACGAGGGCATCGTCGTACGGAAGGTCCAGGAATCCTATCTTGCCGCTTTCCTTCTTCGCGACGACGCCGTCATGGGCGCGCCGCGCCCGCTCCGCCATTCCATCGAGGACACCTTTACCTACCCCGTGCTCCTCACCGATATTCTCAGCCATCATGTTGGAATAATCGAACTTTATCATTCTATCTAATCCCCCCTTCCTTCGGCCCGGAAATGCTTAATTTAAACCACGGATTCAACGGATTAAGAAACTAACTCTAAAGCAAAATGATGTGATAATAATATGGAATTATTCAGTAATCCGTCCAATCAGTTTAATCCGTGGTTACTATTTTTATTTGTCTATTATGACCCTGACTGTGCTTCCACTCCCTGCACCAAGGCGCTCTTCAGCGCTGCCTCCGTTGACGGATATCTCCAGGTAGCCTCCACTCCCTATCAGTGCGAGGGCGCCGCCCGTTTCCGCTGAAGAGTAGGATGCGAACAAGCCCGGGACGCTCGCCCCCCCCACCTCCACCGAGACCCTTCCGGAGCTGATATCATCCCCGTGTATATTGGTAATCAGGTTGCCGAAATGGTCGATGTATATCACCCGTCCCTCCATAATACGACCCTCGCGCCTTACGCTTCCCGCATCGAGAGCGGCCATGGCCTCCACCCTGCGCCCCAGGGCATCGAGCGGGACTCCGGCGGCCAGGTGCGCCGCGGCAGGGGCAAATATGTCCCGCCCGTGGAAGGTGGTTGAGACATTTTCAAGCATGAAATCCGGGTTATCTATAGAGATAATCTCATCAATCCCGTCGTCGCTGCAGGCGGGGCTCATCAGGCCGTTATCGGGCCCCACGAAAAGGAATCTTCCCGTCCTGACAGCTATTGCCGCCCTCCCTCCCCCCACGCCGGGATCGACAACACAGACATGAACAGTGCCGGCCGGATAGAAGGAGTACGCCTCCCGGATAACGAAAGCGCCCGAGATTATATCCCCGGCGGGAACACCGTGGGATATATCAACGACGGCGGCCCGGGGGCATATTGAGAGTATAACCCCCTTCATGGCCCCAACAAACCAATCGGCATAGCCGAAATCCGTTGTCAGCGTTATAGCTTTTAAAACGGTATTCATCAGCAAACAGGCAGGAACTCGTTACCGGTTAACGTGCACGGAAGAAAAGGATACACCGGATTACCGGTTCTGTGAATCACTTTGTGTCAGCATTGTGGTCAACCTTCCCATCACGTGGCTACCGTGTAACCGGTCACCCGCAAAAAAGGTTGAATTATCCCGTAAATCCGACCTCAAGGGCTGGCATGGTTCTTGCTTTATGTAACTGGTTGTTTTATGGCTCTTTGAAATATAAATTTGCTCGCTACGCTCGCAAATTTATTGTGATATATTAATACTACCATGTTAGGAAAGCTCATACTGCTCTTCACGGTAGTGCCCCTGGTGGAGCTCGCCCTGCTGATAACGGTTGGCCGCGAGATAGGCGTGTTCAACACAATATCCATAGTCGTAATCACGGGCGTAATAGGCGCATACCTCGCCAGGTCGCAGGGCATTAGCACACTGGGCAAGATCCAGTCATCGATGCAGAGAGGCGTCATGCCCGCGAACGAGATCCTCGACGGCTTCATGATCCTGGCGGGCGGCCTAATGCTCATAACGCCGGGTTTGATAACCGACGCCGCCGGTTTCTTGACCCTTATCCCGCGGACGAGGAATATGTTAAAATCGCTGATAGTAAAGAAGCTGAAAAAAATAATCGATTCGGGAAACGTGCAGATCCACATAGGCCTATAAGTATAAGGTTACGAGAAGTAATGGAATAAAAAAATTCGGACTGAAAGCCGGGAATTTTTCTTAAACAATACTAAACTAACTATAAGAGGAGGAAGCGGATGAAAAAAAGCATGAGTGTTATGCTGGTTTTAGCGGGAATATTATCGTTTGTCTGGGCTGCGGCATACGGCGCGGATAAGGCTACCGACGACATGCACAACGCCCTGGGATGCGGTTATGACCTTGCCAGCAAGAAAGAGGTCGAGAAGGCGGCCGACGCCTTCGCCAGGGCGGGGAAGTACGCCGAGAAAGCGAAAAACTGGGACGGATGCATCCAGGCGGGCTACGGTCTTGCTAATGCCAAACGGTTCAAGGATGGGGCAGCCCTCTTCAACAAGGCCTCGGCAATAGCCTCCACGGAGAAAGACTGGCGTGGACTGGTAGCCGCGGGTTACGCCCTGGCGAGCCTGCCGAAGGATGAAGGCAAGATCGATGAAGCGAAAAAGAGCTTCCATGCGGTGATTCCCGTCGCCCTGGAGAAGAAGAACCCCAGGGGCATCATCGAGGGCGGCAAGGGACTGGCTGCGGCCGGAGACAAGGCGGCGGCGCAAAAAGCATTCGATGAGGCCTTCAAGATGGTCAAGGAGGCCAAGAGCGTGGACGGCAGCAGAACCCTCATGGGGTGCTACGAGTCCATCGGCAACAAGGACAAGGCGAGCATGTGCAAAGACATGGTGCGGGAGTTCCGTCGCCACCGGGCTGAGCTGAGCAAGAAAGTCGAGATACCGCCCCCGGGATGGGCTGCCGCCGGGGAGACCATCGCGGGCCCCAAGGAGTACAGCGCCGCGCTCCAGGCGGCGAGGCGGGGCAGCGCCGATGCGGACATAGCCGCAAAGGCCGAGTGGACCCTGCAAAACGAGCGCCTCGAGGCGGAGCAGCGAATAGCCGCCGAGCAGTACAATTACCTCTACTCTTATCCCTACCAGTACGACTGGATCGATCCGTCCTGGGGCTCCAGCTGGTGGGGAGCCGCGGGATACGGAGGCGGCCCCTACTTCTACGGTTCCTATGGAAACTGGGGACCGAACTACTACTCGCACTGGGGCGGATACTACGGCAGATCCTACAATTACCGGGGCGGGCGCTGGTGTTACAACTATTAGCAGGGAAGAGAGAGAACTAAGAAATACAGGAAAGCCCGCGGCCCTTTCAGTGCCGCGGGCTTTCTTTCAGGTACTTGACGAGTGTGAGCCTCGTGCCGTGCTTCATTGATGTATCGAAGTCCACCTCGTCCATCGAGCTCTTTATGAACAGGACGCCGAGCCCTCCCGGCTTTACGTCCTCAAGCTTCCTGTGCTGTATCCGCTTCGGATCGACCTTCTCTCCGAAGTCCCTTATCTCGACCGTCAGCCTGTCGGGATGCATCGAGAACGAGATGATTATCTTCCTGCCGTCGTCCTCGTGGTAGCTGTGCTTGATTACATTCGTGCAGGCCTCGGCGACGGCAAGTATAATATCCTTCCCCGTCTTCTCGTCGAAGCCCGCCTCGTGAGTTATTTCAGAGAGAATAGCCCGCACGACGCGCAAGAACTTCGGTGAGCTCGGTATGGTCAGACGGAACCTGTCCTTATCTATATCTATCACCTTTTCCATGACTGCTGCGGCCTCAACTGGGCGGCCACTATCGTGAGGTCATCGTGAAACGGTCGCTGCCCCACGAAGGCGCCCACTTCCTTGAAAATATTTTCAACGACCTCGGACGCATCCGCGCCCCCGGCACCGACGACCTCCATGAGCCTGCCCATCGAAAACTCGTTACCGCCGTCGTCCCGCGCCTCGATCACCCCATCCGTAAAAATGATGACGGTATCGCCGCTTTCGAGTCTGAACCGCATCTCAGTATAATCGATATCCGGGAGGACTCCCAGGGGAAGGTTACGCGACCCCTCTATCGCCTCCACATTGCCGCTCTCTCCCCTTATCACCAGGGGCGGCCAGTGCCCCGCGTTGCACAACACAGCCTCATTTTTTCTGCCGTCTACCACCATGAACACGGCCGTCGCGAACATTCCCATAGCGGAGTCCCTGGCAAAGGCATCGTTGATGCGCTTCATGATGTCCTTGCACGAGTCGCACTCACGCGCGGCGAACCTGAACTCGACCATCATCCTGATCATCAGCAGGGCGGCGGGCACGCCCTTGCCGGAGACATCGCCCACGACAATGCCGATCCTGTCTTCGGGGAGCTCTATGAAATCATAGAAATCGCCCCCCACCTCCCAGGCCGGAACATTACAGGCGCCGAGAGAGAACATCCCGCTCTCGGGGGGCCTCCTGGAGAGAAAGTGCTGCTGTATCTGGTGGGCCACGGCCAGCTCGTTGTCCATCCGCTGCTTATCGAGGAGGTTCTTATGCATCCGCGCGTTCTCAACGGCAATCCCCGCAAGGCTCGCGAACACCTCGAACATCTCTATCTCGCTCTCCTCGAATGACTTTTTGCCGACGGGGTTTATCGCCTCCACTATCCCGATTGTCTTGCCTTTCGCCTTCACGGGAACGCAGATAATGGACCTGGACTGGAAGCCCGTCTCCTCATCGGGCGCACTGTAAAACCTCTCGTCAGTGGAGACATCCGGGACCAGGAGCGGCCTCTCATTAAGTGCCACCCATCCGGCTATACCCTGTCCCGGCTTCAGCCGGAACTTCTCCTTGACCTCCTCCCCCTTCTCGCCGAGGGCGACACTGTAGACGAGATCGCCGGTCGCCTCGTCGATCAACATGAGCGAGCTCGCCTCCGAGTGCATGACCTTCTCGATAGTCTCCATGATAAGGTTCAGGAGATCGTCGAGGTCGAGGGTCGAGGTGATGATCTTGCTCACCTCTATCAGGCTGGAGAGCTCCCCGATCTTTTTCTCGGAGGCCTCCAGCCTCTTCTTCAACTCTGATACGTTTTCTTTAGCCATTTTATAAGGACGTTAAGTCCGGGGCTAAAACGAAACCATTACTTTACATTGCCACAAAGGCACCAAGACACTAAAAAACAGCACAAAGTTTAAGGTTAACTTGGTTGCTAAATATCTTCGATTATTTCTAATATTCACGTTCGCACGTTAAACGTCACACGTTACACGTTACACAATTTTATTATTTTTTAAGCATTTCCCGCAGCCTTCCGGAAAGAACGCGTATGACGCCGAATGCGACGGCCGGCCGCTCCGACATTATCATCCTGAAACTTTCCCTGTCAATGGCGAGGGTTGTCGTATCCGCGCCGGCGACGGCGTCGGCCGACCTCGGGAGGTCGTCAAGCAAAGCCATCTCCCCGAAGTATTCCCTGGGACCAAGGCGGGCTACTTCCTGCCCACCCGCGACAATCCTCACCATCCCGGACAGGATTATGTGAAAGGCGTCGCCGTAGTCCCCTTCCCTGAATATGACCCGGTCCTGCGGGAAACTCTGCTCATCGGCATGTTCCGCGAGAACGAAGAGGTCCTCCAGCGAAATACGTGAAAAAATCGATGCACTCTTCAAAAAAAAGACCTTCTCCATAGTCAGCAACATTTTTTCATCCTCCCTGAACCCGGCCGCGTCCACCACGCGGCCCATTGTTTCCCTTACGGTATTGTTTTCGCACCTCACGGAGAGGTAATACGCGACGAGCTTAAACCACCGGTCCCCTTCGGCTATCATGTGACGGTAGAGCTGTTCACTGTCTGAAAACCCGACTCCTGCGATCTCCCCTGCCGCCCGCGCCAGCTCGCGCGGGTCATCGCATTCGAAGAGCGGAAGGAGCTTTCTGCTCATATCTTTCTCCATGATACCCTCGACCGCCTCGAGGCTGTCCGCCTTCACCTTGCGGTTGACGGAGGAAAGCTTCCAGTAAATCGACATAACCGTCTGGAAGTGATAGATGAGACCGAGGGCCCTGAAAAGCCTCTCCCTGGCGGCCCGCCCCCTCTCCTCCACCAGGTGGAGAAGGAGATCCTTCCGCCCCTTCCCCGGCAGGCGCAGGACCGCGTGCCTGTAAACCTCAAAGAGATACGCAGACCTCAACTCACGTTCGATGTAATCGTTAATGGCGGCGTAATCCGGCAGGGTCCGGCCGCCGGAGGCGACCATTGAATGAAGGGCGACGAGGAGGCTCCTGCACAAGACGGGGTCCTCCTCCCCCAGCGCCCTGATCAGGATGCCCGATACCTCCTCCGATTGAGAACGGGCAAGGATTGCGGGCAGGGGCCTCCTGACCGCCGGGGGCAGGTCCCTGTCGAACAGCTTCTCAGCCAGCTCGGCGCTCCCTATATCGGCGAGATTCATCAAGGCCATTATGCTGCTGCCCCGCACGTCCCTGTCGGTGAGCTTATCAATCAGCGCGGGGATGGCGGAGGACTCACCTAGGAGCCCCAGCGCCGTCGCGGCCCGTACGCGCACAGCCGGCGATTTATCACTTAAAAGGTCGAGCAGCCGCGTAACGAACCAGGATGATTTAAGCTGTCCGAGAATATACGCCCCGGTCCCCCGGTCATCCTCATCGGGGCTGGAAAGCATGTTGCCTATGATGCTCCTGCATTCATCCCCGGCTTCCGGAGTGCCGTGCCGGACTATCGCTATAATAGCTGACGATTGTATGATCCTCTCCTTGGAGTGGACAAACTGTTCTATATCGGGCAGGATCCCGGACCCCTTCATCCTGGAGAGAACCAGCACCGCCCTTGCAACCACGGATGGATCACCGTCCCTCAGGAGGCCCACCGCCCACGGCAGGAATTTTTCGCTTTTGGTAGCCTCGACTGCCCCGAGAGCGGCCTTTTTAATCTCCGCGTCCTGGCTCCGGCTGCACCTTTCGAACGCCCGGGGCAACTTCTTGAAGCCCATCCCCGTGATAAGCTCGAGGGCGAAGAGGCAAACCTGATCATCGGGTGACTCCATCGCCCGCTCTATGATTTTCATCGCGCGCGGGTCCCTTGACTCGCTCAGTGCCTCACGCGCCTGGACCCGCCTTAAGAGATCACCCGACATGAGGTTCTCCACCATGGCCTCGATGTAGAGCTTTCTCACACGGAAGCTCACGGCCAGCCAGGCCAGGGAAAGCAGGAAGGCGGAGGCGCTGATCCAGGCGGGCGACACGTACCTCAGGCATATCAGGCTCACGCCCGCTATTACCGCCGAAACCGGCTTCACCACGCCCGAGACAAAAGTATGGGCCCTCCCCTTGTCCTTCTCGGCAAGGCCGTTGTATCGCAGATGACTGTCAGCCTGGTCTATTGTCCCCTGTATGGTCTCGTCCGTAAACTTTGCGCCGACGGTGCTGTGAAAAACAGCTCCGCCCCATGATGAGAACCACATGGCACACGTTGAGAACGCCATGCCGATGGAGTAGACCAGCGGAGAGTTGCCGACGCCTATAAGGGAAATGATACGCGCCGTAACGAATACCTGCAGGAGCAAGCTTATGGCGGAGATGACTCCCTGAAAGAGACCGAGGAAAGAGGCTATCATTGCCGATGACGCAACCGGGTCGGGAGTGCCGGCAACGGCGCCCTCGAAATGGGCGGTGATGGCGCTCTTGAAAGAGAAATCAACAAGCATCGACACAACCCACATCAGGAGGGCAGTCGTTATGATGCAGCGAAGGAGACTGCTCTTCCGGATTAAATTCCACATCTCCTTCGTCTCCCCATGCTTTTTGGGAGGGGGCCTTCCTCTCGCTCCCGGCCCGCTGGGCGGGAAATAGGGCATGAGCTTCAGGAAGATGCATCCGCCTGAGAAGACCAGGGCGGCCCAGATAGCAAATATCCACTCCACGTACACGGCCTCGACCAGGAACCGTATGGACAGCCCCGCCAGGACGGCGGCGACCATTCCACAGCCGAGGACCAGTGGAAATATGCGCTTCGCCTGCCGCGAATCGAATACCCTCACCGCGACCCACCAGAAAAGAATGAGCTCCGTCGCCAGGATGACCTGGACCAGGATATACATCCCCGCGAAAACCATGGGGTAGCCGAGGGTATGGCCGATATAGACGACGGGCGTCAGGGCGGCGAGAACGACGGCCGACAGTGACATGATCCGGAACGACGCGACCGCCTCGTGCTTCCTCACCATGTACCTCGTTATCGCGGCCGAGGCCGCTATGACGAAAAACGGGGAGAGGATGTACATGTAGGGAAGCTTCTCCACGCCGTAAAAGCTCAGGAAGAGGGAGTCCCTCACGTTCTTCCCGAGTATCACGCCGAAGCTTATGATGAAGAAAAGGGACGAAGTAACGGAGAAGAGACGCACCTCCCCTTGCTTCAGGTTCATGAATTTCAGAAGACTGCTCATCTTCATAGTACAGGCCCGGATTATAACACAGAACCGGAAGAGGCAGGCGGCATCTCCCCCTGACTCGAGGGCATAGAAAATTTATACAGGTGTAACGGAATGCTGACCGCCCCCGGATAATTGTTCCGGCTTTTTCCGGTTTTATTGCTCTTCGCCGCCTGAATTTGAATCACCAGGAATGAAAGTAGAGTTTCCTGGGAATGCGATTCTCACTTTCGCACGAAAGTGAGAAAGTGAACAAAGGAAATGTGTCTTCATCACGGGATTCGACCCGTACTTCATGCTCAAGTTGAATTACTCAGCCCGTTATGAGTCATCTGGGTAAAAAACTGATCCCTCCTTTTAGCCTACCTACTTACCCTGTCCACCTCGCGGATGGATCGTGTTTAGATGCAACCCTGCTGAAGGCTCAAGAGGAGGGTCTCTCATACCGGGGACTTTTCTCTCTCAGATCACGTTTGCCCTTCACATCATGATATACCTCTTATATACTTTTTATTCCACGATGAGAAAACGCGCAATAGCAGTTAGCCTCATACTCCCCTTGTTCCTCATCGGCTGCGCCTCCGTGCAGGGGCCAACCTCCCACGATAAGGAGCTGCGGACGCTCGACGCGCGCCTGGACAACGTCGAGGCGGCGTGGGCCAAATCGATAGACGACCCGTACACCGAGCCGGAGCTCAAAAAGGCATACCGGGAGATGCAGTGCCTCTGCCGCAAGCTCCACAGGAGAAGGGGTGGATTCGAGACCGCGGAAGAGCAGCGGCTCTGCAATCGCGTCGAGTATCCCTACACGATCTACTTCAACAAATTGAACGTCGAAACCAACCGGCTCAAAGAGCAGCTCTTCAAGATGAAGAAGGACGGCACGGTCGCCAACGAGTACATGCGGCGGCCGTCGAAAGAAAACGAGATGAAGCTCAAGTCCCTCTTCGACCAGGTCTACCGCTACTACGTCGGGCGGCCTTACTCGTGGCACCGCTACTACAGCAAGTACCTCTTCCAGAGATCAAGGCTGGATCACTTTCGCAGGGAGTTCCAGGAACGGGACCTCGATTACATAAGGGCGAGGGCGAGCGGCGCACCGGAAGAGGAGGTCGAGCTCGCCGGAAAGAGGGCCGAGTTCGCCTATAAACGGCTCAAGGAGGAATGCGTCGATAACGATCTTCCCTTCGCCGGGGAAGTCGGTCCTTTTTCACGATCGCGCACACTGGACGACTACCACGACAGAGTGCTGAAGGAAGAGGAGAAGAATAAAAAAAGGAGGGAGCGCGGCCTTGAGAAGGAGGTCGTTATATTCGTCCACGGCCTCGGACAGGGACGGGGCTGCTGGGGCGACTTCCCCATCCTCCTGGCGGATGACGACCTCGACAACACGGAAGCCGACAGGTTCTTCAAGGTCTATGTATTCTCCTTCGACACGGTCGAGGACTCCAAGAGCGTGGCGGGGTTCAAGAACGAGCTGGCAGGCTTCATAGACGATATCATAGAGTTCGAGAACGTCGAAAAGGTCAGCATCATCGGCCACAGTTTCGGGGGCGTTCTCTGTCTCAAGTACCTCGTCAATACACTGGATTGCCCGGCGGCCGGCGGGAAATGGAGCCCGGAATCGGCCGGAAAGGTTCTCCAGTGTTATTTCGAAGGGACGTTCAAGCAGAAGATCAAGCGGTTCATCGGGATATCCCCCGCCCTATCGGGAAGCAAGGTCGCCAATATCAACACCGGGGTCTTTTTGAAGAAAAGGGACCTCTTCAGGAAAAGGCTCCCCTTCATGCGCGGCGGCATTCCCTTCGCCGGCGACATACAGGTGGTGGAGCTCGAGATAGGCAGCTCCGTCAACCTGAATTCGTTCGAGAGGCTGGACAGGGAGAGAATACTCGACCCACCCACTCTCTCAAAATGGGCGACCGGCCGCGCCCTCTCGCCCGAGCAACTAGAGATCCTTGCTGATGACGAGATCAAGGTGCTGATCGTAGCAGGGAACCCGTGGTACTGGACGAAGCTCGGCAGGGTCGAGAACGACAACTACCTCAGCCCGTTCTCCGTCAAGTCGTACTGCGCCAACATAAACCAGACTTTCCTGATCGACGAAAACGCCCGTCAGGACATCGGCTACCAGGGGGCCGCTGTGCGCTACGCCGGCTTCAACCACTTCAAAATAATTGACCCCGGGAACAGGGAGCATCCGTCCTACCGGTACGCCGCTTCATTCCTGAAGGACAGTCTCATACCCCAGATCGAGGACGGCTCGGAGCGGATAAGGCAGTGTATAAGCATACTGCGGTTCTTTCCCTCCGGCATCGACGCAAAGGAGCATCCCGACGCGCACTTCATGGACCGTCCGACTGTTTACTACCATCCCGATAAAAAAATCACCCTTCCCGCAATCAGTATAAAGCTGATTAAAGGAGCGGGAGAAATGAGCAACTATAAACCCGGGGCAAAAAATTGGAACGGCTTGACGGGCGCCTTTTTCCAGGAAGGGACCGTCATCAAACCCGGGGAGCCGGCATGGCTCACCTACGAGCTTTCCGCCGAGGGATACGAGCCGAAGAGAGTCAGGATCCCCGTGAAAGCCGGCCAGGTCACCTACGCGCCGTTCATCACCCTCAATAATTCCGTGGGACAAAATATTTAGTTAAATATTTTGTCCCACGGAATTATTTAAGGAGGCGGTCGCACCTGGCTGCGGCGCGATCCAGGGCTTCTTCCGGGCTCCGCTTGCGCAAAAGGGCGTCCTTGACGGCATCACCCAGGAACCTCCGGCACTCGAGCCAGTTCGGCAACCTGGGCTCGAAGAAGGTGTACTCGAGCTCTTTAACAGAAACAAGCGCGTCCTTGTCCTCCTTGAAATGCCCGACCATCTTCCCCGTGGCGAGAGCGGATTTTCTAACCGGCATGTAGTTCGTCTCCATCGACCAGCGCGCAGTCTGTTCTGTGTCCGTGAACCACCTGATGAACTCCCACGCCACTCTCTGCTTATCAGGGGGAGCAGCCGAGAAGATGACGATGTTGGTTCCATAGATGAGTACGGACTTCTTCCTCCCACTTGGCAGGGGGGCGATACCCCAGTCGAACTTGATCTGGTCCCGCATGAACGTCTTGGAGACGCACGAGGCGAAGATCATCCCCACCTTCCCCCCCATCCAGTCCACCTGGTGCTGGTAGCCGCCCAGATAGAAATCCGCGCCCTTGTGCTTATGGACGAGGTCGACGAGATACGTGAGTGCCTCCACGCCCTCCGGGGAGTTGAAGAGCACCCTGTCTCCCCCGGGGGAAAGCAGCCGTCCCCCGTTCTGTCCAAGGAGACACTCGAAATACGTCGCCTGGTCGCTGAACATGTGGCCCCACCGGTCAACCTTGCCGTCCCCGTCAAGATCGACCGTTAACTTCTTCGAGACCTCCATGAACTCCTCCCACGTGGAAGGAGGTTTCTCCGGGTCAAGGCCGGCATCGCGGAAAAGCTCCTTGTTGTAGTAGATAACGGGAACACTCTTGTTAAACGGCAGGGACATCAGCCTCCCCCCGTAGGTGCTGTCCGCTATCAGGACGTTATAGATATCTCCCGATGTGATCATACTGCGGCCGCCGTCCATGTCCGTCATGTCGGCTATAGCCGAGCCTTTCTCCGCCTCTATAAGCCGTGATATCCACGACTCGTACGCCTGGGCCATGGTCGGCTGGTTCCTCGCTATGATCGACGCCAGTATCTTCTGACTGAGGGAATTATAAGTCCCCATCGACTCGGACTTTATGTGCCAGGCCGGGTGCGCGGCATTGAACTCGTCTATCATCTCGTCGAGGATATCGCCCAGGGGCCCTCCCATCGCGTGCCAGAACCGGACGACGACGCGGCCGTCTGCCTCGTCCTCTCCCTGCCGCGAGCACCCGCAGAGCGCCATGCATACAGATACCAGAGCTAGTATGAGAACCTTTTTCATCTTTTGGTTCTTCTCCAATTCAGTTGGCAATGAAATCACACTACATAACGCATCTTATTATGCGGCAAGTAGATGAAATCAATATGACATCCATTATATTGTGCAACGATTGATTCAACTACTAACGATGCGTTACAAATTACTCCCTCTCCCCTTTTAGGGGAGAGGGCAGGGTGAGGGGTAATACAACCATTATATATATTACCCCCCTCACCCTTCCCTCTCCCCCCAAAAATTGGGGGGAGAGGGTATTATTTATAACAGGTATTCCAGTGTTTACCTTCAACTGAATTGGAGAAGAACCCATCTTTTTAACTTTCGACTTGGAACCGTCGTAAGCTTATCCCTTGAGCCCCGATCTCGCGAATCCCTCGATAATGCGCCTCTGGGCGATGAAGAAGAGCACGAGCAAAGGAGCTATCGTGAAGGTCGACGCGGCCATTAGGAGCGTCCACTCGGTGCTGCTCTCCTGGGAGAAATAGGCCAGCCCCACCTGGAGGGGCCTCATCTCGGGGCTGTTGGTAACGATCAACGGCCAGAGTAGTGAGTTCCAGGTCATGATAAACGTGAAGAGGGCTGTCATGACAATAACCCCCTTAGAGAGAGGGATCGCGATATTGAAGAGCGCCCGGAACCGGCTGCAGCCGTCTATGGCAGCGGCATCGAAGAGGTCCTGGGGGATGGTCTCGAAGTGCTGCCTCATGAAATAGATGCCGAAGACTGCAGCGATCCATGGGACGATGAGCGCGTAATACGTGTTGATCCAGCCGAGCCTCGACAGGAAGATGTAGTTGGGGATGAGAAGGACCTGCTTGGGGACCATCATCGTCCCCAATAGGATAATGAAGATAACCTCCTTGCCCCGGAACCTCATCCTGGCAAACGCGTAGGCCGCGAGGGCCGACGTTATTACCTGCCCGATGGTGGTCAGGCCCGCCATGACGATCGTGTTGACGAAGTACCGCGCGAAGGGAGCGGCCCTCCACGCGTCGGCATAGTTGCGCCAGATGAAACGCTTTCTTATCAAGGTCTCCTCCGGCACGGAAAGACGCAACCCTTTATGCCGCCCCGCCAGAACCCGGACCTCCGCTGTGCCGCCCCGCAGCGAAAGGAAATCCGCCTGGTGAAGCTCGCCGCCATGCTCGACGTAGGTCTTAAGGGCGGGGATAAAGGAAGGCGGGAAGTCATATGCCTCCAGGGGCGATTTGACGGACGTGATCAGCATCCACAGCAGGGGCGCGATCATTACAACGGCAACAGCAAGAAGGGTGACGTGCATGAGCAGCCGCCCGATCGCTCTTTTCGGATTACAGGCCACTCAATTTCCTCCCCAGGGCTTTCCTCTGGATTAGCGTGAGCGCCAGTATAATGAAGAAGAGAACGTAAGCTATGGAGCAGGCGTACCCCATTCGGAAATCAACGTACGCGTTCTCGTAAAGGAAGAAGACCATCGTCGAGCAGCTGTTCGCCGGCCCCCCGTCCGGGGTCATGATGTACACGGGGACGAACATCTGGAACGAGAATATCGTGGAGATTATCAGGAGGAAGAGCGTCGTGGGACCGAGGAGGGGCCATGTGATATACCTGAATAGCCTCCACGGGCCCGCCCCGTCGATCTCGGCCGCCTCGTAAAAGGTCTTATCTATATCAAGGAGACGCGTCAGGAATATCAGGATATTGAACCCCATCGTCTTCCATATGACAAATATAATCACGGCGACCCTCGCCCAGAAGGGGTCCTGGAGCCACCTGGTACCGGGGAGGCCGACCAGTGAGAGGAGGTAGTTCAGGAGGCCGAACTGGGGGTTGAAAAGCCACTTCCACACTATTGCCACGGCCGTCATCGCCGTGACGTAGGGAATAAAATAAGCCAGCCTGTAACAGTTAAGGCCGGCTATCTTCCTGCTGAGCAGTACGGCTATAAAAAGCGAGATGGCCAGGCCGAAGACGACGGAGCCTGCGGCGAACACGGTGGTGTTAAAGAGTGCCTGCCAGAACTCGACATCGCGAAATAGATCCAGGTAGTTCCCCAGGCCGACGAACCTCCGGGCCCTGATTATGTCCCACTCGAAAAAGCTTACGAAAAGGGAATAAAAAATGGGAAGGACCTGGAAGGTCAATATGACAACGAACGCCGGGAGGAGATAGAGGTACGGTGTGATGGCGAGGCGCTTCGACCTGCTTGAGGCGGTTGTCTGCATTTAAGCGTTCAGGTATAGAACTGCTTATAAATCGTGTAACGTGTAACGTGTGACGTGTGACGTCTTATCAGCATAATCTTTTATCTAATTGCAACGGCAACCTGACACCTTTCACGTTACACATAACACGTCCTATATAGTAGATTTTCCGTTACACGTTACACATAACACGTTACACGACCTACACAATGGCCCTGTCCGTCGCGTCATCGAAGAAATGGACCTTCTCCATGTCGAACACGATAGCGACCGTATCGTTAACCCTGGCCTTCGTCTCCACGGGAACCCTTGCCGTGTATTCACAGTCACCCATCTTCAGGTAGAGGAACTTCTGCGGGCCAAGCGGCTGGACGACATCGACCACCGCCTCCGCCATTCCCTTCCCCTCCGAAACGCTCACGTCCTCGGGCCTCACGCCCATGGTTACCTTTTTTTCGAGGAACGGCCGCAGGAGATCGCCCTTGCCGTCCGGAACAGTCACACGGCAGGAATCCCCCTTGAAGAGAAGAGCACCCCCCTCTTCCGCTATCACCCCGTCGATCATGTTCATCGGAGGAATGCCTATGAACTGCGCCACGAACCGGTTGGCCGGGCTTTGATAGAGCGCGCCCGGGTCGGCCAGTTGACGGATACCGCCTTCCCTCATCACCGCGATCCGGTCCCCCATCGTCATGGCCTCCGTCTGGTCGTGGGTGACATAGATCATGGTGGCGCCCAATTTGTTGTGAATCTTGCTGAACTCGGCCCTCATCTGGACCCTCAGCTTCAGGTCGAGGTTGCTCAGCGGCTCGTCGAATAGGAAGACCTTGGGCTTCCTCACGATCGCCCTGCCCACCGCTACTCTCTGGCTCTGTCCGCCGGATAGCTCGCGCGGCTTCCGGTCGAGGAGCTCCCCGATATTAAGTATCTCGGCGGCCTCCTTCACGCGCTCGTCGATCTCCTTTTTCTGGACGCCCCGCAGCTTGAGGCCGAAAGCCATGTTCGCGTAGGCGGTCATATGGGGATAGAGGGCGTAGTTCTGGAAGACCATGGCTATGTCCCTGTCCTTCGGAAGGACATCGTTGACCAGGCGGCCGCCGATGTATATATCTCCCCCCGTAGCGGTCTCGAGGCCGGCGATGATCCTCAAAGTCGTCGACTTACCGCATCCGGAGGGGCCGACGAGTATCATGAACTCCCCGTCCTCGACCTCGAGGCTGACGTTGTCAACCGCGACGACGGAATCGCCGAAGACCTTGGTGACGTTCTTGAGTGTTACGGTAGACATAATTATTTAATCATTCAGAGATTTATGGTTTCCATCCTAGCACAGTTTCTACAGATCAGAACTCTGAAATTGGAAAGAGGGCTTTGAAAAACCAAATATCAAAAATAAAAAATTAAAAACACAGACCAAATATGCCCAAAGATTTTAATGGGCAAATATTTCGATTTTTTATTTGTGTTTTTGATTTATTATTGCTCCCGTGACCTTGTAAACCGTTACCGGTTTATCACGCCCCTTGACTTTCGCATCGCCCACTTTTTCAGCCCGGACGGTATCTTTAACGTATTCGTAGGTCGGACCGGTAATAAGTATGGGGGCATCGTACGTTCTCGTCAGACCCTCGACGCGGGCGCCGAGGTTGACCTCGTCCCCTATGACGGTGTAGTCCATCACCATCCTGGAACCCATGTTGCCGACAATCATTTCGCCGGTGTTTATGCCGATTCCCATCTCCCATACCTCGAGCCCCAGGGACCTCCACCGGCCCTGGAGAGCGGTCAGACGCTCCCTCATCTCGATAGCTGCCAGGACGGCATTCTTCGCGTCCTCCTTCGGGCACCGCCCGCCACCGGCACTCCGTTCGTCGCGGGGCGCGCCGAAGATAGCCACTATCTCATCGCCGACGTACTTGTCCAGCGTGCCTCCGTGATTGAATATCGCCTCCGTCATCTCGTCCATGTACTCGTTGAGCCTTGCCACGACCTCCTCCGGGGCGTGCCCCTCGCAGAACGTGGTGAACCCCTTTATATCGGAGAAGAGGACGGTCAGCTCCTTTCTCGCGCCCCCCAGCTCGAGCGCCGCCGGGTTCCTCATAATCTCCTCCATCACCTCCCGCGTAACGTAATGGCTGAGGGCACGTTTTACCCACCTCTTCTCCCTGTCCACAACCACCAGGCGAAAGGCCGTCGTAGTCATGGTCGCGCACACCAGGCACAGCGCGGGCGATACCACGGCCAGCACGACCCGGCATGTATTAAAAATAGCCGCGGCAGCACCGATATAAACAGCGGCAGCCAGCACAAGGGCCAGCGCCCCCCACACGTATGGAAGCCTGTACGCGAAAAACCACGCCAGGAGGCCGATGCCAACAGTCAGGGCGAGGTTGACCACGGATGGAGCCATGACCATACATTCCCCCGTGAGCATGGTATTGGCCGCGTTAAGATGAACGGCAATCAGCGGAGAGTGCCGGTGAAGCGGGGTCTGGCCGCTGTCCAGGCCGGTCGCGGTAGCGCCCACAAACACGATGGCGTCTTGAAACTTACCGAGGTCGAAGTCCGGCGCCTCTCCCCGGGCATATTTGCTGAACTCGTCCAGTACCTCCTCGAAGGGGTTGAAATCGAAGCCCCTGCAGGGCGCGGCATAATTAACCATCATCATTCCCTTTTCGTCTATCGGGAACCGCCGCTCGAGAGGGGAATCACCCGGAGTTCGAATGGAGACGCTTTTACCGATCTCCACGAATATATCGGAGGGTTCCATGCCGAGACCTATCCTGACGGCCTCCAGGGAAAGAGAGGGATATACATTGTTGCCGTACCTTATGATAAGCGGCACCTCCCTTATCACGCCATCGGCGTTAAGCCCCCTCCCGAGGGACAATGAAGGGTCTTTCGGCGTATTGATGAAGCCCAGCCTTTTGATGCCCTCATACGGCGGCGCCGGAAGGACAACTCCTGCTGCCGGGGGGAGAAGGCCGATATCCCCTTTGACATTCGACAGGGGAGGGGGAAGAACGCCCCCCGAAACTTCCAGGCACTCGTCGAAGGAGAAGTAATACGAGAGAAGGGCGCTTTTCATGAGCTTCAGGATTTCCGCTAGGGTACGGTCGTCATCGATGCTCTTCTCATCCGAATGGGCGAGGATCAGATCAAAGGCCACACATGAAGGGCCGAAGTTCGAGAGTGCCTGGAGCATCTGGGCATAGTAAACGCGCCTCCACGGAAACTTACCGATACGGTCGATGCTCGTGTCGTCTATGGCTATAAGCTTCAGCCTGGTGTTAACCTTCCCGCTCCCCCTGAGCCTGAACCGCATGTCTATTGAATCGAGCTCCATCCCGTTGAAAAGCGCAGTACGGGCGAGAAAGATGGCCGCGGCTATGCCCGCGGCCGCGAAGAGAATAGACAGGACATTCTTAGTCGATTTCATGGAGGTGTGATTATATCCCATACATCTCCCGCACAACCATAAAAGATATCTTTCAGAGGCCTTTCCTGGCGCGCACATTGAGGAAAGATCTTCGTATGTCGGCAGCATTAATATACATGCAGTGTGAGGGGATTAAGCTATAATGATGCGTCAGGTGGCCGCACCTGCGCGGCGCCCGTAGGGAGGCGCGCGCACAACAAGGAGGAACAGTCGCATGAAGAAACTGGGCAGCGCACTCATAATCATAATACTGGTCGTCATCGTGGCCCTTGTGCTCTGCAAGAACCCGATCGCGCGGAAAGCCACAACTGCGGGCATACAGGCCGGCACCGGCCTGGATGCGGACATCGGGAGTATGAACGTGGGCCTTGTGACCACCCTCGTGGGCATCGACCGGTTCAGGCTGATGAACCCACCGGGATTTCACGACGAGGTAATGATAGACATGCCCGAAATCTACGTGGACTACGATCTGGGCGCGCTCCTGAAAAAGAAAGTTCACCTTGAAGAGGTAAGGTTGAACCTGAAAGAATTCCTGGTGGTGAAAAACGAAAACGGTGAGGTCAACCTGGATGCGCTGAAGAGCACCAAAAAAGAGGAAGAGAAAGAACCGGGAGAGAAAAAGGAAGCGGCGGAGATGCCCGAAATCCAGATTGACGTCCTCGACCTCAAAATAGGGAAAGTGGTGTTCAAGGATTACACGGGGGGAGAAGCTCCCGTTGTCAGGGAGTTCAATATCAACATAGACAGGAGCTTCGAGAACATATCCAATCCGCGCACGCTCGTCAATCTGATCGTCGTCGAAGCTCTCAAGAACACGTCCATAGCCAAGCTTGCCGGCTTTGACCTTGCCTCGATTCAAGATGAAGTCTCCAAGTCGCTGGATGAAGCGAAAAAGCAGGCGCAGGAGACGATGGAACAGGCCACGGGGGAGGCGCAAGAAATGCTCAAGGAGCAGCAGGATCAGGCATCCCAAACTCTCAAGGGCATCCTGAAGACGAAAGAAAAGTGACGCGGACTCCGGGTAAACGTCTCGAGGGCGCCGCCCGCCCACAGGGTAAAGAGACGTTCGCTGTTACGTGCACCGGGGGCACATCATGAAAGGCGCGGAGACCATGATTTCAAAGATCCTGAAGTTCCTCAGGACGGACATCTGGCGGATCCGCCTGAAAAACCTCCCCCGGCCGAGATATTTCCTCATCAAGAACCTGAGAGTCGTCCTTCTTGCGCTGCGCGGGTTCGACGAGGACAAGTGCATGTTCAAAGCCTCGGCCCTCACCTACTACACCCTTCTCTCCATCGTCCCCGTCCTCGCCGTCGCCTTCGGGGTGGCCAAGGGATTCGGCCTGGACCAGAACCTCGAGAACCAGATCACGACCAGGTTCGAGGGACACGAAGAGGTGATGGCCCGGGTCATCGAATTCTCCAACTCTATCCTCGAAAACACGCGGGGGGGCGTGGTGGCCGGCGTGGGCGTGGCCGTTCTCTTCTGGCTCGTCATTAAGGTCCTGGGGAATATCGAAAAATCATTGAACGACGTGTGGGGGGTGAAAAAATCACGAACCCTGGTGCGAAAGCTGGTGGACTACCTCGCCATCATGCTCATCTGCCCGTTGCTGCTGATCATGTCGAGCAGTGTGACGGTCTTCGTGGCAGGCTACGTCAGGCAGGCGACCCAGAGCACCGCACTGCTGGGGGCGATCGACCCCGTCATCCACATCCTCCTGGGACTTCTCCCCTATCTGGTCATCTGGATACTCCTGACCTTCGTCTACGTCTTCCTTCCCAATACCAGCGTTAATTGGAAGGCCGCCGTCCTGGCGGGGATCGTCACGGGAACGGCGTACCAGGTAGTCCAATGGATCTACATCAACTTTCAAATAGGCGTCTCCCAGTACAATACCATCTACGGGAGCTTCGCCGCCCTGCCCCTTTTCCTGGTATGGATCCAGGTCAGCTGGCTGATCGTGCTCTTCGGCGCCGAGATCTCCTTCGCCTATCAGAATGTGGACACCTACGAGTTCGAGCCGGACTGCCTGCTGGCAAGCCGCTCATTCAAGAGACTGCTGGCCCTGCGGATAGTGAACCTTCTGGCCAAGAGCTTCTGCCTCGCGGAGAAGCCGTGGAACGCCGCCAATATCTCGCACACCCTCGAAATTCCTATCCGGCTTGCGCGCCAGCTGCTCTTTGAACTGACGGAAAGCGGGATACTCTCGGAGACCGTGAAGAACAACGATCGCGATGTCTCCTATCAGCCGGCGCAGTGCACCCAGAACCTCACAGTACAATACGTTATCGAGGCCCTTGACAGACGCGGCAGCGATGACATACCGGTCGAACAATCTGGAGAACTGGAAAGAATAGCCCAATGCCTGGAGGACTTCTGCAGCACCCTCAGTAGGTCGCCGGCAAATGTGCTCCTGAGGGACATCTAGGAGCGTATCGGCGACACTTTCCCTTGCCGGGCATGCCCCGCCGTCCCCTTCCCCTCTCTATCGAATTGCCACCATCCAATAATTGTGCTATATTTAATCTTAAAGCAATCGGGAGGAGACCGTTATGCGAACCGTTCAATGGATGATCATTCTGGCAGTCTGCCTGGCACCCCTGTCGGCCGGGAGCCAGACTCAATCGAAAATAACCGACGTGCAGGGCGCCGGGGAAAAGAAAGGTCCAGGGGATACCGCGTGGATCAAGGCGGTCAAGGAGATGGCCGTGGCCAAGGGCGATTCCCTTAAAACGGGTGACGCATCCTCCATGGACGTCACGCTGGACCCTCTGAGCTCCTTCAGGATAAAAGAAAAAACCACCATCGAGGTGGCCTCGCTTCTCGACGAGAGCAAGCTCCCGGACGGAACCGTCGAGAAGCTGATAAACATCAACCTGTTGAACGGGGAGATTATCTCGAAGTTGGAGAAGCTACCCAGGGAGACGCGTTTCACCATCACGGGCCCCGTGGCCGTGGCGGGCGCGCTCGGAACGGTCTTCTCCATGTCCGTTGCCGGGGATGGAAATGCCACGACGGTGGCGGTCATGGAATCGAAAGCCACGGTGACGAGTATTGGAGATCCCGATAAGTCCGCAACGGTCGGGACGTTTCAAAGGGTCGACGTGGCCCCGTGGAAGATCGCGAAGATCCGGGCAACCGGTATGGGCGTCCTCTCGGAAAAGATCCTGGGCAAGGAGAAGATAGAGGAAGCCATAACAAGCATAACGATCCAGAGCGAGGCGACCGTGCTGCCTAACATGTCGATAACCGATAAAAAGGAGAGGGACGACGCGGCCAAGGAGAAGGCCGACCTACTGGCGCGGAGCAAGCTCTACCGCGACATCTGCGCCATGAAGATCGACCCGCAGACAAGCGTTAGAGACCTGCTTCTAAAAAACGGTTCGATGTGCGAGCGCCTAATGAAAGCCATCAGCGAGGCAAAAAGCGAGGTCAGCGCCGACGAAGCCGGGGCGAAGGCGAAGGTCACCATCACCCTGAAAGAGGTTGAGACCGCGTTAGGGGCGAAGATTCCCGGGATCAGGATGACCGTGAAAGAGATAACGGAGCCTGAGTACTCGAAAAATTTTAAGGCCATGGCGCGGGTGACGACGAAGCGCGCGGCCAAGGTCGACGCCTACCGGCGGCTGGCCGAGAGGATCTACGGCACGGTTATCGACACGAAGACGACAATGAAGGACTTCTGCATAAAGGACGACAGGATCACGACCACGGTCGAGGGAATCGTCCAGGGGGCGCACGAGCTCGCGTGGCGCTACTACTCCGACGGCTCTGTAGCTGTCGACCTAGAGGCGCCGGGAGCGCAGGTGTCCGCAGAGGTCACGAAAATAGCAGGTGATATACTCGGCAAGAACTACCTCTCAGCACCCGACGTCATAGAGGTCTCAAGCTTCGACGAACTTAAATCCATAATGGGTAATTAAATCCATAGCATCCTGCCCATATTCCATTTCAGCCTAGAGCATTACTCATAGAATAAGTAAATTAGTTTCGCAGCTATATGGTAGCCGTCCCGAATGCTTTCGGGGCGCACCCTAAAAGGGTGCGGCTACCTTTGAAAACATAGCAAATTCATATAGCATGAACTTATGATAATGCGTATCGAAAGAATGACGAATGAATAACCAAGCCCAAATAACAAATAAGTGGCTTATCAAAACTGGCATATGCTCAAGCAATTGCAAACAATAAAACTGGCATATCATTACTTGGGCATTAGCCTGAATTATTCACTGGATATTTAAAATGCCGAAATAAAAAGCGAGATTGCCGCGTCGCTTCGCTCCTCGCAATGACACTACCCCTTGTCATTGCGGTGAGCCGAAGCCGCGAGCCAAAGGCGTGGCGGGTAGCGAAGCAATCTCACAATAAACAAAAGTTCATGAATAGATCGGTCTGAAAAATTATATTTTCGAGATGATATGCTGTAACCTATTGTTCTCCTTGGCATTGCAACAATTTTCGCCAAGTTGATGAATAATTCAGGTTAGGTCATTGGACATTCATTCGGATTTCTGGTTTCCCCGTCCGGCAGAGCCGCCGGGTCTGACGGAGGAATTCGGATTTTAAGCTGAATTTATTTAATCTATTTTGCCGTACAAACAAGTACTTTTAGAATAAGGCCTAATAACACTATGTTTATCTTTGCCCGTCTGCTCCTCGCCCACTTCGTGGCGGACTTCCCCCTACAGGTAACGCGGATCTACGAGGCGAAGACGCGCTCCCTGCGTGGACAGGTCCTCCACGCGGCCATGCACGGGGCCATGTTCACAATCTTTCTATTCCCCTTTCTCCGCTGGCCGATCACCTGGTTCTTCATCTGCATCCTGAGCCTCGTCCACTTCCCCGTCGACTGGCTCAAGGTTTCCATAACGAAAAAATGGCCGAACCTGGACAACGTTTATACGTTCCTGATGGACCAGGTTCTCCATATCCTCACACTCGCGCTGGTCTTCGTCACGCCCCTCCGCAGAGTAAACGCCGGGGAATTAGAACCAACAAGCATGCTCATGCGCCTCTACCTCGACAACGGGCTTGTATATTTTTTAACTGTGTTCCTGGCGGCAACATGGGGAGGCGCCTTCTTCATCGCGTCGCTCGAGAAGACGGTCCGTGGAGAGAAAGAATTCTCAACGGCGGAGAAGTGGCACGGCATAATCGAGAGGAGCTTCTTTCTTCTTCTGCCGCTGGCAGGCTACACCTGGATGCTGCTGGCCATCCCAGTCCTCCTGCTGCGGCCGCTTACAGCCAACAGGCTTGAGAAGGCAAACATGGCGCCGGGCAACATCGGATCGATTGCCTACGGCCTTGTGAGCCTCGCCATAGGATTGGGGGCAGGCCTCCTGATCAGATATTTTTAGCTCCGTATTCACAGCCTTTTGAAGGCTGTGAATACGGAGCTGAAAATATTATTGCTTAAAAACGACAATATCCCCGACATCGAAAGGCCCGCCGGAAGCGCCCGTGCAGACCGACATCCTGGGCATCGTCTTTATTACCTCTATGAATCCTTTCTTCGTCGCGGACTCCGTTCCGTCGTCCAGCACCTCGCCCGTGTCCGGATCCACGACGGGCTCACCCAGAGAGATAACCTGGAACCTGGTCCCCTCTCTTATTCCCTCGCGGGTTCCGCCGCGAACGAATACCTTGGGGCCGTCCACCTTAACGACCGGTGCTTTCCAGGGAAGCTTGTAAAATTTCCTGGCCAGCATATAGGTGGCGTTGTCGATGCAGTTCTGGACGAAGAGGTCCGCCGAATCGATCTTCTCGCCGCCGGCTTTCGCCCCGACGGGAATGCCCCAAAACCCCCCGCCGCCGCCGATGCTGCCGGACGCGCTGACCGGCGCGCCGCGGGCCTTGACCGAAAATGCCACCGTCCCGGTCGTGGTATCAACTACCTTCAACGCTATCTCCAGGTAACCCTTGGCGGCCGCGCCGCCCACCCCGATTCCGTAAGCGGACGCCCCGCCGCCCCCTCCCTTCGTCTTTGAGGCGTACCCGGTGATGGCGCCGTTTATAATATACTGGGCCGTCTGCATCTTGCCGATCCTGGCGGTCTTTTTGCCCTTCGAGGCGCGCCCGCTCACCGAAAAGTCCTGCTCGGCAAGCGCGCTCTCCGTGTCTTCCTTGCCCGCCACAACCACGAAGTTGCCTGACTCGGTCAGGGAGGCCGCCAGTGCCTGCTCCATGTTCTTCGGCAGGATCGCCTGCCCCTCCGCGCCGGCCTGGTTGATGAACCTGTCGATCCGCACGATCTTCTTAGGACCCTTGAAGGTAAACAGCTCCTTGCGAAGGTTCCCCTCCTCATCCCTGATAGCGGACCTTTTGGCAAGATCGATCGTTTTCAGCTTCACTACCTTCTTCAGGCCGTTGGCGTCGACGATGTCCAGGTAGATCCTGTCGGCGGAACTGGCCCGGACCTTCGCGTTGAAGCTCCTGTCCTCGGAGACTTTCCCATGCGCGGCGTCCAGCGTCTGCTTTACCTTGATGTAATAATGCATGGGCATCGTCCCGCCCATGATGGTGCCGGGAGAGGCTTCTATGTGGTAAAAACCCTCCTCGTCGGCTATCGGTGTTATGTCGAAGTCCTTCGCCTCGGCCCTGATCTTTTTCGATGACGGCCCCGAAGAACCTCCGGGAAACAGCTCCCGCAGACTCTGCCCAATGTCGGCCGACGCGTGCGGCGGTGCGACAAAAAAGGCCGCAGCCAGAATAGCAGCCGTGATCATCAATCTAATGTTTGTTTTCATTTCCCTAAACAATCTTTTCAAAATATATTCTTACCCTTAATGGCCGCATATTGCAAGTAATATCAAGAGAACAAGAAAATAAGTAAATAAGATAGTAAGATAATAAGGAAATAAGAGAATAAGTAAATATAGTATTAGCTATTTGCTCTCTTTAAGTTTCTTTTGCAGATAGCCCAAGTAACCATTAAGAACTTGCCAACTGCCAAGCCTTTAAATCCTCGAATCTCTTTCCCACCCTTTAATCCCCTATTCTCTTATTCCCTTATTCTCTTATTTTCTTATTAAAAGCAGGGGCGCCGTATCTCAACGGCGCCCCTGCTTTCCCGGTAACGGGTTTTTCTGCGCTTATTCTTTGAAGACGACCGTATTGCCCTTCTCAAATGGGCCGCCGGTCGCGGCAGTGCAGATCGAGAGCTTCTTCGTGTTCTTGATGACCTCGATCACACCCTTGGTGGTCTGCTCCGCGGAGCCGTCGTCCAGGATCTCGCCGGTGTCATCGTCGATAATCGCCTCGCCGAGGGAGACGACCTTGAACTTCTCGCCGACCTTGATGCCCGCGCGCTCGCCGCCGTTGATGTATATCTTCGGCCCGGCGACCTTCGCGATTGATGACTTCCATGGAAGCGTGGCGAACTTGCGCGCCAGCTTGTCCACGGCGTTATCGATGCAGTTCTGCACGATCAGGTCGGCGGAATCCTGCTTCTCCGCGCCTCCGTGGCCGCCGACAGGGACGCCGAAATAGCCGCCGCCACCACCGAGGGAGAATCCCTTACCCTCCGGCTCGCCGCGCGCCTTCTCGGAGAAGACAACCGTGCCGGTGCTCGTATCAACAACGCTCATGGCTATCTCCATGTAGCCCTTCTTTCCCTTGCCGCCGATGGAGAAGCCGTAGGCGCCGACGCCGCCGCTTTTGCCGCTCGTCTTCGAGGCGTAGCCGGTTATTGCGCCCTTTATGACATACTGAGCCAGCTGCAACTTGCCGATCTTGGCAATCTTCTTGCCACCTGACGCCCTTCCGCTCACTGCGAAATCCTGCTCGGCAAGCGCCTCCTTGCGGTCATGTGTAGTACCGACGACAATGAAGTGGCCGGTGTTTACCAGGGCGTCTTTGAAGGCCATCTCGGGGTTGTGAGAAAGGGCGGCCTGGCCCTCTGCTCCAGCCTGGTTCGTGAACTGGTCGATCTTGACTATCTGCTTCGGCCCCTTCCAGGCGGGGCGGTCCTTGCGGAGCTCGCCCTTCTTGTCGCGCAGGGCGGATTTCCTGGCCAGGTCAAGCGTCTTCAGCTTGATCTTCTCCTTCTGTCCGTCGGCGGAGATCAATTCCAAGTAAATCTTGTCCTTGGAGCCCGCCTCGACGGACCCCTTGAAGCTCCTGTTTTCCGGGATAGTACCCTGGGCCGAGGCCCCTGTCTTTTTTACCTTGAGATACCACTGTATCGGCATCCGGCCTCCCCTGATCGTCCCCGCGGGAGCGCTGAACTGGACATGGCCCTTCTCGTCGGCAGTCGAGCTGACTGTGAAGTCGTCCTTCTCAGCTTCCATCTTCTGCGCAGTGCACGGGGCCGCCAGGCACACGCCAACGGCCAGTGCGATCAACACCATCCAAACTGACTTAAAACCCATACACACCTCCTTGTACCGTAATGTTTATAGTTTATACCTCCCAACGCTTATACCACTACATTAGCATATTGTACTTATTTATCAATCCCGTTTTCGCCCCACCCCCCTCACCCTACCCTCCCCCCATGGGGGGAGAGGGAATAATTCAGTTCCATGTTAAAAGCTAAAAGTTCAAAGCAAATGAAAATCCTCTAGTACGTTAATACATTTCTTGAAGCAGGAATCCACTTTCATATTTCAAATTATATTATGACCCAGCTTGCGGGGGTAGATGAGATTTGTGAATAGTCAGACTTTTTGGAGGAAACCGGTTCTTCGCTCAGACGAAGTCTGAGCCGGATAAATCAATTCGCTTCCTGCCTGCTAACAGGCAGGAAGCGAATTGATTTATTTATTGGGCGGCCGTTATCGGCTCGTCCAGACGCACGTCGATCCTGTTCTGTGTCTTACCCGTCAACTCGACGTCGACCGTCTTCAGGTTTTCCAGCGTTGATGCGAAATCGGACCACATGGCGGCGTCGACCTTCACGTCGACCTCCAGTATCTTGTTCGTCCAGCTCCGCTCGTCCACGCTCTGTACGCCGCGTATCCCCTTGAGCTCCTTCTCGAAGTTCTTCCTGAGGCGGTTAGTGGCGTTCGAGGCAATAATCTGCACCGTTGTGACGTTGAAGACCTCGCTCCTCCACCGCTCCACTATCCCTTTCATCATCTTGTCAGCCATCATCTCGCCGGCCTTGGCCAGGGCGTCCTTGGCAACGGGGACGCGGCCGCCGCCCGAGACGCGGCCCGTTGAGACGCTCTCGGAATAAAGGAGGTTTGCCGTATCGACATCTAGCGCCTTGCCGGATGTCTGCCCCTCGTAGTGAAAGACCGAGACACCGTACGGCCTGCTCGAATCTATGAGGGAGGACGTCGCCTCGCCTACAATCACCACCTCGGCCCCGAACCTTCTACCCAGTGCCGCGGCCCTCGAGAGGTCGCTGATCGCCAGTGTGGCGTCGCGCCCCTTTATAGCCTCCATCTGGGCCTTGTCCACGAGGGGGAAGTTCTTGCTGAGGAACTTTTTCTCCATCGCGGTCTGTGTGATCTGCCCGGGCTCCTCAAGGCCGTCGATGTACTCCTTGTAGATGATCATTATGCGGGGGTTCTTCTTCCGCTCCTTAATGATGTTGAGGGCCTTGATGTCCTTCGTGAGGGACGCCAGGGCGACCGTGGCGTCGATCTTGACCCTGTAGAGGCCCCCCTCCCCCTTGTTGTCCTCGACGACCTCGTAGCCCTTGATGTAGCCCTTGACATGGGAATAGATCTTGTCGTCCAGCAACTGGAAGTTCTCGACCATCGTCTCCGAGTCGACCAGCGTCCCGACACCTTCCTCTATGGCCCTCCGCTGGGCGCGGTTAATGGCCTCGTCCCTCGCTTTGAGCATGCTGTCGGCATCGTCGCCGGTGACAGCTGCTATGCCCTCGGCTGTAACGGTCTTCTCCTGCGACAGCAAGGCTCCCGGGAAGGATATGAGAACAGCTAACGACAAACACACTACGGTTACACTAAAACATAAACGCATAAATCTACCCCCTATAATAAATTAATTAGCAAAGCGAATTAATTTATCCGGCTCCGGCTTCGCCGGAGCTAATCTAATAAAATTTTTCTTGGAAAAATTTTATTTAACGGACTACTTCCCTCTGCTCTGTCACTCTTTTCTTCTCGCCAGCCTGCCCCGGCGCTCCGGGGTAGCTGACACGCATACCAGGAGGCGGCGCTCCGCCTTCCTCGATCTCTATCTCCTCGACGGCCCTCGTCGTGGCCTGCGGCGCAGGTCCGCCGCGGTGCTCCACCGTATCGCAGCCGACAAAGGCAACACCGGCCAGGAGCAGCATCACTACCATCGCATTGAAAAACTTCATAGCGTACCTCTAATGGTTACTTGTTAATCCCGTCAATCGTCGTATTCCACCTTAACAGGCTTGGGAGAGACTCTCTCGTACTCGACTTCCTTGCTTCCCTTCCTCCGCTTCTCCACGATCATTCCGCCCTTGCCGTCCGGTATCATGTGCTTTTCGTAGGTGCAGCTTGTCACGGAGATCGCGAAGAGAAGGAGCGCGATGCAGGGTAAAAACTTTTTCATATCAGTCTCCTGTAGTGTTTCCGTTACTCGACTACCGTATCCTCGCTTACAACAACGCCCTCGCTAATGGTCTCCGTCGTCGTGGGATGATACGTGTGGGTCTTGCAACCCATCACCATGGCCACGAAAGCGAGACTCAAAAACAACAGACCTAACTTCTTCATTCTCCACACCTCCTTTTTCGGGTTACTCTACTATTTTACTAACTTCGCCAGTCCTTCAAGCGGCAGCTGCATCGTCACCTCGACGCTGCCGTCATCATTGTACCTCGGCTCGCCGACCCTGGAGGCGCCGGCAAGAAACTGCTTCACATCGGTGGAAACTTCATCGTGTTCCGTCACATAGTCTTTTACGGTAGTGGTAGCCGTTATATGAACACCGTAGATCTTCTCGGTGAGATTTCTTTTTGCGTCCAGCTCGGCGGCGCGCTCCGCGTTGAGGCGCCCGAGCGTGGGGGGCTCTCCTTCTTTAACAATGCCGGTGCCTGTCGCGGTGACGACATCGGCGGCCCATGCGGGAGCAGAAGGGGCGGAAGAAGCTGCCCCTGTCGAGGCAGCTCCTTTCTTTATCCCGTCCGGTCGCACGGTACCTGTGCCGTTGGCCTTGATGACTTTTTTCGGGCCCCAGCCGACGATCTTCTCGAAATTGACATCCTGGAACTCGACCCTGTGCCAGTTGTGGCCCCGGGTGATCATCTGCTGCCTGATCTTCGTTAGCTCCTTGATGACCTTCTGGATCATCACTTCGACATCGCACTCCACGATCAAGTTGGGCTCGTAGCGATACCCTCCGACCTGCTTGATGCCCTTGATGAAAGCATCGAGGTCTGTCTGGATGACGTCGCTTTCGACAACGAAGTCCCGGACATAGGTGTTCGAGGTTATCCTCAGACCCTTGACGGTCTCGGCTAGGTTCCTCCGCGCATCGGTGAGCGCGGCACGCTGTGCCAGGAGGCGTCCCTGCGTGGTGACGTTCTCCCAGCCGGGAACGCCCGCCCATGGCTTGTAGCGTCCCGACGTCGCACCGGTCTCCTTCGCGGCGGCCGGCTCCTCGCCCGGAGCAACACCGATACCCGTGGCCGTGATGACCGACTTCTTGGTGAACTTGACCATCTGGTCGAACTCGATCACCTTGCCGCTCGGGTACTTGTGCTGGATCGTCTTCAGGGCCTGGATGAGCTGGCTGAGAGTTACCTGTACTTCGACCTCGCAGGAACCGTCGTCCAGATAGCGCGGCCTTCCCTTCATCTTCAGCCCCTTGATGAAGGCGTCGAGCTCGGTCGATATCTGGTCACTCTCCGCGACGTAATCCCTCACGTAGGTGTCCGAGGATATCTGCAAGCCCTTAATCTCCTCGCCCAATTGCCGGTAGGCATCGGCCTGCGCGGCGCGCTTCGCCATGAGCTGGCGCTGGCCCGCAGTCATCTGCGACATGGCCGGCACACTCACGAGAGCTGCCGCAACCACTCCGACAAGGAGGGCAACTGTCCATTTCCTCATCATAAGCATCTCCTTTCCGTTTAATGTTTTGCGAGCGGTCATTGGACCACCGCATCTAACGACTTCCACTCTTTCTCAGAAATCTCCGTTCCCGGCCTCTCTACCCTGTATTCACCTTCCGGACCGGCCTCGGCAGCCGTGCCTGAAACGGTCCCGGATGCGTCTTTCGTGCCCACAGGCAGGCCTAGAACAACCACTACACGTCCATCGGAATAATACCTTACCTCGTCCACAAAGGCCCCCTTAATATAGCCGTCCACCGAGACATGTCCAGTACCTTTTTCAACGCTGCCGGAGCAGTCCCCGACCCGCTTGAGAAGGTTTCGATAGGCGGACAAGGTAGCCGCCCGCTTGGCAAGGAGGCGGGCCTGTGCATCGGTGCACCCGGCACGGGGTTTCCCCTCTCCCTTCGCCCTCAGGACCGTTTTCCCGGAGCTGCCGGCAGTGGAACCGGTCTCACCGTAAACGTTCCCGAGAGAAAAAACCGTCAGAAAAGCAAGGACAAAGCATAACGCGGTAGCTTGCATAGGCACCCTATGGTCAATAACTTTTATACCCAATCCGGAACTTTCAATCAAGTAATTATTAAAGCATCCTGTCTTCATCAATTTCATGCAACTCCTTCCATGTATAACACCGCTTTCCGCGCAGCACCATAGAGGTTCGCAATTTGCGTGCCAGGTCTGCCGCCCCTAGTCCTATATACTAATGAGAAAACTTTTAAAGTTGCATTTTTCTATAGTAGTCATTGCGAGCGTAGCGAAGCAATCCCTTGATTTGCAATGGGTTAAGATTGCTTCGTCGCTAGGCTCCCCAGAATAACATGTGACCTATTTTATGCTCCCCTTAATTAATGCAAAAAGCTCAATTCCGCCCCGCCGTTGCCTGAAACCGCCCATGAAGTTGGCCGGCAGCCAATCTCACTGGCAAATAAATCAGCTCTCTTCCTGCCTGCCCCTGCCTGCCGGCAGGCAGGCGCTCGCTGATTTATGTATTTACTGCAGATTCACACTGTAAATACTCGCGCCGCCACTATCGTACATCTTTTGAAGGTACGGGGCTCCTTCAAGGGCGAAGCGCCCTCTCATCCTTTCGAAGTTGCCGAAGTAGATATATTTGATGCCGTTTTCACGCAGGAAGCGGACCTTCAGACCCTCGTTTCCGGGGCTGTAGAGCACCCAGTCGGCGGCCCTCCTCTTGTCGTCGAACTTCAGCGTCTCCGACCAGTGTCCTACGTAAACCCTGTTGCCGGTATAGGGCGGGATATAGAGGCCGCTCCTGTACGTCGAGAGGACTGACGCGTCCTCGTTGTGGCTCTCCTTCATCCACCTCATCGCATCGACGTCTCCGGTAAAAAGGTAGAATTCGAGCGGCTTTGTCTTCAGGTCATTGATGCAATGAGCCACCTTTACGAAGTTAGCGGGTACGGTAACGAGAAATAAAACCAGCAGGAAAGCATTCTCAAGCCTCCGTTTTCCGTCGTCTCCCCGCGCGAAGCGACGAACGAAAGGCGGAATACAGGCGAACGCGGCGGACGCCGCGAAGATGCAGAGTGGAACGTGAATGCCCAGTGTCAGCCTTCTCTGGAATGTAATGGGAAAGTACAGCAGGGCCGCGACTACGGCGAGCCAGGAGATGCCCATCATATCCGCCGGCCGGGCGCCGCGCCAGGCGAGGGCTGTCCCCGGGATTGCCAGAAACAGCACGATGCCGTAGCCGATGATGTAGCTCCAGAGGTTCGGCGAGATGAAGAGCTCCTTAGACCACTCGATAAAGACCGGCTCCGTCGAGAAGATATAGTACTGGTACAGCATGGCGGGAAGCGAGACGGCGAAAGAAAGGACGGCGCTCACGACGAACGAGCCGACGTTGCGCCTTATCCGCACAAGCACGATAATGATAAACAGGAAGATCGACAGGTAAACCGTGACAACGTCCACGGGATGCAGGAAAGCCAGGACCCCCGTGCACAGGCCGGCAAGGACGCCCCTCCGGACACCGCCATGTTCGCCGGACCCGGCGATAAGGCCGAGGGGGAGGAGCACGAAAACAAGCGTCAGGGCGAACTGCGGGAAGGAGAATATCGTCTCGAACGTTATCGTCTCGGCTATCCAGTAATCGATCGGCAGGATATTCCACTCCCTGAAGAGCTCCTGCCATTTCGAAAGAGGTATAAGCCAGCAGAGGCCGGAGGAAAAGGCACAGAGGGCAAAGGCGAACAACCTCTTCCTCTTGTCATTCGTGAAGAGGCCTATAAACCAGTGGATCGTCGCGAGGAGCACAAGGCCATATAGGACGAGAGACCCTAGATAGACCGATAACGGGGAGAAACCCGTCCAGAGGCAGACGACTCCGAGCGTCCAGGTGAAGGGGTTGAAAAAGAGCGGACGCTGCTCCTCCAGCGTGAAGTCCCTCCTGATGAAAAACTTGCCCTCCGATGCCTGCTGTATCCTCGAAAGGTAGCTGTTCTGATCGTAGGGATGGTCGGCGAAACCCATGAAGGTCATGCCGGTGGGAACGTGCCTGTAACCATAGATGTATGGATACATGGCGAGAACGATCACGCCTATGGCGATGACCTTTACCAGAATGCCGTACTTACTCACACAACCACCTTTTTACTTTGTCTTTTTTGAACCGCAAAGGCGCAAAGATCGCAAAGTCAAAGAAGAGTTACGGGCGTATCCGTTACCCCTTTCTCTGCGTCCTTTGCGTCTCCGCGGTTCATTACTCTTCTTCTCTCACAACACCATTGCTGTTGGAGCCAATGACTTTAAATATTTCTACGCCGTCTCTTGAATATACCCTTTCGAGGTAAGGCGCCGTGCAAGGGTCGAAATCCACGAACCCGTCCCCCTCGGCCTTCCTCAGCCTCCTCTCGTAGCGGCCGATGTAAACGTAGTCTATTCCGCTTCCGGAAAGGAACGCCCTCCTCCACGCGTGGCCGGTAGCAGAGTCCAGGAACTTCCGCAGCTCGATTTTTTTTCTCTCCAAGTCAATTGTCTCCGACCCGTGCCCGACGTAGACGTAGCAACCGATATGGCCGGGGATATAGCTGCCTATGTCCTGGGAGGAGAGGATGATGTCGGCGCTCGTGCTCATCTCTCCCAGGCGGCTCACCGCGTCGACTTCGCCCTTCTCGATGTAATACCCCTCGCGCATCAGGGGGGGTGACACGGAGAAGTTGATCACCGTCCTCACGCTTGATGGAATGGTGAGGAGGAAAAAAGCCGCCGCGATAAACAGTATATTTCTCCTCCTGTCACCCGCAATGCAGGCGAGCGCGCCGCAGAGAACAGCCCCGAGCACCGGGGCGAGGCAGCCCAGGGCCTCTCCCGCGGCGGGAATTGAAATCCTGAAGCCTTGTTGAGTAAGGAACATCGCCAACGGGTAAACAGCGGGAAGAGCGAAGGCCGCCAGAAAAATGAGCCTGTAACGCACCCTGATATTCTCCAGGGCCGACCAGAAACCATACGCGGCAGCCATTGCAACGGGAATATGGTAGCCCATGATCACCCGCGCCTGGAACGTTACCGGAAAGTAGTAGAGAAGAAAACCGATAACGAGCCAGGAGAGGACGATAAGGGCGCCGTCGCCCGGATCGGCAAACATCCTGTAAGCCCCGTAGAGCGCCATGATGAAGAGAAAACCGTAGCCTATGACAAAGCTGTAGGGCGAGGTGGATACTATCTTGGTCATCTTTGCCCACTCCGCGAACGTAGTCTCACTGCTGAATATCCAGTACTGGTAGAGTAAGGCGGCCAGGGTAATAAGTCCAAACACCCCGTACGAAACGAGCCGGAAACGCCGCTCTCCTTTCCGGCCGCCGAAATACCGTATGGCCGAAAAGAGGGATATAACGAGGAAGACTGTCACCGCGTCGGGCGGATGGACGAGGACGAGGGCCGTGCACGACAAGCCGGAGAGAAAGCTGTATAGATAGCTTCTTCTCCTTGCAGCCAGAAGGAAGAAGAAGATCGATAGCACCATGCCAAGTGTCGCCGCGGCGTAGTTGGCATTGGACATTATTGTGAGGAAGACGTTCCCCTCAGGTATCCACCTGTCCACGGGCAATATCCTGAAAGTGGAGTTGATGTAGCCGAGGTAGCCGGGGGGCAGCAGCCACGACACGCCCGCCGAGAAGGATATGAGGGCGAAAGCTAAGATCCTCCTCCCCGAAGCCGGAAAGACGAGCCGGCAGAGGCCGTACGATGCCACAAGAACCATGTAGCCGATGAGGGCCGTGTAGACGTGAAACACCCTGGTCAGCGAAAGTCCGGAAAACCTTGCCGTAACACCCATGAGGAGCATGAGGGGCCTGAAGTGGATTTTCTCCTGGGGCTCCGTCGTGTACTTCATGTCGAAGAGCAGATTCCCCTCGTACGCCTGGTAAGACCAGGTGAGATAAGAGTCCTGGTCCCAGGGCAGGCAGACCCAACCCCTCCACACCCACCCCTCGGGTGTGGAGTGGGCGCACACGATGAAGGGTATGAGGCCGACGGCAACAATCACCGCCGACCAGACAAGAACGAACGCTATTTCTCTGCGATTGCTCATGACCAGTGAATCAAATGGTTATTGGAATTTCAAATTTGCTTGTTTCTTGCATCTCGTTTCTTGTTTCGGTTCTTCTCCATTTAAGTTGGCAATGAAATCATGTTACATAACGTACCTTATTATGCATCAAGCAGATGAAAACAATTATGACATCCATCGTATCGTGTAACGATTGATTCAACTACTACCGTGAGCTTACAAATTATTCCCTCTCCCCTTTTAGGGGAGAGGGCAGGGTGAGGGGTAATACAACCATTCTATATATCCCCCCCTCACCCTTCCCTCTCCCCCCAAAAATTGGGGGGAGAGGGTATTGTTTATAACAGGTATTCCAGTGTTCACCTTCAACTGAATTGGAGAAGAACCCTTGTTTCTTGCATCCTGCATCTTATTCCCTTACTTCCTTACTTCCTTATTGTCTTATTTTCTTATTTTCTTATTTTTTCTTTAATTTCAAGCCTGTACACGTGAAGCTTGCCATTGCAGTAAGTTGCCGCACTTTTAATATCGAACCTCCGGCTCAGCAGCATCATCTGCCGGGGCCAGCCCCTCGCCGTAAATCCGTCCACGTAGACAGGCCTGCCCGAGGCGAGGAGCCGCTCGATCGCGTCAGGGTCCTCCTCCGCCACGATGAGGGGAAGGTCCCGCTTGCTGATATACTCGGCCTGCCGCGTCATGGGGATGTATGTTCTTTCAGTCCCTGAGACGGCGTAGTGCGTCACGTATACGCCATCCATGCTCGATATGATAGCGGCATCATTCTCCGCGACGCGGTTGACGGCCATAACGCTTTCGAACGGCTCGCGCGCAAACGGTGGATGCTTCGTGAGAAAACGGCCCGTAACGATAAAGTGGCCTACATCCAGCGCCAGAGGAACGATTAAAAGAAGCATGACCGTTCCTGCCACCTTCTTCCGCCACCCCTTCGCCGCAAGGAATCGCAACGACGATGTTATCCCGTATACCCCCGTAATAATTACAAGCGGCGCAATAAGAACAAGGAATTTCGCCATCTGGAAACAGTAGAGAAGGAGAAAAATACCGAGGGATGCAAATGTCGAGGCAAATAAAACGAGGTATGAGGCGTACCCGGTTATTCTCTTACGGATACCGATAACCAGGCAGATAATACCAACCGCGGCGAACGGCAGAAATCCCGGTAGGTACGGTCGAAGCCATGGGAGATACGGCAGAAAACCGGGGAGACAGAGATTGCCCGCCGGAATCCCTCCCCTCCCGATGAGGTAACGCCAATAATAGATGAGGTTCCCGGTGCCCATCCCATCCTCTGAACACCTCGTGTTCTCCAGCAGATAGCCGCCTGAAAGAGAATCGGAAAGCCGTCCATAGAACTCCGGGACCCAGTACTTATATCCTGTCGTGAAGAAGGAACCATAAGCGAGCTTGAAATAGAGAAAAATAGGTGCCGCCGCAACAGCAAATCCGAGAACCAGGCCGCCGAGCGCGTGAAGACAAGCTCTCTTCCTCATCAGGACGATTCCCAGGGCCACCGGAATAAACAGCAGCCCGCTCAGAAGCTGGACGGAAGCATTGAAACCGATTAGAAGCCCTATGCCGAGCCAGGGCAGTAACAAGCGGTCCGGCTCCGTTTTCACCAGGAGGCGCCATGAGAGAAGGAGAATCAGCAAGGCAAGTGCCGTCGTAGCCGACACGGCCACGATAACCTGGCTGAAGATGATACATACCGGAGACACTGTCACAAAAAACGCCGCGAGAAGGCCCTCCGGAGGACCGAAAACGGACCGGGCCAGAAGATATGAAAGAACGACAACGGCAACACCGAAAAAGAGGCTTGCGTAGACTGCCCTGTGAAGGACGGGACCGAAGACGGCCGTGAACGGAACAAGCAACAGCGGGTAACCGTATGGATATCGCGGGGGGTATGCCCTATCGTTGATCACGATGTGGCAGCCTCTCCCTTTCAAGAGGTTGTAGGAAAGGGTCGTGTACTCAACGGAATCGGGAGTTACCGGGAGGGCCGAGAGAAAGATCGGGTCGACGTATCTCAGGAAAACGGAGACGGCCAGTATGACGATTAGAAGAAACAGCTCCAGTTTCCTCTTCGCGTTCACCTGGAAGCACCCGCGTCCATCGCCGCCGGCCCGGGCATGCCGGCGGACAGGAAGAGCCTGCCCCTCACCGCCCTGAGCCCCGGCCTTTCCGGGTGCGCCCTGATCTGCGCGCTCAACTCGAAGATCTGCTGCAGCCTCGACGCCCTCTCCATGTCGCCCGCCTCGGCTGCTATTTTGATGAGGCTCTGGAGGACGTGCATGGAGAAGGGGCCGTCCGGATTATCGGAGAGAGAACAGACGAGATAGGGCTCCGCCTTGACGGTGTTGCCGCGAATCTCGTGGGCCCTGCCCCTCATGGCATAAGTTACCGAATCGTCCTTATTGCGGCAACATACGAGCTGGACAACCATTAAAAGAAAAAGCGCCAGGCAGAAGAAAAACAAAAATCTCTCGCCCGTTCCGAGGGGCGCCCGGGCCCCTGAGCCCAGGACGGGCGCCACGAAGAAAGCGATCAGGATTATGACCAGAGCACCCACGGGAACAAGGCCGGCCGCACCGGACAGGCCCGCGAGCGTGCCGAGATTGAGGGTCGCCCCGCCATCGAGGAGATACGGCAATGAGAAATCCATAACAGGATTGAACAGGAACTCGGACGGGCGGGGCTCCGCACACACCGCGATAAGGTTGAAAAGGATTGAGTAAACGGCAGTGACGGCAAACAGGACCGTGAACGGCCGGCCGCGTCTCCGCAGGAGGAACGCCACGGGGATAAGGAGAAACGGGAGGGCCGGCGTCATCATCCTGGGCCCGTAAGCCGACCCACCCTGCCAGGCCGCGTAGGAAGAAGTGAAGAGGAGGTAGAGAGCCGCAACCGCCAGACATAACCGGAAGAGCACCATTCGGTCGCGCTTCCCCCGCGCGTTGCGGTACATATAAAAGAAGCCGGGGATGGCCAGTATAAGGAAAGGCGAAATGTAAAAAAGACCCCGGAAAGAGCTGAAGAGGATCATGGAGAGAGCCTCCGGCGAGGGAAGGCCCACGCCCAGAAAGCCGTGGGCCTGCGTCGCCCTGGCCTCCGGGACGGCCACGTGTGCGTACCCCATGCTGAACGGGTTGTCGAAACAGATGTAATTGTAGCTTAGAACGGCGGCGAGACCGGGGAGAAGGCCGAGAAAAAAGAGGAAGCGCCTGCCTCTCATCTCCCGCCGGAATAGCAGGAAGAGAACAACGACGGCAATAATTACCGCGACCTGGTACTCCGAGGCAAAGGCGCAGCCCGCCAGCAAGCCGGCGTAAAAGGAGTGCTTCCTCCCTCCCGAAGAAGCCTTCATCAGGAGGATAAAAACGGAGAAGACGAGGACGGCCGCAAGCTGGTGGGCGAGGAATACGGTCGCGTAGGGAAACGCCATCGTCCCCAGGGCGTACGCCGCGACAAGGGCGCAGCGCTCACTCGACGAGAGACCGAACCGGCCGATAAACCGGTACAGGATAACGACGAAAGCCGCGGCCGGAAGAGAGATGATAAAAAGCCTGATGAAGTAGAGGTAAACCCAGGGGGACCACCCGCGCGACACAGCAAGGCCCGCCAGGCGAACCGCGCAGTACACGGGAAGAGAGAAGTATGAGATGCCCGGCGGCTTGTCGCAGAAGTAGCGCCCCCCGTAGTACGCCTTGTCATCGGTGAGGTGCTGATACTCATCGAGGACGAAGCTGCGGTCCTCGACCAGGCTCTTGACGAGCAGAAACCTGATGGCCACGTTGAAGCCGACCTGGTTCCAGGCCGTGGTGTGGACGAAGTACGCGTATATAAGGAAGACCAGAACGGCCAGAACAACGGCTCTGGAGTTACTCTCTCTCATAGAAAAGTATCAGTTCTCGCCCTGTTGGAAACGTGAACCCTGCTGCATTTAATGTATGGATACTTCGGATGGTTCTCTTTCACTTTATGTGGCTAACAGCCAATTACTTACCACGGAGCACACAGAGAAGACAAGAGGAAGAGGATCGGGAGCCCTATCGAGGACACTTTAACAGTGATATTCATGAAAAGTTACAATGGAATCCTTATGCTTATCATATGGGCTGGACGCTGGGCCTCGAAAATACGCTTACTTCACTCCGTGATCTCCGTGTTCTCTGTGGTTGTAAGCCCGGTCACTCTACCCACACGATATGGAATAGAACCTTTCAGCTTAATAGTATGAGAAAAAATCGCCGTTTTGAAGCTCAATCTGACTGCTCGGCCGGCAATTTTATGAAAAGGGCGGCGCCGCGATCGTCGAGCGGCATCCGGTAAACCAGGCGGGACTCCTTCATGAGCCGCGGAAGGACATCCGGAAAAACCCTTTTGTAGAACTCGAGTTCGCGGCCATCGACCACAAGGCAGTCGATGCCGTACCGGGCGAACGGGTCCCCCCTGGAGTAATCCGCAAGCTGATGGATCCATACGAGACGGTTTTTGATTCCCATGCCCGCGCTCATTGCCGGCCCTCCGCTTATGACGGCGGCCCCGGGTATCCTTTCACGGATTTCACGGGCCAGGGAGGGCCACATCGACCGCGGATGGAGCCAGGTCCAACCGAGGTTGTACGCGCTCCACAGGAGCGAGGCTGCAACCAGGAGCGAGGTGCACGTCATGACGCCCTTCCGCCAGCGCGGGGGGTAGAGAGCCGTTAAAACTCCCCCACCACGCTCACCTGTACCGGATTTCCCGAAAAGGGGAACAACCGCCAGTATCACCATGGGGACGAGCAGGGAGAGGAAATACCTCAGCGGACGCCATGAAAAAACTGAGAGGCAGGCAAAATTCGCCGCAAGCCACAGGAGAGCGTAAAGCTCCACGGCCCCGATGCGCTTCCTCCTGGCTGCCGCCAGCACAACGATGAGCAAGCCGATGAGGGCCGCGGCGCCCAGGAGGGGGACCATTCCGAAGAAGGGATTTCGGAACATGGCTGCCGCGTTTATCAACGCCCCGGCAGCGGACACAGGCGCGCGCTCCTCGATTTTTATCCTGTTGTGAAGGTCTATAAATCCCCTGTTCGGGAGATACCACGTGAAGAACCATACAGAGATAACGGAAAGCTGGCCGGCCAGAAGGAGGGAGAACCTCCTGAGCTTTCCCCTTGCCCGGCCGCCCGGAAAAAGCGCCGCGTAGGGCACGATGAAATAAAAGCCGGCGAGGTTCTTGGTAATGAAGGCGAGGGAGCAGCACACGCCGCACAGAAAGAGAAACGTCCCCCTGCCCCCGCCACGCAGGAAGAAGTACATGGCCAGCGCCATGAACATGATCATGGCCGGCTCCATCAAAGCCATCTTGCCGAAAGCCACGTAGACGTAATTGACCGACAGGAGAAGCCCGGCCAGAAGCGCCGCCTTTATCCCGGCGCTATTCTTCAGGCAGGCGAAGACGAGCCAGATCGTAACCAGGCTTGCCGCGACCGAGACAAGCCTCGCCTGGACGAAGCCCACGCCGAACAGCGAAAAGCTCAGGTAGACGAAATAGTTGAAGATGGGGCTGATATACATGTTGTTCCAATCGTCCAGGACCCACTCGCCGAAGAGAACTTGATTGCGGGCGTTATGAACGTATATCCCCTCATCAGCACATGGGCTGATATAAAGCGGCATGTCAGCTGAAAGCTGGAAGAGGCGCACGACGAGGGCAAGAAGGAGAACCAACCGGAATACCTGAAACCTCTTGAATTTATTCATTACGCAAACTCCATGACCGCCGTCACCGCACGCGAAGTGTCCTGAAGACGTCCCCCCAGTTGCCGGGCTCGATAACAAATGAAAGAGCTATTAGTATAGCAAGCAGAGCAAGGATGAGGAGCTTGCTCTCCCGACCGGCTTGAGCTTCCTCACCGGGCGGCAATGCGAAACCACCGGGCTTCCTGCCCCCTCCCCGCCAATAGATAACGGCAAGGACAACCAGGGACAAAACAGAGATGAAGAGGCCGAATCGAAAAGACGCCGGACTATAGAAGAAGCGGACCCGGTGCCGCCCCTTTTCCAGGTAGACCGCTCTAACGAGATAGTTGGCCCGATATATCCTGACCTCCTCGCCGTTGTCCTCTGCACGCCAGCCCGGGTAATAGCTATCCGAGAGGACGAGGAAACCGTTATAGGGCATCTCGACTTCTACGATGACCTCGTGATCGGAATACGAGGTTATACCGGTGCTAGCCCCTGCCCCGCGGCCGTCAGGTCCCCGGAGCTGGAAATCCCCCGGGACAGCGTCCTCTATTACAACGGACAGGCGGGCGTTAAAGCTGTCCGCAGTCACCAAACCGAAAGCCTCCTCCTCAGAGTAGGCAAAGACGGCATCCGGGACGACATAAGCCCTGTCCAGGGCCCTTGTATTCCGATAGACAAACGGTCCCCCGTCATAGGCAAGTTCCAGACCGTCTGCCGGGAGCCTGCGCCAGGTGAATATATACCGGCCGTTCAGCATGTCTATGAAGCCCCGGGGGAAACCGGAGATCGCCCTGCTCATCCTGCGGGTGACAAGAGGCCCTCCCCCCCGTATGGACGGCACCCCGTAAAGCATCTGCGTGTCGTACGGCAGCGTGCGGAGCGACATAAAGTACGGCTCCTCCGTGTTGAGCCAGCCCGGCGCGCCGTAGGAGAAACTCTCGGATATATCGTCGCTGTAAATTCGAAAGATGGACCTATCCTCATCCAGGGGGGCAACCGTCGGGGGCGCGCCGGCAAAAAGGGACGGCTCGACGAGGGCGACGCGGGAACGCGAGAAAATAAAGAGGTCAGCCGATACAACGAGGAGGGAAACGGCGGCAAGGATAGCCCGGTTCGCGGATCGATACCTGGCCGCAAGAATTATGGAGAAGCCCACCGCGAGGAAAACGACGGCCCTCCGCACGCCGGAGGCGATGAGGAGCCTGAGACGCTCCAGGCGCTCGGGCCACCCGGGCAGGAGCCGGGACGGGTCCATGGACGAAATTTTCTCGAAGACAGCGTCATATGAAACATAATAAACTGCCGCCGTGAAGACAATGACCGCACACGTACCCACGGCAAGCGGCAACAGCCTGAGCCTCTTCTCCCCGAAGAGACGCCCGGCGCCGCAGGCGATCAATACGGACGACGAGAAACAGAACAGTATATCGAACTTGCACGGCAGCCTCATCCGGTCGAAATAAGGAATGCAGCCCAAGACATGGTAGAAGGGGGTGTACTTTCCAAGCATCAAAACGATCGAGGTTATCCAGAGGGCGAACCACGCCATTTCGCGCCGTCTCCCGCCGTTCGTCAGCGCGATGATAAGCAACAGCAGCGGCAGTATCCCCAGGTATACGTCCATCTCGTAATAGGGAAAGGCCGGGGGAAACCAGATGGTGTCGGTGCCCCGGTTGCCGAAGAGATCGGGCAGCACCAGGTCGGCAAAGAAGGCTGGCGAAAAGGAACCGAAGGTTAGAAAATCGCAGGGAAAACCACCGGTCCTCGTGGATTGGCCGGTCAGCTCCGCCATGGGAAGGATCTGCACGGCCCCCAGGCCGGCGCCCAGCAGGACAATCAGTAACAGAACGATAAGGCTGGCGGCCAGCCCCCTGTATCCGCGGGAAAAGAGTCCCCGGTAAAGGAGGTAAAAAAAGAGCCCCGCCAGGCTCACCATGCACGCATTGGGATGCCCGGCGAAAATCATCACGGCCAGAACACACGCGCCGATACAGGCGGGCCGGAGACCCCCTCCCCCGGCGGCCTTTTCGGCGAAAAGGAACAGAAGGGGGAGCCATATGAAGACGTTGACCCATGCAGTGTGAAACGAGTGGCAGAGAAAGAACCCGCTGTAAGCGAACGTTATTCCGCCGATAAGAGCGGGGAATATGGAAACCTTGCTCCTGAGGTAGGCGTACATGAAGCATGAGCCGAGGAAAAAGTTGAGAACCATCGAGATGTTGAAAGCTTTCCACGCGGCGAGAAGCGGGAAGAGAAGCAGGTTGGGCGGATACAGGAAACCTCCCTGCCCTTCGGCGAAGACGGGAAAGCCACAGGCCTTCTGCGGGCACCAGAGGGGAAAAACTCCCCGGAGGAGCCTTTCGCCGAGGTACTGCCTCATGGGAAGGTTGAAACCAACGATGTCGAAGTAGTAGAACGCCTTCCTGAACAGGGCCGCCTCCCGGAAAAAAACGAAGGAAACAAGAAGGAGAAAAAGCACCGGAGCGCTTTTTTTGATCACACGCATGAGCAAAAGGTTACCAACAAATACTTGAATCCGCCATGCTATAATGTGTGGTCTTTACCCGTTTTTCATTTGAGAATGGACGCTTTTATTTTAATGGAACATTCAATACCTGTTCCCGTACGATAAACAGGCATGAACAACTCCTGCAAAAAGGGGGCCGCCGCCGGACTCATACCCACCGGACTGGCACTGGTGACAGCCGGGATCTGCTTATATGGCATCTACGATTCCGCCCGGCTCGCGTGGATGTGCGACGATGCCTTCATCTCCTTCCGGTACGCGAAGAACCTGGTCGGCGGCCTCGGCCTCGTCTACAATGCCGGCGAGTACGTTGACGGCTACACAAACTTCCTCTGGACGATTATCATCGCCCTGGGCCTGAAATTCGATATCGACCCCGTGAAGCTGTCCCGGATCCTGGGAATCGCATCGTACGCCCTCACCATCCTGACGTTTCTCATACTGACCCGCTGGATAGCACGCAGGGACGGGGCCACCCGCCTTTACTTCCCCCTTACGGCTCTCTGTCTCTCCCTACACCACGACCTGCACGTTTACGCCACGAGCGGCCTGGAGACCTCCTTTTTCATCCTTCTCATCAGTGCGGGGTTCTGGACCGCCCTAGCGGCTAAAGGGAAGGCGTCCTTCCTCCTTGCCGGGCTGATACTGACCCTGTCGATACTCACCAGGCCGGAGGGAGCGATCTTCTACACCATGGCGTTGTTCTACCTGCTGATGGTTTCAAAGGGAAGGAGGGCGAACATCCTGTTTTATCTCCTCCCATTCATACTCATATACGTCCCCTACTGGATCTGGCATCTCCTGTATTACGGTTACCCCTTCCCCAACACCTACTACGCCAAGTCGGCCTACCTCCCCTACTACAGCCAGGGCCTCCGCTACCTCGGGCTGTACTTCAAGACGTACTACGTTCTGCTCACCGTCCCGCTCTTCCTCATTGCATACGCGGTGAAGCTCGCGTTGCGCCCACCCGGCGGCCGGGCCATCCTGAACCTGCTGAAGAACGCGTTCGCCACCGAAAAATTTTCACGGAGAGCCATCCTGCTTTCGGTCCTCTTCGCTGTCCCCTCCCTCTTCTACGTGCTCCGTGTGGGGGGAGACTTCATGTTCGCCCGCTTCCTCCTCCCCGCCACGCCGTTTTTATTCCTGCTCATCGAGTGCACCGTTAACGAGCTCTTAAGCGGGAAAACGAGGATTGCCGTCATGGTGATAATAATGGGCCTGACCCTGGCCCGCTGGAACCAGTTCGACCCGGTCCATAAAAAGGGCATCGACGGCATAACCTACGAACCCTACTTCTACCCGAAGGGGATTGTCGAAGAGACGAGGGAGATGGGCGATAGGATGAAGGAGTATTTCAAGGACATGCCGATCGTAGTGGGATACTTCCGCTGCATGCTCGTCTACTACGCGGAATTCCCGGTTGCCATCGAGATAGCGACAGGATTGACCGACAGGCACATAGCCCATCAGGAGATTGACGAGCGGGCGAGGCCCGGCCATGAAAAACCCGCCCCCGACGACTACCTGAGGAAGAGGAGGATGAACTTCACCTTCTGCAGCGTCATGGACACGGTCCCGTTCCTGAGCAACTACGACATAATGAGCGTCCGCGGCATGGGAGGGAGCATTTTTATATACGACAACGACATCATGGAGAAGCTGCGCGGGCACAGGGACATCCAGTTCGTCCACTTCCCCTCTTTCCTGGATAACTACATCAGGAACATGGGCTCAATGCCGAGAGAGAAGGTCCACGCCGACTACTGGAAGTTCAAGCTATACTATTTCGACTACAACGACGACCCGGAACGAGAGAGGCCGTTCAGAAAGTTCCTCGCCCTTGGCACATCCGATTGAATTCATTTGTGAAAAACGAAGATCGACACCGCGAAGATCACAAGCATGAAACTAACCTAACTCATACAACTCATACAACTCATTTAACTCATTCTGGTTTGATATGAAGAGATACGCGCTACCGATACTCGGCCTTTTCATAGTATTGCTGGTCATGAACTTGCTCCGCGTACCGGGGGCGTTGCCGACGCTCCTCTTCTTCTTCATGAACGGCATTGTGCTCGCCACGGCATTCCGTATCACCCGAAGATATTACGCCTACCTTGGCCGGAGGACGGTTATTCCCGCCGTATTTCTCTTCTACATAGCCGAGATCGTTCTCGTCGAGAACGTGCTGGGCATGCTGGGGATTCTAAATCTCGCGGCGGTCATTATAGCAACCTCGGCACTGCTCATCGTGGCCGGCAGTCTCACCAGGGGGCCGGCCCCAAAGGCCTCTCCTGTCGCCGGGTGGCGGTTACCCGGGCTCAACCTGCTGACAATATTTCTCTGGATAGCGGCACTGATATTCCTGGCGGCGCTGGCCGCCCAGGCCCTCGTCACGCCGCCCCACGGCTGGGACAGCTACACTTACCACATCCACTTTCCCATCTCATGGATGAAGGGAGGGGGAATATCAATCATACCAGCACCCTTCGGCGATCCCTCCGTAGCCTACTCTCAATGTAACGGGGAGCTCTTCTTCCTCTGGCTGATACTCCCCTTCCGCGAGGACTTCCTCGCCAACCTGGGGCAGCTCCCCTTCCTCCTTATCGGTGCACTTGGCCTTTACGGGATAGCCCGGAGAATGGGCATCGGCAGGGACGCGTCCTCATGGTCCTGCCTCATCTTCATCTTCACGCCGGCGGTTGTCGCACAGGCCGCTCATGCCTACGTCGATATCATGTTCGCGGCTCTCTTCATCCTCTCCCTGGAATTCCTCATCCTCTACCGGAGGGACGGGAAGAGAAGCACCCTGTTTATCCTGGCAATCAGCCTGGGCCTCTTTTACGGGACGAAAAGCCTCGCCCTCTCTTACGGTCTCTTAATCCTCGTCCCCCTTGCAATCGTCTTCCTCCTGCGCCGGCAGCGGATAATCCGCAAGGCGGCCATCCTCGCGGCCGGCCTTTGTGCGCTTGGAGGCTTCTGGTATATAAGGAACTTCCTCGTTACGGGAAATCCTCTCTATCCTCTGACCGTTGAAGTATTCAGCGGCACGCTCTTCCCGGGGATGTTCGACAGGGAGGCCCTGCTGCGCGGCTATCCCCATATCACGACCCTCGCCGCCGCTGCGGCGGCCATCAGGATGATACTGGGTATTCCCCTGGCCTGCCTCGTCCTCTGCTCCATTCCGCCTTGCGCCGTGGCGCTCATCATGAAAAAAAGAGCCCCTCGAGCCTCCCTCTATATCCTCGCCCTGCCTTTCCTCGCCATCATCATCTTCGGTCTCCTGACGCCCGCTCACACCCCCGAGCGATTCCTGCTCATATCCGTCCCGTTCTTCGCCCTTTACCCGGCCTACGCGGCGACAATCAACAGGCCGTTGAAATGGATACTGGCCTGTGCCGTTACGGTCTGCCTCGTCCTCACCGTCCGGCAGAACCCTTATCTCACCGGCATGGTCAAGTTCGTCTGCGTCACGGCGCTCGGACTCGGCGAGGGGGGAATACCGCCCGCGCGCCGCGCAATCGCGTGCGCCCTCGCAAGCGCAATTCTCTTACCGGCCTGTTTCTTATTCCCTCTGCGGGGGCTATGGAGAAGGGCCTGCGCGCTCTGCGCCTTAACCGCTGCAGCCCTCTCCCTCTCCGCCGCATCCGCGTATTTCTCCACGGATTCTTACAAGTACGCTTACAGGCCCAGCAGCCCCCATACCTCCATCGCCGGTTTCGCCCTAGACGACTCTTTCAAGTACATGCCCAACCCGAACATGCTTGAGCACGCGTGGCTGTGGATGGACAGGGAGACGCGGGGCGGTAATATCGCGTGGGCGGGGCTGAACATCCCGGGCGCGCTGTACGGCACGGGGTTGAAGAACAACGTCACTTACGTCAGCATAACCCCCCACCCGGATTGGAAGGAGCACGATTACGACAGGGAACTCAGGGGTGGAAAAGGCTACCGGCCGCCGGGAACGTTAAAACCAGCCTACTACAGGAGGGAAGCCGATTACCCGGCGTGGCTTGATAACCTGCGAAAAAATGACATCGATTACCTGTTCGTCACGAACCTCAGTCCCCAGGAACGCCGGTACCTCCGTCGCAACAGGGAGGGCTTCCCCATTGAGGAGATCTGGGCCCGCCGCCACCCCGATGTTTTCGCGCTAATCTACTCAAGCCCGCCGAACAGAAACCCCGCGGACGAAACCCGGGTAAAAATCTACCGCGTAGGCCCGGCTGCTCCGTAGAAATAGTGTGGTCTTACATCCAGCCGTAGTCCCCGTACGTTCCGAAGGAGGTGCTATCGTCCCGGGCGTATCCCGCGGGGAGATCCGACGATACAGGCTGGAAATTGACCCTTCGGGGGAAGAGCCATGGGGTCCGGGTCGGCGTGATCGTAGGCGTCGGGGTTATCGTAGGCGTTGGAGTGATCGTCGGCGTATGCGTAACCGTAGGGGTTTCCGTGGAAGTAGGCGTCATTGTCGGCGTTGGTGTGGGTCTTGTGGCGGCATCGTAGAGGGCCTGACTGAGGTCTCCCGTCGTCCCCTCCCCCCCCACTTGCCAGACCATCACGCCGGACAGGCCGAGGCTCTTGTACTCGGCGATCTTGGCGTCGATGGCCTCTTCATCGTTCACCCAGTAACCGCCCGTCGGGTGCTGTTTCTCCAGGTAATCGGAATGCAGAGCGATAGCGGGCCAGTCGGCAGCGCCGCGCACGCTGGTCCAGGTATCGCGGTTCGAGGCGTAGAACGGAATGCCTCCGGTAATTTTGGAGCGGTCATACCCCTTGCCGTCAAGGTACTCGAACGCTCCATACACGGAACGCTCCACAGGGCCCTCGCTGTAATAGAGCCACTGCTGCGTCCCCGGAGCCCGGAAGGGCCCGTTGGGCTGCGTGTCGCTCGACATGAAGTCGTAACTCATGTGATGGGCGAGGTCGATGAGACCCGAGTTGACCACATCGGCGGACGGGCTCACCGGAAGGAAATAGAGCGGCGCCAGGGTGACCGTCACCACCTTGCCCGGATCGAGGTCCTTGACCGCCTGGGCGAGGTCAAGGGTCAGGCCGTCCACCTGGGCGCGCTGGGCCTGAGTTATCGAACCCATCAGCCACCACCCCTCGAAGTTGATATCGACCCCGTCGTACTCCACGTCCGGGTAATCGGGTATGACCGTCAGGAAGGTGGTCACGTTGTCGATAAAATCCTGTTTGGCCGCGGGATCGCCGGAAATATCGATATAGACCTGATACGAGACCGTGGACCCGCCTATGGAGACGAGGACCTTCGAACCGGCCGCCTGCGCGTCGGGAAAGACCCAGGCGCCGAAGGAATCGGCGGCGTCAACCGCGTCTATCGTACCGTCACTGGCGGGGATCAGGAAGGTGGCGATAATATGCGTGTAGGTCCTGTCGAATAACCGGGGGTAATTCTTCCACGGCTGTCCCACGCTGTAGTTAATATAACCGATGCGTGAGAACTCGGCCCGGGCGGAACCGGGGGCGTGGAAAAAGAGGGTTAGAAGAAGAGCTATGGAGAACGTCCCAAAGGGGCCGTACCCTGCGCTGGAGACACTACCCTTTTTCATCTTTCGATTACCCTCGACAAATGCCGATATATTTATACCACATTTACACATAAATATCAATAGATTGTGGAATCAATAACGTGGGAAATATTGCTTTTCCGCGACAGGAGGATTTAGCCTATTCCTCTTTATTGACACATGGAGGCCTTATAAGTGTTAGGCTGCGCACCTATATTTCACCTAGCACGATCCCCGGCTGTTGTAAGTAGCCTTGCACTTTTGCAAAGAATCTCCCCATGTGTATTCCATCCATTAGTGCATGATGTGCTTGCACACTCAACGGCATCTTCAAGAACTTGCCCTCTTCGAAGAACTTCCCCCACGCAAACCGTGGCAAAGAATCCGCTGGATGCAAATGGAGCGGATGCATAAAGCTTGTGAACGACACCCAAGGGATCGCAGTCATGAACAACAAGTCATCTCGTTCCGGATCGTATTCCAGCGTCGGATGCTCTTGCACGCAGGCGATCTTGTCTGCAGCTCTCGCTGCAAACTCCGAGAAATCCTCAACATAGTCAATCTTACAGAAGCTGAACAAATCCTCATTAGTTAAAATAGTTGTAGATGGGTGTACGATCTCGTGCTCTACCACCTCTCCCTGCCGAATGCGATACCGGAACTCAGGAATTGCGTTCGCTGCTCGTGCAAGTATGTACACTGTGGCCACGGTAAACGAAATGCCACGCTGCTTGACAACATGATAGAATGCTGTCATGTCTACATTTACACACATGCTGAAGTGTGGATAGTCCCAAGTGCTAAAAACCTTGAAAAGCTCGCGTCGTGGCCAAGTCCCCAGGTGAATATGCCGCATACTTCACCTCCAGATTGATATGTGAATATCTTCGGATGCCGTATCGTTCTTGCGCAGCCTAACGGCGAGTTGAGCGGAACCCACAACTTGGGGTGAAAGATGGAGAGTCTTCACCTTGTTTTTATTGGATGGTCGCTCAGCGCTTGTTTACTTAGATAATACTGTATCCTTCCCTGTGCCTCCATCCCGTTTCCCCGGGTCGGACCTGCGAAGTTGTTGAATCCTAATGATCTAAGTTCCAGTATTTACCCTGGGCACAAATACTAACTTTCATTAGAAATATTAGATGATACATTAATTATTAAAGTGCCACCTTATGAAGGAGTTCAGATATAAAGGTCTGGTATTTTATTCCAAGTTTCTTCGCCTTGCGTTTAATGCTCTCTAAGTCCTGACTATTCACGCGAATATTCAACACAGCATCTTTCTTTCGCCTGGCTATTACCTTGGAAATCTCTTCTAGCTCCTTTTTGTCAACGTCGACGAATTCTCCGCTTAACAATACTTTCTCTATCTCTTTCTCCTGCTTTGTTAATTTAATATTTCTGCTCATCTTTTCCTCCTCTTCAGATACTCCTTTGTATATTTCCTGCTCGGGAATAATGTCTTTAGAAAAATATAGTCCTTCTCGAAAACGTATGGGACCACCCAAATGTACCTTTTGTACTCAAATAACATAATATACTGATTCTTTTTCGAGGGATGCTTTTTAACGCCAATCAACTTTCCCCTAATGATATCTTCAAAGGACACACCCCTTGTTCTTTTTAACCGCTCACTTTTAAGCAAACTCCATTTTATTTCTTTCATTATAGCCTTATTATAGCGTAAGACAAATGTATATACAATAGAATTTTAATACTACGTCATCTAACGGCGAGTTGAGCGGAACCCCAACCAAGGGGGCGAAGCCCCGACCTTCGATCAGGGTTTCCGCTCGAACGCTTTCGGGGTAAGTTGCAACATCTGGTTAAGCTTTTTAGCCTGTGGTTAAATACAATACTTAGAACTTATTTCCTTTCCTTTTTGCTTTTTGTTCATGCTTTTTTGACTTTTGCTTCTGGCGTTTGTCCTTATCCTTCTTGCCTTTGTCTCCCATTGCATACCTCCTTTTTAGCTGTTTTTGTATGTGCGGGGGGCGCTTACCAGGAGCGCCGCCCTCTATCTCGTCTCCCGGTTCCTCGGTTCCCCGGGCCGGACCTGCGAAGTTGTTGAATTCTAAACTTTTTTCATCTTCAATTAGTTACGTAGGTACAACCCTGATTACCTGCCTTCCTCGCGGGTGATCGATAGAGCGCTTACCAGAGGAGCGGGTCGTAGCCTTTCCCTTTTTCGATTTTCATCTCGAGGGGGCTTTCTTCTCCCTCCCTCGTGACTTTCAGCGTTACCTCATATCCCGGAGAGCGCAGTATATAAATAGCATGCAAAGGGGCGATGACATCCTCGCCGTTGATCGCGACGAGGTGGTCTCCCGGCCTGAGACCGCCCTGCTGCACAGCGCTGCCCTCGTAGACCTTCTTAATGAGAACCTTCTTGTCTTCCTTGTCCGGCTCCATGGAGAAGCCCAACCCACTCATGCGCCATTCATCGGGGGAGAGCTCATCCGGATCGGTTTCGAGGTTGATTTCCAGTGCCTGGGCGGAGGGGTTGTCGCCCGGCGGCAGATGCTCCATTTGATAGTGGGAGTAACCCCGCTTGTTGGTGAGCAGCGACCAGTCACCTTTCCCGAGACCGCTGACTCTGAACTTTCCCACGCTGCTCGTCCAATCGTACCCCAGAATTCGATCCTCGAGATTCTGGGGCGGTTGTTCGGGGTCCAGGACATAAACCTTCACCCTTTCGACCGGTTTGCCGGTATCTTTCGCGCGGACCGTTCCGCCCACGGTATAGCCTTTCTTCAGGGCGATGACGAGCGGTTTGAATTTCTTCTTGGGGGGGATGGTCAGGGGGCCTGCTTTCGCCGAGGCGTAACCGTCAGCCTCAACGGCGACTTTGTATTTTCCCTCTTCTAGGTGCTCAACTACGAACTCGCCCCCGGCTTCATAGCTAACCAGGGGGCGGGGGAAGGAAACCCGCTTCCACTCTCCCGGGCTTGCTTTCTTCTCCATCCTGATCTCGTAATCCTTGACCGGTTCATTCGTGTCGGCGGAGAGAACCCTGCCCGACAGCTTCTGCCCCTTTTTCAGAGTTATGGGGAGGGGTTTGTCATCCGGATATACATTCTTCTTACGAACGTCGCAGAAATCGGGGTGGCGCACCCATAATTTATACGACCCCTGCGCCAGATTTCCGTATTCAAAGTAGCCTGTCGTGTCCGTTTTGAGGCGGCTTTTCCATATCGCATAACCCGGCGCGGTCTCCCCGGTACAGTGGACCCGTGCTTTCGCCACGGGCCGTCCGCGCTCGTCTTTGACGTAACCGTATATCTTTGCGCCGGGATTCAAGACAAAATCATAGCCGTGTTCCGGCGAGCCGGGGCCGCAGGCTATGAACTGGGATTCCCGGGAAAATCCTTCCATGGAAGCCACGAGCGTGTTTTGCCCGAGAGAAACATGTTCGAGCTGGTAACCGCCCTCTTCGTCCGTGGACGCTTCCGCTATCGGCCGCCAGATTTTATTCCTCTCGAAGGTCCTTCTTCCGCTGAAGAGAGAAATGGTCGCGCCTTTGAGGGGCTGCAGGAGCTGGTCCTTTACCACGCCGGCGATCGCCATGCCTCTTTCCAGCGTGATCGTAACCTCGTACTCTGCCGTATGGTCTTCGGTAAGTATGGGCTGGCCCTGGGACCACGCGTGGTCCTCGTCCCTGGCCAGCACGATGACCTTGGGGAATCGGTTTATCTGGAAGGCGAACTCGCCGTCATCATCTGAGTGGGTAAGGGGAAACATGGAGGGCTGCCTCCCGCGTTCATCATCTTTTTTTCTGAACGTGATAACATCGATCCGGGCACGCGGGGCAGGGGAGCCGCTTTCCGTGACCACTCTGCCGCTTATTGTTATTTTGGGCGGAAGCTCGACGGTAAAATCGACATCCCGTTTGCCCTCTCCGGGTTCGAGCTCGACTTTCTGTTCTATTTTGCTCCTGTCCCTCCCCGAGCCAACATTCGGGACGACGGTGTAGAGCCCCGGGTAGAGCCGTGAAATAGAGTATTCACCGTCGTCACCGGTTTTATCATGTCTCCATATGTTCTTTTTTTTGTCTTTTGCGGAAACGGATACGCCCGCGAGGGGGGCACCGTCGGCTGAGGAAGACACCCTTCCCGAGATCGATAAACCCGGATAGAGAACGAAATCAATTCCCTCGAGCTCCTGGCCGATTTTCAATTTGACTTTCTTAACCTTCGTCGAGGTAAGGGACTCGGTCTCGGCCGAGAGACTGATCTTTCCAGGCTCCACCGCTTCCAGTCGATAGCGGCCGCTTTCGTCGAGCTCGACGTTCTTGCTGCCGCTTCTCCGTGCTCTCTTGATCCGTATTCTGACCCGCTCGCCGGGGACGGTACCCTCGGTGGTAAGGATGGCGCCGGAGAGCGCACATCCTCTCTCCAGGACCACCTTGAGATCGGTCGTGCCGGCAGGGATTTTCTGCAGCTCTTTCTTCAAGAATCCCTCTTTACGGAAGTCGATGTTGTACACTCCCGCCTCAAGCCCGTCGCACTGGAACCTTCCCTCTTTGTCGGAATCGTGCTTGTAGATGTAATCTCGAAAGAAGAAGCCCTTCTTGGAGATATAAAAGCTTACGAAGGTGTCCGGAATCGGCTGTCCCTCCTCGTCAACTACCTGCCCGGAGATCGGTTGCTCTCCCTGTGGGAGACTTATCTCAACCTGTTTTTCATCACCATCGATAAGAACAATGTCCGTCAGCTTGCCCGGAATGTAGCCATCCGCCTGGACTTTAAGCACATACGTGCCGGGTTTCAGACCCTCGATTGTGACCGAGCCATCGGCGGGCGTGGGTCCTTTGTCCTCCCCACTGGAGCTTCCTGTCCAGCATCCCGTATGGTCCATCGTCTTCTTGAATGAATAGAGCGTTATTTTCGCGCCCTCGATTGGTGCGCCGTCTTCATCGCTGACCGTGATGACCAGCGAGGCCGAGCCTCCTTCGTCCGCTTCTTCCTCCGCGAATGCGGCATCCGGCGAGTGCAAGGAGATAATGACGAGGAGACTCAGAAAGATAGAGATGTACAATTTACAGTGGTAAATCCCCTCTTGTGCAAACGATTGCAGTATCTTCATGCGCGTTTCCTCCCAGTGGTACGGAGCAGCTTCTCACCCCGTGATAGTATTCCTGTATGGAGTACGTTTCCGTAAAATTATTGTTCGCCGATCCCGGGTTTTTTTCGGTGGGACCCGTTCCCCGTTTCCCCGGGCCTGTGCAAGTTGTAGAATTCTAATGATCTAAGTTCCAAGCACTTACCCTGGGCCACCTCGTAGGTGGAACATGGTTGCAGCCAGCTACGTTTGAGAAATCAAGTCAGGACATTCTTTGCTTTTCCGGTGTCGTCGTGGAATCAATAACGTGGGAAATATTGTTTTTCCGCGACAAGGTGAGCTTTGCCTGTTTTTCTTTATTGACACTTGGAGGCTTTATAAGTGTTAAGCCAGTTCTTGAGAAGTTACGCATATATAAGGCGACCTTTGGGCTGAGGAATTGACCTTTCTTCTTCTTTTGCTATCTCGATCCACTCTTCGATAATCTTTTCTGCATTCGCAAGAGCTTCTTGATAGGTCTTGCCATCAGCCATACAACCGGGCAGTTCTGGTACCTCTGCCAGGAAGGCATCGTCTTCTTTGCTCCAGAAAATGATAATTTCGTACTTTCTATCCATCTTCACTCTCCTAATGTAAGTCCGTAACGCAGGATCACATTCCGAACCTGCTTGACTTGGTAAGACTTTGCTTTCGTCCCCTTGGGCTGAAGATTTAGAATCTCCTCAATTCCAGCTTTCGTGAATATGTGATGGTCTCCCTTGATTCTCTCTCTAAATCCAAGACGTTTCATCAACTGACAGAGTTCCGAGAAAGGAATGTTCGCGTCCGATTGACGTAACAGGATAAACCGATGCAATTTTTCATATTTATCCATAAATAAAGGATAGCATATCAATACATCGATGCCAGCAGAATAACCATCATATTTTCTGGCCCGAACGTCCGGGTTCACTTGCCGGCGCATTAGCGACGGTCAAGTGAAACCCGTGGTTCGGTGCTGTTCTCAGTCATGGTCGATCCAGTGTCGGGTAACGATCTTGCTCGCATCCAGCTCCAGCACTAACCAATCGTAGTCCAGAGCGTGAGGGCCAAGCATGTATTCGATATTGCTTGGTCCAAATAAAGCGGGTTTGATGAGGTAGGGGGATTTTATTAAGGGAGCGCTGGGCGGATTTTTCGATGAGGAGTGTATATTTCAGGAGATCTTGCCTTCACGGATCTCTTTTACTGCGTCCTCAAAAGGCACGGGTTCAGAGGGAGAGGCCTTCGCCTCGTCGTAGGCCTTGATATTGGCAAGTCATTATTTTAATCGGCGAGCGAGCCGACGGAATTTCCGCCGGTGAAGAACCACGGGCGGCATTCATTTTTCACACACATAGACCGTCAAGAAACCTTCGCTCTCCTTCTTGACAATCTTCAGCCCATTGCGCTCCATCATTCCCTCAAGTATCCAGTCCAATGTTGAATATTCTTTCCTGATGTGCTGGATCGTCCTCCGGGCCATCTCATCCCCAGCTCTTGCCCTCATGCCTTCTACCGCCTGTGCGAAGAAAGAATCGTAGTTATCGATGTCGGATGGAAAGATCACGTCTCTCAAGTAAAACCGACCATTCGGGAGGAGCTTTTTCGAGACTACTTTAAATGCCATCGACTTCCAAAAATCGGGAAGGTGGTGGAGGGCCAACTGCGAGACTATGCCGTTGACGCCGCACTCCGGCTGAAAACCGGAAAGAAATCCTCCGACTTCAAAGACTACGTTGTTGACCCGACGCTCTTCCTTTTTCCTGCGGGCATACGCAAGCATAGCCCTGGAGATATCCGTTGCATAGATCCGCCTGCATCGGGAGGCAAGCGCAAGGCTGCACTCCCCCGTACCGGTTCCGATCTCCCATACTGTCGAATCCGGAGAGAGCGCAAGGTCCTCCGCTATCTCCTCCGCTTCTGCGGCCACATTCCTGAGCTTACCCATCCGCTCATCATATTCCTCGACCTCTTTCGGATCATGGAAGTCCACGTTGAGTGTAACCGTTTCGTTATAATACCAAGGGTATGTCATGGCTCTCTATCGTATATCAATATTGGGTGCCGCGGCTATGCGCATGCTTAACGGCACAAAGGCTCCATGGGCGCAGCCCAACGACAGCCTGGATTCAGGGAAGGGCAACTCAAGCCACAATCCCCTTATTCCCATCACTTACCAGTTCCACCTACGAGGTGGAACTGGCTCTTTCTTTAAAAGGCCCTTTTTGCCTATGAAATTGACCGCAACCTCCACAGGCCTTTAAATATACATTTCTTCTTTACCTTCAATTAGTTACGCTGGTCCGACCCCACTTTCATCACACCCTAGAGCTTCAGCGATGGATTATATCAAGCTCTGTATACTTCTTTGCGATGTCTCACACGAAAGATGGTTATCGTGGACTGACGCCTAAAGACGGTGTAAATAACCCGATAGTCTCCGACACGAATGCGGTAGGAATGCTCGCCACTTCTTAGTTTGCGAGCACCTGAAGGGAAAGGATTGGAGGAAAGAGCTTCAACTGCTTTTGTTAATCGAGGAATTAGGGGCCGATCGATCTTCCTGAGTTCTTTTATAGCTGAAGGCTTCCACTCAATCTTGTAGGTAGCCATCTTTCTTCAACTCCGCCACAACCTGCTCGTGAGAGATAGAAGATTCCTCCCGGCGCTCTACAATTGAGGCAAGGTCCCGCAGGTCTTCAACGAGAGCATTGTATTCCTCAATGGAAAGGATTACGGCAGTTTTCTTCCCATTCTTATCAGTAACAAACTGCGGCGAAAGTTCCGGCATGGCACTCATTGACTTTGCCTCCTCGAATATTTCCGATGCCTGTTAATAAGTTAGCAAATATGAGAAGCTAGCTCAAGCGGGGAATCTGCACTAAATGATATAACGGTTTGCCGCTCAGCCGCCGCCAGAGGCGGCCGGCTGCTGCGACTTGATACTGTTTAAGGCCCCCTCCTCCCTACACCTATACGGTATCATCGTTTTGGAAGATACAATTAACAGAAAGGAGGATTTTGCCTATTTTTCTTAATTGACACTTGGAGGAATTATAAGGGTTCTGCAGCTTATTCAGGAAACCCACTTTAGGGATAACTCGCGGTGGTGTTGTACGCAGTCACGCAGATACAGGTTGATCAGGTTTTGATAGGGTATACCTGTCTGCTCTGCCATGGCTTTAAAGTAGTCAATAATGTCAACACCCATGCGGATTGTGACTTGTTTCTTGAGATGCTTGGCATAGGGGTTCTTCCTGCCCTTGAGTTTCGAGAAGTCGTATTCTTTTCTCATTTTCCACCTCTTGAGTAGCTTTGTTGCTCTTTCTTAGTTGCTTTACGAGCAGAGATGATTCTAATCTCAAAATTACTCTCGCGATAACAATGACAAATCACAAGGATTCTCAAACGAACACTGAGCCCGAGCATGAGGAATCTATCTGCTGTTTCTGAATGATCCGGGTCGAAGAACTCAATGGCGTTCTCATCGAAAAACACTGTTTGGGCCTCTTCAAAAGAAACTCCATGCTTCTTCTGATTTGCCTTGTTCTTTTGCTCGCTCCAATTAAAGGTTATTCTGCCCATATTTACACTGTAAGTATATTGTAGTGCGATTGCAATAAAAATATTCGATCGATGTTCGTGTGCATCATCAACAGACGACCTGCCCCACCTCCGGGGTGGAGTACTCCCAGTCGTGGGAACCTCTGAGCCGTGGTAATTCCAGGGAATAATTCCGAAGACAGCATACTCATCTACCGTCCAGATGGGTTTCTCACTTTCGTGCGAAAGTGAGAAACCTATTTACCTGAGAATTCCGGGGCACCATACGGAATTATTATAGTTCAGCGCCCAAGATGGCTCTCTGAGTTACGCAGGTCCGGGCCCACTTATCACTGGGCGGCATCAACAACTGTGTCAAGATAAATATTGATTTTAGTCTCCAGTCTCAACTTGAGACTGGGGGTCTACTACTTGAAATTACTTTGAAAATCGGGAAATTTGGCGCGAATGCGAATATTTATTTTTGAACATTTGATCAGTGCGGAGTGAATGTTTTTCAGGGGATGTCGTTTTCCCACCCCACCACTTTCTTGAAACGCTTCCGGGCCTTTTTTATCGGCTCTGTGAGGGCCTCGAGCTTATCCACAATGTCCATGGGGCCGGTGATCTCAACCGTGATCTTGTCCCCCTTCTGGCTGCGGTGGATGTGGACGCTCTTCAGCCACATCTTCTGGACGACGGGGTCCTTCTCGTACACGTCCTCCACGATATCGAGAAGGAGCTCGCGCTTGTTCTTCTTCGAGTCGGGCTTCTGGCGGTAGAGGATGTACTCCAGGTCGTCGAGCTTCAGCGTACCATCGACGATCTCCCCAAACAGCTTCTTGCGCAGCTTCAGGTCCTTGATGCGCAGGAGGATGAGGGCGTGGCCGACACTCATCTTGCCGGCGAGGATCGCCTGCTTCATCTCCTCCGTCATATCCTCTATCAGCCTGAGGAGCTTGTAGATCCTGCTGCGGGGCTTCGCGCACGGCTCCACCAGGTCGTCCACCTCGTAGCCGTACTCCTCGACGAGCTTCTTGTACGCGTAGCCCTCCTCCAGGGGCGTGAAGTCCTTGCGGTTGATGTTCTCCACGAAGCCCATGAGGGCGGCCTTCTGGTCGGTGAGCCCCTCCCACACCTCGGCCCTGACGGTCTTGTGCTTGAGCTCCCTCGCGCAGTCGAGGCGGCGGTGGCCTGCGAAGAGGACGTAGCCGCCACGCGTCTTCTTCACCTTGATCGGGTCGAGAACGCCGGACGCCTTTATGGAGATGAGGAGCGATTCCTTCTCATAGTCGAACTCGAGGCGCATGCGGCAGAGGCTGCCGATGATCTTATCTACAGGGATCTCTCTGACTTCCATGATACCCCTCCTTTGTTCGTACTGCGTTAAAAACAATCCCCTTACAACATCGTACTGCGGGCATCCCACCAACAAGAAAGTCAACAAGTCAACTCCGTCCCCCCTTTTGGTCCCCTGCGGTCTTTTTTCTAAGTCCACTGCTCAGGTTTGACCCCCGACCTTGACCCCGTGTGAAATATTGTTTTTCCGCGACAGGAGGATTTTGCCTATTTTTCTTTATTGACACTTGGAGGCCTTATTAGGGTTAGGAACTCCTTGAAAATTTGTGTCTACCTCTGAATGGTATAAGAAATCCCTCTTCCAAGTAACCAACCAATAAAAAGGCCAATGCCACCAGCGGCCAACGAATACGGTGGAATGAAGATGAATATCAGAGCCGAGGTTGACGAACTTGTTGCTATCTGCCCTAAATCAAAAAGCCAAGCAAAGTGGAGAAAGAGAGTAAAGGCAAGAGTAAAAATACTAAATCCAATCAGTCCCATTCTACGAGAGAGAGGCATATTTCGCCACACCCCCTCAGCTTTTTTTAATGCAACCCTAATAATCAAATAAACAATAGCTACAGGAACGCAATTCCAAATTGCAAATGGCTGAACTCCCTCAACATAAACTATAAATAGGGCACACAAAATTAATAAAATTCCTAAGATCATTTAGGCTCCTAACAGAGTCTTATACGGTCCGCATAAGCGGCCGGGAAATGGCCGTATCTACCGTATAAGATCCTTTCTCGTTTTTCAATGATTGGTTATGTAGGTCCGCGCCCCCGATTATCCTGTTACTTCTGTGCTTCCAGCCTCAATTGTAAAGAGGAAAGATTCGACCCCCTTCCTACATTTGCCTTGTTATGCAATCTACAGATTGGCGGCTCGCTCGGAAATACACTCGTATCCTCCCATCTCAAATTCACGGCAAATCCATGGCCGCTTCTCGTAAATCATACAAATCATGGTGTTTCGGTCCAAGGCCGAACACCAGCCATCTTCTAGCCGCGCCATGCTCATCCCGCCCCACTTATCTATCTCAATAAAATTATCGGGCACTCCGGTATCGGTAATGAGCCTTACTTCTAAACGGCAACAGCAGGCCTCGCAGTTTACACAGGTCACCTCGGTATCAGGCAGGGTTGTAGCTTCGATTGTCATAAATTACTTTTCATTTTTTATATAGGTATCCATTTACATCGCCTAAATTTGTTTTTGCATAACGCTGAGCGTCAGGCGCTCTGTAAGGCGTCGCCTGGACGCTCTCGTTGGCCATCCGCTTTGAATCCTTCGTGGAAAGTGACAATACCCCGCGGAATGTTTCCGTCGAAAGACAGTGCGAGAAAGACTTCCGGTGGTACTCCCCCATGGACAAGTTCCGGAACGTTATCGAACCCGAACTTCTTGTAATACTCCGGTTGCCCCACGAGACAACAGCCCCGAGCGTGCATGCTCTTCAGCCGTGATAATCCCTCATGGATTAGGGCCTTGCCAATGCCCTGACGCTGGTATTCCGGCAAGACCGAAACAGGTCCAAGTCCGTACCAATTCTGTGTGCCGTCCGAAATGGTCACCGGCGAGAACGCAATATGCCCTACGATGCGACCATCTAAGTCTGCGACGAGCGATATCGTGAGGGCATTGGCGGCGCGCAGTGCCTCGATGATAAACTGCTCAGTGTGGTTGCTAATCTCCAAGGTCTGAAACGCCGCGATCGTCACCTCGGCTATGGCTCCGATATCGTCGTTCGTCTCGCTCCTGATAGCGATTTCTGAAGTCATGGTCTCGTCTTTCTCTCTTTCCAGCCAACATAGTCTTATACGGACCGTATAAGCGGCTGGGAAATGGCCGAATCTGCCGTATAAGATCCTTTCTCGTTTTTCAATGATTGGCTATGTGGGTCCGCCCCCTATTATTCATAGGTCAAATTGTCAATTGCATAGGTTTGACCCCAATCGCTGCCTCCTGTCCTTCTAACGTCAATTAAAAAGAGGAAAGATTCGACCCCCGCGCTCCTTATAAGTTGAACTACCGCCATGAAGTCTTTATCGGACTGAAGGTTTTTTGAAAACTTATCCATCATTTTACTCTTCCTCGCAACTGTTCCTTCATTCGAGCCGTCACTTCTCTATATAGCCACCAAGACACCAAGGCACCGGAAGGCGGTTTATGGTTACTAGTTACTTGATAAGTAATATTTTGTACGAGAAACTAGAAACAAGAAACTAGAAACTGTCGTTAGCCTTCGTGTTCTTCGTGGTTAAATTTTCCCTTTCCGGACCAGGTCCATCACCTTCTCCGCCGGGCAGCCCATCCGGATGGTCTGGACGATAGCGTCCATGTAGGGGCGGACATGGTTGAAGAATTTTTTATATCCGGTACAGAGGTAGTTCAGTCCCGGCTCTCCGTCCGGCGTTTTCAGGAAACGGTGCTTGGGGCACTCCCCCCGGCAGGCGAAGAGGAAGTCGCACTCCCGGCAGTACTTCGGGAGCGACTCCTCCTTGACCGCCCCGAACCGGAGCTGTTTTTCTGAGTCGATCATCTCCCCCGGTTCCCCGGCGAGGATGTTCCCGAGACGGTATTTCGGGTAGACGAAGTGATCGCAGGAGTAGACGTCCCCGTTGTGCTCGACGATGACCGCCTGGCCGCAGCGCTCGGAGAAGAAGCAGTTCGCCTGGAGCATCCCCATCCAGTTAACGACGAACCACTCGAAGTTCATGATGAAGACGGAACCGATATCATTCTTCACCCACTCGTCGAAGACGCCGATCAGGAAATCACCGTAGTCTTCCGGGATCATAGTCCAGGGGGTGACGTTCGGTTCGTCGCTATTATCGATGGATGCCGGCATGCCCAGCTTCAGCCCCAGCCGTTCGGACTCGGTGTCGGGCATCCGTTCCACGATAGGGATCAACTGGATGAACCGGACGCCCTGCTCCTTGAAAAACCGGTAGACATCGAGCGGCCTCTTCGCTGACTCCCGGGTCACGCAGGCGAGGATATTGAACTCGACCCCGTGTTTCTTCAACAGATCCATGGCCCGCATGACACGGTCGAAGGTCGGTTCGCCGCCCCGGTCTTTCCGATAACGGTCATGGACGTCTTTCGGGCCGTCGAGACTGAGGCCCACGAGAAATTTATTCTCGGCAAGAAACCGGCACCACTCGTCATCGATGAGTATCCCGTTGGTCTGGAGCGTGTTTGCGATCCTCCTCCCTCCTGCGTACCGTTTCTCCAGTTCGACCGCCTTCCTGAAGAAGTCGATCCCCATCAGTGTCGGCTCGCCGCCCTGCCAGGCGTAAAGAAGCTCGGGGACGGTCTGGTACTCCGCAGTCTTCCGGATGTACGTTTCCAGGACCTCGTCGGACATCCGGTACCGGCCGCCTTCCGGGAAGAGTGCTTCTTTCTCCAGGTAGAAGCAGTAGCCGCAGTTGAGGTTGCAGTCCGGTCCCGCCGGCTTGGCCATCAGATGGGCGACGAGCTTCTGAGCAGGTTTTTGTTCTGTGTAATCGGTCATATCTATGGGGAGTCTGGAATTAAAGCCCACCTAAAAGCACATTATAGTGAAAAAGAGAGAATATAACCACGAAGGACACGAAGAGCACGAAGTGAAAATAGAGAATTGGGTAGGGAATGGGGAATAGGAACTGTGTTCTTGACCTCTCTATTCCCTATTCCCTGAATCGCGCGGCCCGCAGCTCCGCATGCTACGGATAGTTAGCTGGCGTGCCAGCAATTGTCCACGTCTGTGCCTTTTCCCTAACCGGTGAATGCCCTCGCGGTAAACAGGACGGCCGGCACCCGAAACCCTGTACGGCTCGTTTCAAGACGCCACATTGTCGGACCCAGGAGCCGGACTGTGAAGTCCACATACCCTCACAACTTCTGGAGTTCGGGTGCCGGGATCTTCGTGATGTTGGGCGGCGGTGGGTTCGGATACTTCTTGAGGGTCTCCTTGTACTTGTCAATCTCCTTGAAGACGAGCCCCTGGACCCAGGGGAATTGGGCGGGGACCTGAATATCCTCGTGGGGGTCCATTTCGATGTTGTAGAGCGTCGGATAGGCCAACGACGCGCTGGCAGAGAGGACGCCGTCCATGCGCTGCAATCCGAGGCCGGTCGGGTGAACGTTGGTGAAATACATGCGCCATTGCTTCCACCGCGCCGCCACCAGGTGCGCGCCGATGAAGGTCAGCAGGCTCTCCCGCGCGCCCTCCTCGCTCTTGCCAAACAGCACGTCGGTCTGGTCGACGCCGTCAATTGGTCTGTCGTCCGGAATCTTGGCTCCAATGATATTGGCGAAGGTCGGGAGGAAATCCATGATCGAGAACATGGCATACGAGGTTGTGCCCGGCTTGACCTTGCCCGGCCAGCGGATGAAACAACATGTTCGGATCGAGCCTTCGGTTGCCTCGCCCAGCTCGCCCCGGAATGGACCCGTGTTGCCCATGTCCGGCGTCCCCTGGTTCCCCAGATCGCGATTGATCTCGCCTTGCGGCCCGTTGTCCGAGGCAAAGACGAAAAGCGTGTTGTCGTCGATCTCGAGGTCCTTCAGTGCCTGGAGGATCTGGCCGACGTGGTAGTCGCCTTCCATCATCCTGTCACCATACTGGCCGATCCGCGACTTCCCCGCGAACTGCTTCGACGCGAGGTTCGGATAATGTCCCATCGAGAATGGCAGGTAGAGGAAGAACGGCTTGCCCGCCTCGGTCTGTCGCTCCATAAAGTCGATGGCCTTCTTTGTGAGTTCAAAGTCGATCTCGCGCCGAACTTCCATCGTGTACGGTTTGAGCTTGCGCAACGGACCATTTGCAACGGCCTCGTAGAGATGCGGCCCCTCTTCACGAAGCTCGCTGAGTGACTCGTCAGTCGAGTGCGTGAGCACCATCGTGCTGGGGGAAATGCAACAGTTCCACGTGAGGTCGGGCGGGAGGCCGTAGAACTCGTCGAATCCGTGGGCCGTCGGCAGGCTCTCCGGAGCGATGCCCAGGTGCCATTTGCCATAGATGGCCGTGGCGTAGCCTGCGCCCTTGAACAACTGCCCCATCGTGTACGCCGTGCCCGGGAGCGTGTTCGAGGTACCGGGCATGATGACCAGCGACAGGCCGTTGCGGTTCGAGTATTGCCCGGTCATCAGCGCCGCCCTCGATGGTGTGCAGGCGGGCTCCACCAGATACTGTGTTAAGCGTAGACCCTCGCGGGAGAGCCGATCAATGTTCGTCGTCGGCGCTCCACGAAGCTCTCCGCCACCGTACGGACCCATGTCGCCGTAGCCCACGTTATCGGCGAGGATGAATACCACATTGGGTTTCTCCTGCTTCTTCTCTTTCGCCATCGCCGGCAGGTCGGCGAAAACAGCAATCCCGCCAAGTGCGCAGCCGAATGATTTCAGCATGGTGAGTAGTTTCATCGTCATACTCCTTTCTTGTGATCGATGATTGAAAATCAGCTAACGAAAAGCTGAGACCGCGGGAACCGCGTCGGCTCGAGCGGCGGGTTAGCTAGCGTTCAATTTATTTCTTTTCCTGCTTTCTCTGAACTGGGAAGATGACCTTCCAATCTTTTTTCATGTCTACGACTGTCCAGCCCTTTTCTTTCGCCTCTGTGAGCGCCTTATCCAGGCGCCCGAGTGATACATTCCGATCATAGGCCCATTCTCTCTCGGCGTCAGTATGATGAACCAGTCCCATGAAACGTGAACCGCTTCCGGCGGCAGTCCACTGGAGCATCTGAAGGTCTCCGTCAGAGTTGCCGAAGGCGAGAAGAGGACGACGGCCGATGAACCTGTTAATTCCGACCGGCTTGCCGTCCTTGTCGTCGATGAAGTCCATCTCGGGGAGAAGCATCAGGACCGGCCCGCTCTTGAGCATTTCGTATTTTACCTTGATGCAGGAACCAACGACCTGCTCGGGTGGGATACCGTAAACGTTTTCTGTCCAGGGGCGCATGAAGTCGATTCCGCCGCCGGACACTATATAGGTCTTAAAGCCGTTGGATCTCAGATAAGCCAGAAACTCGAGCATCGGTTGATAGACCATCTCCGTGTAGAGGCGCTTCGTTACCGGATTGCGCGCGGAGCCGATCCAATCTGAGACGATCTGTTCGAACTCAGCGACCGTCATGCCGGTGTTGGTTGCCATCACTAGTTGACTTATTGTCTTGCCGCCGCCCGCAAGAACGCTTTTCAAGTCTCCTTCCAGAACGTCTTTGAAAGGCTGCTTTTGCTTCCACTCAGGATGCTTGGGCGCGAGCGCTTTGACGCGATCCAGGGTGAAAGCAAGCTCAACGGCAATGGGCTTCTCGGCCCAGAGCGTACCATCGTTGTCGAAGACTGCGATGCGTTCGGCCGGGGGCACGTATCCCTTCCCTCCCTCTTTGGTCACGAGATCAACGAAACGCACAATAGACTGCTTGGTCGAACCTTCATTCCAGGAGGGCAGTGGGTCGGTCTGCGTATCAGCTCGAATCGTGGAAGTGCATACAAGTGAGAAACTGAGAATGACAAAAAGAGATAAAGGCATGTTTTTTGCGAAGCGTTTCATGAATAGCGGCTCTCCATATGCTTTGGCGAAATTGGGGTTGGACCCAGACCTGTCCAAAATAGCTCTTTGAGAACTTATGTTTAGAGGGGCACTCCGCATGGGGTAGTATGGTTGTTGGACAACAACAATCAACTCGCCATAGGCGAGACAACCCACATACGGAGGCCCAC
>JAVCDC010000043.1 GCA_030765135.1 Candidatus Tritonobacter lacicola | reverse complement strand
TGATGCCTGCCCTCCTCAGGAGGGGATGTCCCAGAGTTCCTACGGAAGATATTTCTTGCCCCGTTAGATGCTCGTCCCGTTAGAAGCGGAGCTTTCTAATGGGGGCGAAGCCTATCTAATGGGGTGAAGATTTCCTTCAGAACGGTCAGAGATGGACACCGCGAGATATGCCTTTCCTCTACCTAAAAGGCGCTAACTTGCTCATTTTGGGCATTAATCAATGCCGGGAGCCCTTTATTTCCCATAAAAGAAGACATACACCTTGACAATAATTTAGATACGATATACATTATACACTGCAAACCAACAAAATAGGAGTGACAAAAATATGGACAACAATAAAGAAAAAAAGGTCATGACCTTCAAATCTGGGCAACTCATATTCAGCCGTAGGTTCTCGGATGAGAAGCTCTGCGTTCCCCTAGCTGAGGCCGGAGTGCTTTACAAAACAGTAGCTGACCTGCCGATTCTCCCGGACTTAGCTACACAGTTAGAAGAGGAGCTTATACGAAGATCTATCTTTGGGACCGCGGCTATTGAAGGGAACCCTTTGAGTGAGGAAAAGGTCGCCCAAGTTATATCTGAAGCTGAGCGCACTAAGAAAATGAGACAGGCTGAGAAGGAAATACAAAACCTGAAGGGAGCTTATGACTATGTACGCACCCTAACGGCCCCCGGCACTAGGCTTCTTCTTTCTGAGGATATCATCCGGACAGTGCACAGAAACATCACGGATGGGTTAGATTATAAAGATAACGCGCCTGGAGCATATAGAAATCACCGGGTCAATGTTGGAGATCTGGAGCATGGGGGGAGATATACCCCGCCTAAGTGTTTAGATGATATCCGGACACTGATGAAAGAATTTACTGAATGGATTAACCGCGAAGGGACCATGAAGCTCGCAAAGCCGATCCGGGCAGCTCTGGCCCACTACTACCTAGGTCTCATTCACCCGTTTGGTGATGGCAATGGAAGGACAGCCCGGCTTATCGAAGCGCTGCTGCTTCGTCTTGAAGGGATCAAGTTTGTTCCCGTTATGCTATCGAACTACTACTATCGGAATATCGATAGTTATTTCATCGCGTTCTCCAATTCAATCCACAGCAAAGAGCACGACATAACAGCCTTTCTCGAGTTCGTCTTGCAAGGACATATTGAATCTCTCCGAGAAATCAAAGAAAGAGTGATATCCTACATCCGAGTACTTAGCCTTGGCAGCTACTATCGGGCACTACGGGAGGGGAAAAAGATAACGCAGCGGCAGTACGATCTTCTAGATACCTTATTAAACAGCTATCTAACACCCTTTACCCGCGCGGATTTATTTAATGTTACTCCCCTGAACCTATTATATCGGAGAGTGAGCGATAGAACAGCCAGGCGTGATTTGGATAAATTGACAGGGCAAAAGCTTCTTGTATTCAAAAACGGGAAATATACCCTGAACACGAGGATCCTCGAAACGGGATAAAGAGACAAATCAAAAAGGGCCTTTTCGGGCCCTTTTTGATTTACTGGCGGGCATGACGGATGTCCCAGGGCGTGGCTAATCTGGGATTTTCTGAAGATTTCCTTCAGGATAGTCAGGAACGGGCACCGAAAAATCTGCCTCGCTCATGTCTAAAAGGCAGCAATTTTACAGGAGATTGACTTACCCTGCCCTGGTATTTGTATCTCCAACTGTGATTACAAATCGTAATTACCAGCTGATTCAGGCTGATACATTATTTCTTCGATTTTTAGCTTCCTCATCCCTGCGGGAACGTTCAACTGGATTACATCACCAGTTTTGCAGCCAAGGATGGCGGTTCCGATTGGAGCTAAAACTGAAAGCCGGTTCTGATCAATATCTGCTTCGGCAGGAAATACTAGTGAAAAAATTATTTCCTTGCCATTGTCTAAGTCCCTGAGTCGAACCTTGGAATTCATAGTAATCACATCCTTCGGAATATCCTTCGAATCGACCACGTAAGACCTCTGTAACTCATTTTCTAAATCCTCTAGATGTTTCTCATCCTGTCTGCTGAACTCGGTTGCGACTTCGACGAGTTCTTTCAAACGCTTCATGTCGAAGTTTGTTATATATATCTTTCTTTCTCTCATGGTTACTACTCCTATAATTACTTGCGATCAGGGCCGGAAAATTTCTATCAAGAGATACCCGGACGCTCCGGCGGTTTACTCAGTGCAGTAATCCTCCGGTACGGCATCTGCACCTTCCCATACTATATGGCGAAAGTGCTGGGGGTCTGTATTGCCCTCTGTGTTGATGAGCAATACCTGTGAATCCGGACCGAGCTTCAGCAAATTCCTCAAGGGCTGTGCTTCGACTCTCTGTATAATGAACATCAGTGCCCCAAGTGTAACGGCTCCGGACTCTCCCGAAACAACGAACGGGTCTCCGGCAAGCGGGACACCATAAACTCGCATCCCTTTAGCCGCGACGTAATCCGGGCAGGAGATGAATACATCAGTACAGTCCCGGAGAATTTCCCAGGCAATGGGGCTCGGCTCGCCGCAGGCTAGACCAGCCATTATAGTGTCTAGCTCCCCTTTTATACTGTGCGCTCGACCATCGTCAACACGAGCAGATTGAAACAGGCAAGCCGCCTTGGCAGGTTCCACCACCACCGACACTGGAGACTCTAGTCCGAACAATCCCTGATAAAATCCTATCATTGAGGACGCCAATGCCCCAACGCCGGCCTGAACGAAAATGTGGGTAGGCTTAACGATACCCTGGGCGGCGAGCTGTTCCTGCGCCTCGGAGAACATCGTGGTATACCCCTGCATGACCCAAGTGGGTATCTCCTCGTAGTCCTTCCAGGATGTATCTGAAATGACCTGCCATCCATTATTCCGGGCGTCGAGCTTTATCTGTTTGACCGCGTCGTCGTATGTCCCGTCGATTACCTTGACCTCGGCACCATAGCTCTCTATTGCCCTTATGCGCGGCTGGGCCGTCCCCTTGTGCACGTATATGACCGATTGGCAGCCTAACTTGCTGGCAGCCCAGGCTACGCCCCGGCCGTGATTGCCGTCGGTTGCGGCGGCGAAGATAATGCGCCCCACCTTTTCCTTTATTTCGGGGGAGGTCAGCTCGGAGAACGGTAGTTCCAGGTGGTCCATGCCAAGACTGTGCTTGAGGTATCTGTAGATAGCGAATGAGCCGCCGAGGACCTTGAACGAGTTAAGGGCAAGCCTGAGAGACTCATCCTTAACCCATACGCCGCCAAGGCCCAGCATGGTGGACAGTCTATCAAGCCTCTTGAGAGGGCTGATTCTGTAGCCCGGTATCTGGCGGTGGAAACTCCTTGTGAGGCGGGAGATACCGGGCGGGATGATCTTGTTCACGTATTCAGTTGTGCCTTCTAGCCGGCCATGCCGGTTCTCTATCCACTTTAACGGCTTCATGTCTTCTATCTCAACCTCTCCTGTATTGAGTTTGCTCGCCTGTGTATCGCTGAAGCTTAATTGCATGGAATAAATCGGTACAGCGAGCTCTAACGCAATTGCTTATTTTTTCCTCTTGGTTAAGCGTGGGGGCTTATAATAACCCCCTGACCACTGAACTAAATCCTCAAAACTTCGGGCGGATAGAAGCGAGCGATCTACTGTCCCTTCTTGAATACCTATGTCAGAAGGGAACTGGACTATACCCCGCCTCCGGAGTTCACACGTTTCATCAAATTTTTCTTCGGCTCCCAACTCTGTTTCCCCGGCTATTGCCCTTATTGCGGCTTTTCGCTCATCCAGGCAAGAACATCGATGCACATGGGCAATGCCCACTTCTGTGACTATATGGGTAATCTCATCCCCATATACCATAATAGGAGGTTGAGAGAAATAGTCTTCCCGCCATAGAGCTACTGCGTCCAGTTCCTTTCGGAACACAGATATATCCCTTTTTTCACTCCTGGTGGGGGTTATCTGGATAACTAGCTTACGCCCTCTCGGCAGGCCTCCAATCTGTTTAGACGATAAAGGATCTTCCTCACCTGCCTTCCGGAATGATGGACTGGTATATCGCCTCCCCTTCGGGTTAGAGCCTAGATTGGGAGCACCACCAAAACCCGCAATCCGGTCCCGGGTTGTGGTCGAGCTGTTTCCGAACTCGTCGATTTGAAGTGTTGCGCCCGTAAAGGCATCGACAGCGTATAGGCCGGCAACCTGGCTGATAAGCCTGTTTGAGCGCAGGCTCCCGTCATGGCCCGTGAAAAAGACATCGCTGCGAGCTCGAACATATTCCTCCATGCCGGGTTCCGATCCGAAGGAATGGATGGATTTCACCCAGCCAGTTTCAATGGCCGGAATGATGGTAGGATGAGGGTTTAAAATCCAGTGAGTGCAGACCTTACCCTTCAGTCCAAGAGCGTATCCATAGGTTGGGAGGAGAAGTTCGATGGCGGCCGTCGCTGATCCGATTCCGTGGTTCAGAGACTGCACGCCATAATGGGCGTAAATGCCCTTTATTACCATCATTCCCATCAGGATTTGCTTATCCGTTATGGACGAAGGATCGCGGGTGAAGAGTGGGATCGAGAGAGGTGGTTGACCGGTTTCAATAACGAAGTCCACCCAGTCCCCCGGGATATCGACTCTCGGGAGCGCTTTACAGACCTTCGCAACCTGGACTACAACTAAACCCTGCTTGAAGGCTGTCGCCTCAACAATAGTTGGTGTTTCCTCCGTATGGGGGCCCGTGTAGAGGTTCCCATCGGGATCGGCGAGTTCAGCTGCCACCAAGCTCACCTTAGGAGTTAAATCAGTGAAATACCTTCCGAATAGCTCCAGGTAAGTATGGATGGCTCCTATCGAGATTTCGTCTTTCAATAGCATTGTTGCCAGCTCCTTTGCCTGTGGTCCGGAGAAAGCGAAATCAATATGAGAGGCTATACCTTTCCTGAATAGGTCCAGGTGCTCTTGAAGGCAGATAGTGGACTGCAGCAAATGAAGATTATTAATGATTTCCGGATTTACACTAAGCAAGGCGTTTACCAGGAAATCGGCCTGTTTCTGATTATTTCCCTCGAGGCATACTCTATCCCCAGGCCGCAGTATCACTTCCAGTAATGACGAAGCCATTTGCGCGGGCACGAATTTCCCTTTTGTGCCTACAAGCTGCTCAGCCTTTTCCAGCCGTGAAGCTCGATCAGATGTTTTTGTTTCTTTTAAAACGGCACTCATGAAGATGCCCCTTTATCTACCGCCTGTAATATCTTTCTTTTTCTCCTTCGCCCGGACGGCTTCAAAATACGCAGTATATTCCTCGAGTAAATCATCTCTTTTTCCTTCCGGCTCAATTTCAAGCCTTCTATCTTCAGCAGTTCGATCCATGGGAAATTAAAAAACGGGGCCGCTGTTCCCGAGACATCGGATCCAAATATGATTCTGCGCGGCCCTATTATCTCGAGCAACCAGCCTATCTCGAACTGGGAAGCCGTTGAGGTATCGAAATACACAAGGGGATGATCGAAAAAGGCCTTCATCTTAAACGTCCCTCCGTTCCTCTCGCCCATATGGGGAATGATAATATTCAGATCCGGGTTCCTTTCGATGAAGCGTGCCGTATTTTCATACTCTTCCTCCAGAAGTACGGGAAGTTGATACTCCCTGACCGCGCCGAGAAAATCCGAACATCTTGGATCAGAGTAGTCGTATTTCGGCTCATCGGGATGGCGGTGCCACTTTATTCCGGAGTATTGGTCCAGATCAGGTGGAATAACATAGTCATTCCACACGAAGTAAAACGGGTAGAAGTCCTTATCCTCCCGGCAGGCGTCGAGGACGTACTCGTTAGCCGACCGTCTTGACTTCTGGTCATTGGCTATCCGATAAATGTCTTCGGGAAATGCAAGCAGTACTGCACCGTGGATTGCCGACCTGAATAGGTCGCTCTTAACCTTTTCTATGGGGTAGTACTTCGTGCTTCTGTTGTTGCCGCAGTGGATATGGGCATCAATGATCTTTACTTTTTTTTTTGGGTTATCGACCTGTCAACAAATCTGTCAGTCTCCGACTCTGATAATTCCCCTTTTATCTCCCTCGCCCGATAGATTATGTGCACCACTTCTTCCTTGGTGAGAAAGTCCCAGAAGATAACATCGTAAACGGATTCCGCTTTCTTTAGGTAATCTTCATAATTCTGGTATTGCCTTGTTTTGGAGGCTATGTAGCCCATCAGTATCTCCATCGCGAGCAGCTCGAGGATCTCCTTTTGCGAATAACCCAGCTTCTCTGCTCCAACCATCGTAGCGAGCCCTTCCATGCCCGAGTAAACTATGCCTGCAGTCATGACTTCACCGGCAAGGTGTATCACGGTATGCTCTAGATAGCTCTTGAATATCGACGGGTGGTTCCTGAAAACATCTTCATGCTGGAGAATGAAATCTTTACCGACAACAAGCTTGCCGAGATTGCCGTCGATTTTAGACGGATGTTCTTTGACGAAGACCTCACCGTGCCCGGCCTCTTCTATGATTTCAGTAAAGCCGGCTGTTTTCGCAAGCCTATGGAAATACTCCTTCCACTCGCCTGAGGTACTCGGATTCCGTTTGTCCAACGTCTTTATTGTTTCCCGCATTGTCCCCCTCCTGGTTCAAGGATGAAGCTTGGATACAGCTCATTCATTGTGGCCATACTATACCCGAGTGCGAAATAGAGGGGTATCAGCAGATGTCCTATTTTGTTGTAGGTCTCCTACTTTATATTTTGTAGTTAATAGTCCTACAATAAAAGCGGGGCACTATGGGGGAATCAGGCGTTGCCACTTGAGAGGTCAGTGTAAAGACGGGCGAGCTAATGATAACGTAGCAAGCTTTTCATTGCACGGGTCAATTACAGAGGGTATGCGCAGTGTGTAAAGGTTTGGGTGCTATGGTGCACTCAGACTAAAGAGCCGAATCCGGATCAGACCACCAGGCGATTCTTGATGGCGTAGTGGGTTAACTCCGCATTGCTCTTCATCCTCATCTTCTCCAAGATGCGGGCTTTATACGTGCTGATAGTTTTCACGCTCAAAATCAACTCTTCCGCAATCTCCTTCACTGTTTTCCCTGAGGCAATCATGCACAGGACCTGGTACTCTCGATCGGAAAGTGCTTCGTGAGGCGACTTCGCTGTTCCGGTATCCAGCTCGAAGGCTAACTTCTCGGCAAGAGAGGGGCTTATATATTTACCACCTGTTGCAACCTTGCGTATAGCGGCTATCAATTCATCAGGCGCGCTCTCTTTAGTCAAATAGCCGGATGCTCCCGCGCGAAGTGCCCGCACCGCGTACTGCTCCTCAGGATGCATGCTTAAAACAAGAACGGGCAGTTTAGGATCTTGACTTTTTATCTGTTTCAAGACATCCATACCGCTTCTCCCGGGAAGAGTAATGTCCAGCACAACCACGTCGAAATCTTTTTTATCTACCTTGTCCAGCACTTCCTGGAAATTGCTTGCCTCATCGGTTACAACCATGTCAGAGAACTCGGCAACAATTTGCTTCAGTCCCCTCCGTACGATTATGTGATCGTCTGCTATAAGTATTTTTATCAAGAGCCTTCTCCTTGCCCTGTCAGGGGGATGCTCACAATGACCGTTGTCCCTCTGTTCGGTGTGCCACTGATTTTAAACTCACCATTCCACCTGCGGACACGTTCACGAATTCCAATTAGGCCAAACGACTGGGGAGCAAAAAATTGCTGTCTCTTAATTCCTCTACCGTTATCTTTGACCTTCATCTCAAGGTTGTCGTTGTTCACTTTAAGGTCGATTTTGACCTTTGTTGCGTTTGCATGGCGAGCGATATTCGTTAGTGTTTCCTGAAAAACCCGAAAGATCATCGTGGAACGATCCCGATCTATGATAATCTCATCGGGGCTGATGGAGACTTCACAATTTATTCCTGAACGCTCTTGAAATTTCTTAGCCTGCCACCGGATTGCGGCTGAAAGACCGAGGTCATCCAGTAGCGCTGGCCGCAGTTCTTCGGATATCCTTTGGACAGTGTGGATAGTCGTATTAATGAGTTCTGCCATTGATCGCGTCTTAGCAACGAGCGACTGTTGATCTTCGGTCAGCTTCTTGCCTAACCATGATACGTCGATTTTTAAAGCTGTCAGCGCCTGGCCGAGCTCATCGTGAATTTCGCGCGCAATGTGCGTCCTCTCTCTTTCTCTCACTGACTGTAAATGAAGCGAGAGGCTTCGTAATTGCCGGTGCGAACTTATCAATGCCGCTTCAGCGCGCTTACGCTCGACGATCTTTGCCAGACGCTCGCCGATAACGTTGAGAAGTTTTCTTTCCTCCTTCAGAAAAGGGCCTTCATCTTTTTCTGGCTTTTTACGTAAATAACTTATTTCCACTCTTCCAGTTATATTTTCATTTATCCTTAGGTCAACAGATTGCATCCACTTTGTTTTTTTGAAGTTCCGCGTTTTGAAATGCTTGCCATCAAGAATCACTCTCGCACATGCTATATCAGGATATTCCCAGGCTGAGGGGATGAGTTCGGTGATTAGCTGAAGCGTTTCATCTAACGAGAGATCGGGTTTCTCAACTATTTTGGATATGCCGTAAAGGCAATTGAGCTCCTTGACCCGCTCCTGCAACGCGCTCTGGACCTTCTCTAACGCCTTCTCAGCCGACCTATGCTTGACTTCCGCCTTCCTCAGAACAGCGGCTCGACGACGCATCTCTTTCAGTTCATTTATAATTTCCTTCTTTGTTTTGTCTTCGTCGCTCATGTCACTTATATGTTAGGGCCGGGTTGGATTTATTCAAAGTTCTCCTATATCTTATCACTACTTCCTCCATCCACATAACAAACTTCACAGGATGCCTTAACAACACATAGCCAGGAAATTGGAGGACGACTGGGCTCACTTCGACTCCCCCGGCATTCGCCGGGGTCGCTCGGGACAGGCGAACCCGCATCACGGATTCTCGATCCGTCAACCCCCATAAAGATTCGGGAGGGTCAAGAAGACCCTCCCGAAAATCTTTGGCGGGCATGACGGATGTCCCAGAGCGTGCCTCATCTGGGATATCCTGAGGATTTCCTTCAAGGCGGTGAGGACCGGGCACAGAAAAATTTGCTGCTGCTAGAGGTCCTCTAGACGAATCCCTTTGCCCGAGCGCAGTTCCTCCCTGGCAGATACAATACGATGCAGAAAGCGGGGATCATTCTCAAGCCTGTAGTCAAACCAGTCGTCCCCGGACTTGAATCCAACCAAGACGCCAGCCGGTTTGCCATGACGGGTGATCACGACTTCTTCTTTTTCCGCCTCGTGCAGGTACTTTGAAAGGCCGTTCTTTACTTCTGAAAGGGGAATTTTTTTCATTATCTCTGTCCCTCCCGTTCAAGCCATAATGATGCTTCTGATTTCGGAACGATCGCCAGAATTTCAACCGATTTCTCAACTACATCGTAGAAAACCCGAATATCTTCCACTCTCAATCGGTATTGCGGCTTGCTTATACCACGCAATCTCTTAATACGACTCTTGCTTTGCTTCTCCGGCTCGTGTCTCAGATGCTGCTCAATAGCATCCCTGACAACGGCCCGCTTCCTCGCGCTCAATCGCTTAAAGTCTCCAGCAGCCTCAGGAGCTAGAATTATCTTAAATCTCATTCTGGCTATATTATAGCCAGAATTACGGATGAGCGCAAGAATTACTTTAGGGCTCAAAGTAAAACGGGAGGTCTTGGCTTAAGGCCTCCCGAAAATCTTTGGCGGGGACGACGGTGCTCCCCTCAGTTCCCCCGGCATGCGCCGGGGTCGCTCGGGACAGGCGAACCCGCATCACGGCTTCTCGATCCGTCAAACCTCGAAGCAAATTGAAAAGGGCCCTTTCGGGCCCTTTTCAATTTACTGGCGGGGACGACGGGGCTCGAACCCGCAACCCTCGGATCGACAGTCCGATACTCTAACCAGTTGAGCTACGTCCCCTATATGGCAGCAATAAGTAACTAGAGAGTAGAGGTAAGGAATCAGGAAATCAAGTGGATTTTTTATTAACCAGGAACTGAAAACCAGCTACCAGAAACTGCCGTAGTGGTGGGCGGTACTGGACTCGAACCAGTGACTTCTACCTTGTAAGGGTAGCGCTCTAGCCAACTGAGCTAACCGCCCGTATCCCATACATACAATGTCTTTAGTTTAACGCTCTCTAAGGCGAAAAGAGCAGCGCTTCCGTCTATTCAGCCGGATCACGTTCGACTTCTCTATTTAGTCTCCCTCCGGTCGCCTAAATCGCAGTCTCACGCGACTAGCCAACTGAGCTAACCGCCCCGAAAAACAGTGAATAGTGAATGGTGAATGGTGAAAAAAAGAAGAGAGATACTATGTCAAAGAACCTGCGCTGCGAAACGATGCGCTGCCAGCTATTATATTGGAAGGTATTACAGGACACAAAGAGAAAACACCAGTACGTCGAATTAACCTCTACGGGAAGCAATGAGGACAAGTTTGGGCTTGACAGTGACGGCCCAACCCTTTATAAAAACGCAATCAATCAACAAGGAGGACTTATGCGAGCGTACAACATAATAATGAAGAAGAGGGACGGCATCGAGCTTACATCCGAAGAGATAGAGTTCATGATTAATGAATACTGCGCGGAGAGAATTCCGGACTACCAGATGGCCGCATTCCTGATGGCGGTATATCTCAAGGGAATGGACGCGCGGGAGACGGCGGACCTCACGATGGCGATGCTCCACTCCGGTGAAGTCGTGGACCTGAGCTCCATCGGCAAGACCACAGTCGATAAGCACAGCACCGGTGGCGTCGGCGACAAGGTAAGCCTCATCCTAGCCCCGGTGGTCGCCGCTGCGGGCATTCCCGTCCCAATGATGAGCGGCCGCGGCCTCGGCCACACGGGCGGGACGCTCGACAAGCTCGAGTCGATACCCGGCTTCAGAACGAAACTGTCGGAGGAAGAGTTCATCGACGCCGTCAAAAAAATAGGCCTGGCAATCATCGGCCAGACGAAATCGCTCGCCCCGGCGGACAAGAAGATGTACGCGCTGAGAGACGTCACCGCGACGGTGGAGTCCATTCCCCTCATCACCGGGAGCATCCTCTCCAAGAAGCTGGCCGCGGGCGTCGACGCGCTCGTGATGGACGTGAAAACCGGAAAGGGAGCGTTCATGAGCACCCTGGAGCAGGCCTCCGAGCTTGCCCGGACGATCATCGACACCGCCGCCATAATGAAGAAGAAGGTCGTCGCCCTGATCACCGACATGAACCAGCCGCTCGGCATGACCGCAGGCAACGCCCTGGAAATCGGGGAGACTGTGGCGACGCTCGAAGGTAAAGGGCCCGATGACCTCAAAGAGATCGTACTCGCCCTGGCGGGCCACATGCTCTTCCTGGGTGGAGTCTCGCCGGATCCGGTCGAGGGCAGAAAGAAAGCTGTCGAGCTGCTTGAAAGCGGCGCGGGTCTCAAGAAGTTCAAGGAGATGGTCGAGATCCAGGGAGGCGACGTTAAGGCCATCGACGACACATCCCTCCTCCCCCGCGCGGCGCACAAGATTCCCGTGAAGGCGGAGAAGGCGGGGTTTGTCCACGAGCTCAACGCGCTCGAAGTGGGCATCGTCTGCGTGGCCCTCGGAGCCGGAAGAGAGACGGTGGACTCGGACATCGACCCGGCCGTCGGCGTCGTCCTCGAGAAGAAGATAGGCGACAGCGTTGAAACGGGCTCGACGCTTGCCGTTATCCACTCCAACACACCGGGCGTGGAAAAAATCGTCGACCGCCTGCGAAAGGCATACACAATAAAGGAAGAGGAAGCCAGGGCGCCAACGCTCATCCACGAGACAATAACGACCTGATCCGGGCGCTCCCCCGACGGGCAGACAGCGTAGCAGGCGACGGGTGCATACGGCCCGGGGCCTGGATCAGCGGGTGTGCCGCGGCCCGTAAACAACCCCTTGTTGAGCCCCCCGCCCGAAAAAATATTTTTTTTCTTGCACGGGCAGGGCATCATTGGCATAATTCCCTCACTGCACGATGGATAAGGGGTTCTTCATCAAATTGCTCGTCGGTGCGCTCGTTGTCGGGGCTGCCGTCGTCCTCATAAAGTACAGAAGCTTCAACCTCCCCAGGGTCATCCAGGACAACCTGGGATGCAACGCCAACTACTACCCCAATGTCACGAAGGAATCCGTCTACGGAAAGCCCTAGATGATGAGAGGATATTTAACTAACCGGGGGAAAATAACCTGGATCATCTGCCTGGTCCTCCAGATCGTCTTTCTCGGCGCGCTTGTCCTCGCCGCGGACGATATCCTGGACGAAGACCTTCTCCTGCGACGCCATTCGACTTTCTCGATTCTCTACTGGGCATGCCTGATCCTCTTCATCGTGAACCTCGTGCTCCGTTTCTACGAGATGGAGACTTACATAATCCCGTTCGCCCTCGCGCTCATCGCCGGGATATTCACCTATCTTTTCTGGGGCGATGTCCTGCCGGCGATAATCGCCGTAGTATGCGCCGCGATAGCCCTCGGCCTGATAGCCAGGCTGCCGCTCGTGAGCTACATAGCCCCCCTCTGTATCGCCGGCGGGGGGATGATCCTGGCGGCCCGCTCGTCGGGGATGGACATGACGCTCACCCTCATGTACACGGCCATAGTCCTCGCCGCGTTCGCCTGCGTTCAGAAGTTCGTCAAGATGAACTCACTGGTCACGTTGATCGCGTGCGCGGTAGTCTTCGGCTACGCGAACTGCTGGAACGCGGCGAACCCGACGTCCCCCAACCACCTCATCAAGCACACGAACGAGGGAAGGTGGGACAAATCGGAAGTAATCGGGACGGTCGCCAAGGAGCCCGAGGTGCGGGAGAAGGACACTCGCCTCACAATAAAGCCCTACACGGTCGCCGAGATCAAGAAGAAGGTGAAGGCGGAGCCCGCCAGCATAGACGGGGGCAACATCCTCCTCACCATATACCCCGACCTGGGGGACCTCTACTTCGATATCAAGTACGGCGACAAGATCAGGATGGTGACAAAGCTTGACGAGCCGGCAAAGGCTAACAACCCGGGGACCTTCGACTACCAATCGTTTCTCCACCACACCGGCTATTACGCGCTCTCCAGGATAAAGACTTCCGGCAGGACGCCGGACGAAATCGAGATAATCGGCACCGGCGACATCAACCCGTTCGTCAGATGGTGCCTGAACCTCAAGAGGAAGCTCCTTCTCGTCATCAAGCAAACGGTGCCGACCACCGAGGATTACCCCGCCAGCGGCTTCCTGGGGGGCGTCATGCTCGGCCTTAGAAGCGGCGTCTCCAAGGCCATACACCTCGACTCCAAGGCCTCCGGCACCGCCCATGTCTTCGCCGTGTCGGGCCTCCACGTCACCATCATCGCAGTCGTCTGCCTGATGATATTCAGGATGAGCAGGGCCCCGCAGGTGATCTGGGCGCCGATAGTCGTCCTCTTCCTGATCATCTTCACGATTATCACGGGGGGGAGGCCGTCGACCGTGAGAGCATGCATGATGAACAGCTTCGCCATACTCGCCAATACCTACATGGGGAGGCGTCTCGACCGTGCCGTCCTCATCGGCATGGCCCTCGCCGCCGCGTTCATATTGGTCCAGAATCCCCTCATCCTGCCCGAGGCGTCCTTCACCCTCTCCTTCTCGGCGGTCCTCTTCCTCGTCCTTCTGAGCCGCGAGATAGATTCCTTCCTCATGAGAAGGGCCGGGAACCTCTTCGGCATCACGGTATTCATACTGGTCGCAATCACGGCCGGAGAGTACTTCATCAACCTGGAGAACCCGCTGCTCATCCTGAGGTCAGCCTGGTGGCTCAGCGCCCTGGCCCTGGTCATCCTCGCCTTCTTCTTCCAGGACAGCCTTCCCTTCAGGTTCGGGTATGGAAGCATAAAGCCGAAGGGGCTACGGCAATTCATCGCCGCCCAGGGGGCGATCCTGGCCGCGCTGGTACCCATCTTCATGTCCACTTTCAACAGGGTCTCGATCGCCCAGCCGTTCGCCAACTTCATAGCCATCCCCCTCATCGGGATAATCATCCCGCTCGGGATGATCGCGGGCATCCTCGCGCTCATTATACCGTTCGCGGGAATATACATAGCCCTCCTCATGAACCAGGGCAACTGGGTCCTCATAAACTTCTTTCTCTGGATGCAGCACTGGTTCGCCGTTCATTTCCCCTTCCCGCGAGTCCCGACACCAACGTCACGGGGTATGACAATATATTACGTCCTGCTGTTCCTGTTCATAGTCAGGGAGCCGCTGATCACGCGAATCAAAATATTCTACTACCGCATCTCCGACGCCATAGACAACATCCAGGTCAAGTGGAGGGTCTACATCGCGACAACGTGCGTCGTCGCTCTCATCCTCACCGTGGTGACGCCTGTCATGTTCCCACGCCAGTTCTCCCCGGACCGCAACAGGCTCAAGGTGACCTTCCTCGACCCCAACATCGGGTGGAGCACGGGGGCCGGCAGCTGTGTCCTTATCGAGCCGCCCGATGGAACGGTGACGCTCATAGACGGAAGCTTCGCCGGAGAAGTCCCCTTCACCGACAAGCAGACGGGGAAAGAGGTGCTACGGCACAAAAGTTACGGCGAGGACGTGCTTCAGACGGTCCTTCTCAAAAACGGCATCACCCGCATCGACAGAATTATTGTAACGAGCCCCCTCGAGAGAAACATCGGCGGGCTCATCTTTATCCTCGAGTCGGACGACCTGAAGACAGACGAGGCGTACACACCCATCGACCCGGAAGCGATAAACTCCGACTCCACGATAGAGGACTTCATCGCCTACCTCGCTGATTCGAAACTCAGCAAGCCGGAGGACGAGATAGACGGCCAGACCGTCCAGAAGATGTACGACGATTACATGAAGTTCCTCAAGGCGGCGGGAGATAAGGACATTCCCCTGAAGTATCTTACCGAGGGTCTCCTTATCATGGACGACAGGTTCGATGGCAAGCCGCTGCAGGCGAAAGTGCTCAACCCCCCGGCGGAACGGCACACGGGCGCGGGCGCCCTCAAGGCTAATTCCGTTGTCATCCTGCTGAAATACGGGGAGGTGGATTTCCTCCTGCCGTTCAACATAACGGCAAAGGCCGAAAAGGATCTCATCGAGAAAGCCGGAAAAGAGATCGACGCGGAGATCCTCCTCGCCCCTGACTACGGCGGGTCAGAGAGCAGCACAAAGGAATTTATGGAGGCGGTCAGCCCCGAGTACGCCGTCTTCCAGTACCACGAAAGCTGGAAAGAGAAGCAGTTCAAGGGCTACAAGAACACCTATGAAAAATACAAGCAGTACTTCAAAGACCTCAAGGTGGACGGCCTCAGGACGTACTGCACACACGACTTCGGTGCGATCATCATCTCCACCGACGGCAGGGTCGTCCTCGAAGAGGATATACGCTTCATGATCGAGCCCTGGTGGTACACCAAGTTCTTCAAGAAGGAAGCAGGGGCTTAATAAGGAAGCGTTTGATATAATGTATTGCCCTGGCGGGTAAACCCCGCAAGGTATCTACTAAAGAAAGGAGGTGTATAAGATGAGGACAGCAATCGCGTTAGCATGTGTCGCGGCTCTGCTGGTTCTTCCTGTCGTCGTCATTGCGCAGAACATCAACACGGCAACAGAAGCCGAGATGAATGCCAGCAAGTGCGGATTAGGCGAGAAAAGAGCCGCCGACGTCGTAGCAGAGAGAGCCAAGGGTCAGTTTTCGACCTGGTCCGACTTCCAGTCGAGAGTAAAGGGCGTCGGAGCAAAGACGGTCGAGAAGCTCCAGGCCAAAGGTTGGACCTGCGAGGCAGTGGAAGCAAAGGCAGAATAACCTGCGTTGGTTAAAACGGGCGGCGCTGTTACCAGACAGCGCCGCCCAACCAAAAAAAGCACGATGAGATATATTTCAAAAGCGGGATCACTATTTTGCGCCCTTCTCATGCTCCTCGCCCCAGCCTGCTCCGGGGCGGAGGACCTCACGGTTGCCTTCATCAACGTCGGCCAGGGGGACGGGACAGTGATACAGACACCCTCCGGAAAGACAATCGTGATCGACGCGGGCAAAGGAGCTACCCCGTACTCGTCATGGGACGGGGGATGCAAAGCAATCGCCCCCTACCTCGAAGAGCACGGCATCAAAAAAATCGACATGGTCGTCGCCACGCATCCCGACTGGGACCATATCGGAGGGATCCCCTATCTGCTGGAGAACTTCGAAATAGGCACCGTCCTCGACTGCGGCGTCCCGCACACGACCGAGACCTACAAGAAATACCTCGAACTGGTAAAGAAGAAGGGAATAAAATTCAGGATAGCGATCCCGGGACAGGTCCTCGACTGGGGAGACGGCGTCACCGCCGAGGTTCTTGCGCCGGAAGGAACAATAGAGAAGAGGCAGGGTGCTCATGACCTCAACAACGTGTCCATCGTTATCAAGCTGACCCACGGCGACGTGAGCTTCATGCTCGTCGGCGACTGCGGAATAGAGGAGGAGGGAACGATCACGCCCGTCTACGGCCCGCGGCTCAAGAGCAACATCCTGAGGGCCGGCCACCACGGCTCGGACACGTCGAGCGGGGCGGATTTCGCCAACCTGGTATCTCCCGAGGTTGTTATAATATCCGCCGGCAAACGGAACAAGTTCGGCCACCCTAAAAGGAACATCGTCGACAGGTTCGAGAGAATGGGCTCAAAAATATACAGGACTGATTTCAGCGGCAATATTATCGTTAAGAGCAACGGCAAAGATTACGAAATATCGCGGGAATACGACAAGAAGAAGAAAACCGGGACCAAAGCCGAAGGCTAGAGAGGTGGAGATATGCCAGCCGGATACTATATAACTCTCGGGGCGTTCGCGTTTATCGCCATCGCCCTCTTCGCCAACGTCAACCGCCTCCTGAGGGTCATGAAGGAGAAGAACCCGCTGGAGGAGATGGTTGGCGAGGACGACGACATGGCGGAGGAAGCCGACGAGGCTCCACCCCTGGAGACTCTCGAAAGACCCGGCAGGGCAGGCAGGAAGATCGCACCGCTCGAAATACCCATAGACCTTGAAACGACCAACACGGTACTTACTCACACGGACTTCGACGGTGTCGTCTCAGGCGCCATGCTGAGGCATATCCTGGGCCCCAACACGAACATCATGCTATCGTCGCCGGCCCGCATCCACAGGTCGCTCGAGTTCCTCGCGATGAAGCCCCTGAAGCCGAACCGCCTTTTCATCGCGGACCTTGGTGTCAGGACCGCCAAGTTGCCCGATGTCGAGAGCGCCCTGATAGACATCGCCGAAGCCGGGACGAAGATCTACTGGTACGACCACCACCCGTGGAGCAAAAGCTCGGTCGAAACGATCGAGCGGGACGCCGAGGACGTCATAGTGGACAGGACCGCCTCGGACGCGGCGGCGATTATCCAGAAAAGACTGGGCTCGAAGAGCCCCTACTGCGAGAAACTCCTGCGCTTCGTGAGCAACAGGCTCGAGCCCGACGAGATGGAATGGGGAAAACAGTGGCAGTTCCTCCTCATGGCCCTCCAGAGCAAGGGCTCGTTCGCCGAGAGAGAGGAAGCAATCGTTAATCTCGCCGAGAACAAGGAACTCTCCTTTATCGACAAGAGGAAAGTTCACCAGAGCGAGAAAGACCAGGAGTATACCGTAAAGCTCGCCCGGAAAAGCCACCGTAAAGAGACAACCGCATCGGGGAAGCAGTTCCTGGTAGTCGATCTCAGGACGTTCCGCGTCGAGGAAAAGGACGGGAAAAAGAAGAGGGTGTTCGATTACCACACCGTCACGTCATCCATCGGGTGGGAAATCGTCAAGTTCCAAAAGCCGGATTTCTACATCCTCTTCTACTCGAACGTCAGGGGCTCCATCAGGGCCGGAAGGAACATACCCGGCCTCTCCTTCGAGCCCCTGCAGACGCTGACTAAAATCAAGGGCAAGGACTGCCTCATCCAGGGCCACGGCCAGGCATCCGGCGTCTACCTCCAGCTGGGGATGGCATCGAAGCTGAAAGGCATGTACAACTGGTCCCTGCCGCAGGAAGTGGAGAACTTCATAGAGGAAGTCAAGCTCAGGCTGTAACTATCTGTCGGTCCGGGTAAGAACAGGGATTGCAGTATAGCCTGTTCTTCTTTTTATAAATTAATTCGCTTCGCGCATTAATTTATCCGGCTCCGAAATTATTTTAATAATAAATTAGTGAACGAAGTGAGCTAATTTATATGAAAAGAGCGATAATCATAGTACTTGATTCGGTCGGGATAGGCGAGATGCCGGACGCCGCAGCGTACGGGGACGCCGGGAGCAACACCCTGGGCAACCTCGCAGAGGCGTGCGGGGGGCTAAACCTCCCCAACCTTCAGAGGCTCGGCCTGGGAAACATCCGCCCGATCACGGGTGTCCCCCCTGCGAAACATCCCGGGGCATCCTACGGCATCATGGCCGAGGCGTCGGCAGGCAAAGACACCACGACGGGGCACTGGGAGATCGCGGGGATAGTCACGGAAAAGGCCTTTCCACTGTACCCCGACGGCTTTCCACCGGAGATCATCGAACCCTTCGAAGATGCAATCGACAGGAAAGTCATCGGCAACAAGGCATCGTCGGGAACGGAGATCATAAAAGAACTCGGCGAGATCCACGTGAAGACCGGATCTCCCATAGTATACACATCGGGCGACTCGGTCTTCCAGATAGCGGCGCACGAGGAGGTCATCCCCGTGGAAGAGCTCTACCGCATCTGCAGGATCGCCCGGCGTCAGCTCAAGGGAAAGCACAACATCGCGCGGATAATCGCCAGGCCTTTCGTGGGCAAGTCCGGAAACTTCACGAGGACCGAGAACAGGGAGGACTTCTCTCTGAAACCGCATCACCCCACGGTCCTCGACGCGGCCATCGAGCAGGGAAAACGCGTTTTCGGCATAGGCAAGATAATCGATATATTCGCTGGAAAAGGGATCTCCGACAGCAACCACACAGGTAACAATAAGGCCGGCATAACGGAGACCATACGCGCGATACGGGAAAGCGACGACGACATCATCTTCACAAACCTGGTTGATTTCGACATGCTCTGGGGCCATAGAAACGACACCGAGGGATATCGAAAGAGCCTGGAGGAGTTCGATCACCGCCTTCCCGAGATACTGGGAGGAATAAAACCGGGAGACCTCCTCATGCTTACGGCAGACCACGGCTGCGATCCGACGACGCCCAGCACCGACCACTCGCGCGAATACGTCCCTCTCCTCGCCTGCGGCCCGTCTTTTAAAAACGGCATGGACCTCGGGATTCGGAAGTCGTTCGCCGACATAGCAGCCACGATAGCGGAACACCTCTCGATCGCTTACAAGACGGTGGGGACGAGCTTTCTCCCCGACATAATCAGAAGTGGGACCGAGAGGAATGAGCAAATGGAGAGTGGTATAAAATTCTAATCTCGAAGCTCAGTACGAGCTGGTAACCAAGATACAAGAAACAAGATACAAGATACAAACAATAACCAATAATCAAACTGTTTGGATATTGGAGTTTAAATATTGGGATTTGTTTGGTTATTGTATCTTGTTTCTTCTATCTTCTATCTTCTATCTTCTATCTTCTATCTTGTTTCTTAGTGTTTGGTTATTAAAACTGTGATGAACCACATCATCGACAATGAGGTACTGCTGAGACTGCCCAAGGTCGATCTCCACTGCCATCTCGACGGTTCAATACGGCCTGAGACGATGTGGGATATCCTTGAGGCTGAAAAGGCGAACCCATTCAAGGACCTCGAGGAACTCAAGGCCAACGTCTCCGTACCCCTCGACTGCTCAGGCCTGGTGGAGTATCTCAAGTGCTTCGACTATGTCCTGGCGCACCTCCAGAAGCCCGAGTACATCAAGCGTATAGCCTACGAGATCGGACAGGACGCGGCAGGAGAAAACGTCCGCCGCGTGGAGCTCCGCTTCTCCCCCATTCTTCACACGGCCAAGGGGTCGACGGCCGAGGAGATCACGGAGGCCGCCATCGAGGGCGCGAGGGAAAGCAGCCTGGACAACAACATCAGTATCGGCGTCATCGTCTGCTGCATCAGGGAAAAGCCGCCCGAGCTCTCCACCAAGGTGGCGGAGATCGCCGCCGCATACAAGGGAAGCGGCGTCTCGGGCATGGACCTCGCCGGAGACGAGAAGAACTACCTCTCCGGCATTCACCATGAGGCCTTCCGGATAGCGCACGAGAACGGCGTCAACATCACGGTTCACGCCGGCGAGGTCATGGGACCCGAGACCATAAAGTACGCCATCGATGTGCTCGGGGCGCGGAGGATCGGTCACGGCCTCAACCTGAGGAAAGACCCCGCAATCATGGAAGAGGTGCGCAAAAAGGAAATACCCCTCGAGATGTGCCTGACCTCAAATGTCCACACGAAAGCTATCGACAGCTTCGAAAACCATCCTCTCAAATACTACCTCGACAGCGGAGTACGTGTGACGATAAACACGGACAACAGGCTCATGTCCGACACGGACATGACGACGGAGTTCAGGCGCGCGAACCGGTACCTGAAACTGGGACTCGACGACTTCAGAAAGATAATACTTAACGGAGTCGAGGCGGCATTCATGACCGATAACGAGAAGAATAAGCTGCGGCTGTCTGTCGAAGATGAAATGAAGCAGATTCTCAATCATAATGATGAAACCCGAAGCCCGAATGACGAAAACTGAACAAATGAACAGTGATAATAACGGCAAATCCGAAACAAATCAAATAATGAACCGCAAAGGCGCAGAGGAAGCAAAGAAAAAATATTCTGATTTCGAATTTCGGATTTTATGTGCGGAATTGTAAAACTTCTTGGATAAATAGGGTAAACACATTGAGCGACATCGATCTTATAGCCAAATACCTGAGCGTGCCGCCGCCAATCGCCGCGCATATCCTCGAGCACGGCCTCACCCCTCAAACGATCGCACGCGCCGATATACCCAAGCTCTCCGACCCCTTCGGCAGACCGGGTATCCTCGAGTCTGTGAAAAATATCGACGAAGTAATAAAGGGTCGCGGGAGCGTCACCATAAGCTGCGATAAAAGCGCCGATACAATCGCCGCGGCAGCCACGCTACTCAAGGCCCTTCACGCGATACGGGCAAAAAGCTCTCTATCCGAAGAGAAAGGTGACCTCCATATCAATCTGGGCATGAGGTCACAGGGCGACAAAACGGACATTGCGATATGCCCCGCCTCCCCTCCCCCGTCACCGGCAATCTCCGTCGGAGTAAATAATGGAATCGCTTCTCTTCACGCATTTTTCCTCGCATACGCCCTCTACCTCTCGCAGGAAAAATACTTCGGAAAAAAACTCGTGGCCGTGGATACGGAGACGACGGGCACGAACGCGCGGAGCAACGAGATAATCGAGATAGGCGCAGCGGTAATCGAGGGAAATACCGTAACGGAGACGTTCCAGACACTCGTTAACCCGGGCAGAAAAATACCTTCAGAAGTGGTCAGGATCACGGGAATAACAAACGACGACATCGCAGGCGCACCCACGCCCGCGGCAGCCCTCTCGGCTTTCCTTGAATTCATCGGCGCCCCCGATGCTGCCGTCCTCGTGGCGCACAACGCTGAATTCGACAGAGATTTCATCGAGAACGGCATTAAAAAATACCTGAAGAAGAAAATACATTTCGAAACAATCGACACGCTGGAGATGGCCCGGAGGCTGTACCCCGCCGGGAGCCACCGCCTCGCGCACGTGGCGGAGAAACTCGGCATCAAGGTCGAGGGATGGCACAGGGCCCTGGGCGACGCGGTTATGGCAGCGGACATTTACTTTGCGCTGAACAGGCGGCAAAACGCCGGGCTCAGGGATATCAAGCTAAAGCAATATATGGACACCGCCTCCCTCGGGATCGTCGCGAGCGGTAAAACCCTCGATAACGACTGCGCCATCATAATCAAGAACGGCCTCCCGAAATACAGGCTCGACAAGTGCGAGGATATGATCTCCGATATTCGGGAGAAGCCGGACCCCAAAAAAATAATCGGGCTCCTCCTCGCCCGATTCTTCGCGCGCCATAAAAACCAGCTCGGCGCCGTGACGCTGCTTGCTCCAATCCTTAAATCAGGCGCAACAATTCAAGAAAAATAATTCAATAGTATAGGAATTTGTTATTTAGACTAGCCACAAAGGCACGAAGACACGAAGAAAATCTAATAATAATTATTCTTTGTGCCTTAGTGTCTTAGTGGCAAAAGTCTCCGGCGAAGCCGGGATAAGTGCAGGTCACCATTGGAGGCATGACATGAAAATACGCGTGGTTATAGACCGTTTCGAGGGAGAGCTGGCGGTACTTGAGATAGCTGGGGAAGGCGTCGTGGACTGGCCCAGGAAGTTCCTCCCCGAGGGCTCTCACGAGGGGGCAATCCTCGACTTCGACATAGAGCTCAACCCGGAGGCGGAAGCGAAGCAGAGAAAGAAGGTCGCCGCTCTCCAGGATGAACTCCTCCGCCGCACCGCCGAGATGGAAAACTAATTCTTGAATAACGGGTATCCTCCCGTTATTCAAGAATTAGTAAACAGCTATACCGGCGTAGCCGACGACGGCGCTGTAGTCTCCGGACGTCTCACCGCTCGTCATGTACCTGATGAGCTTCGCCTCCCTCGCGCCAAGATCCTTCGCCGCCGTGAGCATGGCAATGGTAGGAGCATAGCCGCACATGGATATGCCGAGCCCGCGCACTTTCCGCATCAGCATGTCCCCGTCAAGCTTCAATATGGCGTCAATGGCTGCGGAGTCCTTCTCCCGGGCCTCCTCGTGCGGCTCGTAGTGCGTCATGTCCGAGCTGGCGAGGACGAGGACATCCTTCCCGCACGCCTGTATAGCCCGGGCTATCGCCCCGCCAAGCCAGTGGAACTCTGAGACCGTGCGACCGCCGACGACTATGGGCACGATTTTCACCCCGGGCTTGAGGACCTGGAGAAAGGGGACCTGGACCTCCAGCGAATGCTCGTGGGCGTGTGCCGAGGGATCTTCCGTCACCATCGGACCGTTTTCCACGATACCGGCGGCGAGTCCGGAATCGATCTCCACGTTGCCCAGCGGCGTTTTCCATTCTCCCTTTGCCATGATCGCGTACGGGGCGCCGAGACCCGTATGGTTGGGGCCGAGAATAACGACAGTGTCGGTTATCTCGACCGCCGAGAGGACGGCTCCGGCAACCGGGCCGGAGTACACGTAACCCGCGTGGGGGGAGACAACCCCCTTCGCCCTCAGCTTCTTGCCGCCGATAGGCTCCAGATATTCCTCAATCTGACGCCTCAGGCTTTCAGGGTCACCCGGATAAAAACGACCGGCCACAGCAGGGCTTCGTATCATTCTTCACCCCCCTTTATTATAAATTAGCTCGCTACGCTCGCAAATTTATGTGGCTCCGACTGCGTCGGAGCATTGTGGTAGCCGTCCCGAAAGCTTTCGGGACGCCCGCCTCAGGTGGGCGGCTACCTTTGGAAAGATAACAAATTCCTATACCATCGAATTAATTTATTATACAAAAGAAAAGATACTCTTATCCACAGTTACTATCCGGGGCAAGCCGGCGCCGCAGCCAGGGAAGCCACCGGTTCCCTGCGAAAGACGGAGCACTTCCACGAACTTCCGTTGCTTTTAAGGAACACGGCGCCGTCCCTGTCCGTCCTGTATACCCGCGCCCCCATGGAGACCAGCCTCTCCACGACCTCCGGGGCCGGATGGCCATAGCGATTGTCGCGGCCGGCACTGATAACGGCTATCCTCGGACGCACCGCCCAGAGGAACGCTTTCGAAGTGCCGGATTTCGCACCGTGATGGGAAACTTTGAGGACATCACTCCTGATGCCCGATACATTCCGGGTTATCTCCTCTTCCGAGGCCCCACCGATATCGCCCGTCAAGATGGCGCTCGTGCTGCCGTAGACCAGCCTTATCACTACGGACCTGTCGTTCTCGCTTGAGCCTTCCTTGCCGACCCACTCTTCCGTCGGGTGAAGAATATCGATCCGGACCCCTGGGCAGACATCGATCGTCTCGCCCCTTCTCCCCAATTGCAGAGCGATGCCCCTCTCGTCAATCATCTCCAGGAACCGGCATTGCGTCCAGGTTGTATGCCTGCCGTGGGGCATTATAACCCTTTTCACCTTCATATCCCCTATGACCGAGGCCAGGCCCCCTATATGGTCCATGTCCGCGTGGGTGGCTATAACCACATCGATGGTCTTGATGCCCAGAGACCTGAGGAAGGGCAGGACGATATATTTCCCTGAATCGAAGTTCGTCCTCGGCCCGCCATCGACGAGAAGGGTGGCCCCGTTCGGCAACCTCAAAAACGCGCTGTCGCCCTGGCCTATGTCGAGGAAGGCTATCTCGAGACATTTCCCGCCCTCCCCGATTCCGGCAAAAAGAATAATGGCAACGGCTAGAGCTGCGCCCAGGCACGCTAAGACCCTCTTCGAATTCAGCCGCCTCCCGCGGGCAAACAACAACAGGAGTGCATAGTACCCCCCCATCTCAGGCGGCGACGGAGTTCTTACGTGAAAGTACGCGAACGGGATGGACGCCATGAATTTTACCCAGCAGATCATAGCCTCCAGTATCCAGTAGTTCAGCCGGTTGAGACAGAAGGAGAAGGCGCCCCAGATAAAGCCTGAAACCGCTGAGAGAAACCCGATCCCGATGGCGGCTGTCAGGATAAATGCGACGACGATGTTGGCCACAACGGTGATGGGCGACACGATATTGAAGTAATACGCTATTAAAGGCCAGAGACCGGCGCACGCGGCAAGAGAGACCGCCACCGACGCGAGAACAAGGCGACCGGAGCGGGCCGGCCATCCCCCCATGGGGCCGGCATAGAGCTGGCCCGGAAGCACGTCCAGCCGGAAAAGCCTGAAGAGAAGCCCCTCCAGGAAAGGCGTAAAGACAATGATCGATATCACAGCGACGAACGAGAGCTGGAAGCCGGCGGCAAAAAGCTGGGCCGGCGCTACAAGCAAAATCAGGAACGCTGCAAGCCCCACCGTGTTAAGGAGATCGGCCTGGCGCCTGAAAAGCGGCGCCAGAAGGTAGACCACTATCATCAACGTCGCCCTCATGACCGGGACCTTCATTCCCGTCAGGAGCATATAGAGGAGCAACAGCGGGATTGCCAGCAGTGAGACCGCCCACCTCGGCAGAAGGAACGCCTTGAAAAGAGTCCTTATGAGCAGGTATATCAAGCCGACGTGCAGCCCGGAAATTGCGAGAATATGGACGGTGTTGGTCCTGCGGAAATACTCCACCAGTTTATCGCTGACGCCCTCCCGGTAGCCGAGAAGAATGGCGGGAAGGAGGCGGGAGGCGGGTGTGTCAGGCATACCGGTCTCCAGTTTTTCACACAGGCGTTTACGCAGCCGGAGCGCCATCTCTACAACTCTATTGCCTCGGTGGTGAGAGATAACCTTGAGGTGTTCTTTATCCCGGACCGAGCAGCCGAGATAGATGGACCGTCTCTCCAGGTACCGCCGGAAATCGAACTGACCCGGGTTAGTCGGAGGGTACGGGCGGTATGTCTTTCCCTCGATCCATATGTAATCACCGTAGTTCAGATCAAGACTTTCCCGCGTTTTCAGCGTCACCCTTATCCTGCCGGAAGTCCCGACCCACCTCGCCCCCTCCCGGATCTCTTTTACCGCCAGGATAAAAGACGATCGGTATTGTATCTTCTTATCGTAAAAGTCGGAAAAAGGCAGAGGTGAGGGATCGCTTGATATCACCCCCCTGACCTGGTGGAGGCCGGGCTTGGACGCGACGACAGTGAGAAGTTGAAAAGGAACCCCCGCAACCTCCCGTTTTTGAAAATGCGCGGCCCCGCCCAGTAGGAGCAAGGCCAACGCGGCAGTGCGCCACCATCTGTTCAGGGTTAAAGCCGCAACGGAGAGTGCGAATACAATGAATATGGCCGCCGGGACGGCAGTGAGATACGGGGGGGCCATGCAGCCGAGAGCAATTCCCGCGGCAAATGCAAGGCCGACACCGATGAATGGCCTGTTCACAGGCCAATTGTAATACAGGATCAGCCTGGCGTCAATTTATTCAACAAAATAAGTATATTCCACTTCCAGGAAGGCAAAGTCAAATCGACCCATGAAAAGGGAATACGATTAAGATTGAGAATATTTGGGGTTGAGATATAGAGAAAAGCTACACGTACGAATACGCGTTGCAGGTATCTATAATCCCCGAGATGGTGTCAAAGCCGTAGCCGAAGGCCTTGGCAATCCGGAGGTGCTCCCAGGAGAGCTTGGTATGGGAGATGGTCGTGTTATCGGTACATATCGCCACGGGGACACCCGACCGGAGGAACTGCTCTATAGGGTGTTTCCCAATGTTCGCGACCTTACCCGTGTGCATATTGCTCGACGGGCAGACCTCAACGCAGACATCGGAGTCCGCCATACGGTGAAGGACCTCGTCCTGTTTCTTCCCGACGCACTCCAGTCGATCCTTCGAATAGACATTACCGTTACCGTCGGCCGTACCTAAAAGGGTTTCAAGCTTCAAGCCGGCGGCCAGTCCGTGGCCGATTCTCCTCGCGCCAAGCAAAGTGACGGCCTTCTCGATGGCTTCCAGCCCGTCCTCGATGGCAAGGAAATCCTCTCCCGCGTGACAGACGACTCCCAGGCCGCCCCGCTCCCTGGCCAACCTGAAGGGCCCGGCGAACTTTTCGGGTTCGAAGCCGATCTCCGGCCCGGAAGTGTCCACGGCAACTATACGCCCGTCAAGCCCGCCGTGCTTCACCATGTCCACCGTCATCTCCACGATCTCGGCCACCTCGTCACGCGAAAACATTTTATTCACGCATACTATCAGTCCCGTCTTGAGACCGGGAAAGTTCCTTTCCGCCTCCAGGAGACCTTCCGAAACGGCCCGCGCCATCTCCACCGGAAGGATATTGCCGTCGAGGCGGATGGGGTTAAACCGAATCTCGATCTTTCTCACGCCGTCGGCGTATGCCGATTCCGCGGCCTCGTACGCGACCCTGCGGACCGCACGGGAGGACGCGAGAACGGTCTGCGCTATCGAATAGCGATTCAGATAGCCCTGGAGGCTCCCCGGGTTCTCCCGGTATTCAAGAAGCTCCTTAACTTTCTGCAGGCCGCCTCTCCTGACAACGGCGCCAATATCCTCCTCGGCCTGAAGGATACTGTTCGCCATTGACCAGTCGATCGGCTCACCGTCACTCATGGCCAGGTCGAGGAGTGTCCGGGGCCTTATAGAACCGGCTAGGTGGAAATGAAGGTCCGCCTTTGGAGTCCCCCGCACATCGTTGAAAAGCGAGGAAAGGGACCGGCTCTCATCACCGGTGAGACCGGAGAGCAGCTTTTCGAGAAACACACTGTCGGAACGATCCATAGAGGGGCAGCCTTAATTAACCCGCCAGGAACAAAGTATTTATCACCGGCAGTAAATACCCGGGATAAAGCACAGATAGAAAAAACGATTCTCTACCATTAAAGCTATATTATAACAATAATTTGCTGATTGTCAACAAATCAAACACCAAACTTAAGGAAAAGCTAAAATTTCCGAAATTTTAAGAAAATGTCCACTAATTGCACGTGCCGAAGCGCAGCATAGACTGCGACCGAAGGGAGCCCCGAAGGGGCAAGCACGAAGTGCGCAGCAATTAAAACAAGAGGAAAAAACGGAAAAGATGTGTTTTTAATTAGTGAACATTCGTGTAATTCGTGGATTGATGTTTTTTTGTTGTTATCCTTGAAAAAATGGCAAACTATTGCAACAGGCCGGAAGGCGCCGATAATCGCTTTTATGGATCAAGCGCCCGGGTGAGCTAAGCCGGTCAGAACCATGGAATAGCTGCCGATAAGATAATTTTTCAACACGGCTTTCAGCACGAGGGGATTCTCCCGGGCGGAAACCCAGACCCTCAGTTCGCCTCCAGCACTGGAAACCTCGTACGCGTCGAACGAGCCGAAGGGGACCTCCACCTCGGTCTCCTCTTTCACCTCCAGGACAAACTTCTGCCCTGGAAGGTTTACAGGTATTTTCATCCCCGGCTCCAGGTCCCGCTGTCTCAGGTCGAAAAAGAGAAGGATGAGATTCTGCAACCGGCCATCGGATAAAATCTTCTCGGTTTCCCTGTCACTGCCTTTTCTCTTGTCTATCTCGACAATATACTTTCCCTGATCATACCTCTCGGTCTCCAATCTCAAACCGCCCAGGCTGCTGATCTCCCTCTTAACGACAAGCGGGAGAAAGTCGCCGACGGTCCCGTATATATCCTCGTTATCAACAGCACCGGGTCGGCTGAAACTGCTCCTCACGTGGTGGACCGCAACCCCGTCCAGAACCTCCCTGCCGATATATTCTATCTCCCCACTCCCCACTCTCGCGAAGAGGCATCTTATATCGTACTTGGCCACTTCACCGTGTTCGAAATCACCCGTCCCGCTCGAAGGAACCATGATTTTTAAAGGTTCGGGGTTCTTCAGGGTGCTTTCGTATGAGAAATGGCACGGGAAAAAGATGAAAAGCAATACAGCGCCTGTCAATGCAATAGCTTTCACTTACATCTCACCTTTACTACCATCTGAACGGCACTGGAACAAAACAAAGCACGAATATCGCGATCGCCACCGCGCCCAGTACCTTTCTCCCTGTACCAAGCGGTGTTATGTCATTTACCGGAGGACCATGGTCCAGTCCGATAATCATTATCAGAATGGCCCAGACCATCCAGATCATGCCCGCTTCCCTGTTATACAAGGATAATACTACTAACACAGCCACCGTCCCCCTTGCAAGGTAAAAATGCCCCCTGCCGAAGAGAGCGTAGCAGATATGGCCCCCGTCAAGCTGGCCTGCAGGGAGCAGGTTGAGCATCGTGATAAATAACCCTATCCAGGCAGCAAAGGCCACGGGGTGCAGAAATAGTTCGGCCCCCTCGGGGCCTGCCCCTTTGAAAACGTATATGAGCGCCTTCACTACTATTGAGTCCCCGAACTGAAGGCCTCCGCTGTGGGGCATATAGCCGAACTCCGAAAGCCTGACACCTATAATAAAGGCGGGAACTGCAATCACGAAACCCGCTATGGGACCCGAGGCGCCTATATCGATAAGGCTCTTCCTGTCCGGGATTACCGACCTCGTCTTGATAACGGCGCCCAGGGTTCCAAGGAATGTTGGGGCGGGAATAAAGTAAGGAAGCGTGGACCTGACGCCGTGGTACATGCTCGCGAAGTAGTGGCCGAGCTCGTGTATTACCAGAATTGAGAGAAGGGTAAAAGAAAAAGGAATCCCTTCGAGTATTAAGGCCGGCCTGCTTATGATGAGAAACAGGCCGCTTAGAAAGCCGCCGCCGTGTGCAAGGCTCGCGCCGGCCACAAGTGTCGTCAATACCGTGGCGGCCAGGAGCGCGATATTTACGCCTATGTTCGGTTTCTTCCCGGCAGCCCGCGGCTTTGATACGATACGGACCTCCACACCCCCGTTGAAGCTTCTTATGAGCGGGATATAGCCGTGGCCGGCGAGCCGGCCCTCCATTGCAGGGATGGCCAGATCGGGGGAAACAAGGAGTTTTCCGAGGAAACTAATACGGCGGGGACCGATTACCGTCTCCCGTACGTCGATGAGATCCGCCAGTTCGCCCCGAAGGAAACCGGCAAGCTGACTTATATTATCGGTCTGCATCAGGGCAACGGGAAAAAGCTACCACCTGCACTGCACGGTGTATCTCACCGGCGCCTCTCCATTCCGAGCGCCTGCAGCATCGCACGCGCTAGAGAGATGAAGCACCGGCCTGACATCCAGACTCCCGTCACTTTTGTCGCGTTCCCAGATGCTTCTCCAGCGCCAGGACGGCCTTTTCGATGGCCCGCGCCCTGTGGCTGATCCGGTTCTTCGTCTCGGGCCCGAGTTCAGCGAAGGCCTTTTGATAGCCCTGCATGATAAAAACCGGGTCGTAGCCGAAGCCGTTCGTCCCCCTCTCCCTGTCAGCGATCACGCCCTCGCAGCGGCCCTCCACGACATCGATCAAGCCACCGGGGTCGGCCAGGGCCATGGCGCATATAAAGCGTGCCCTCCGCATCTCGGGCGGCAACCCCTTCATGAGCGAGAGAAGCTTCTCGTTATTGGCCCTGTCGGTGGCTCCCTCGCCGGAAAACCTCGCCGACAAGACCCCCGGCTGGCCGCCCAGTTCATCAACCTCAAGTCCAGAATCATCGGCGATAGCCAGCTTCCCGGACGCCGCCGCTATCGTGGTCGCCTTCTTTATGGCATTCTCCCTGAACGTGCCCCCATCCTCCTCTACGCGCGGAAGATCGGGAAAATCAATCGGCGAGTAGAGCTTCACGTCTTTACGCGGCCACATCGCAGCGAACTCGGCAATCTTGGCCTTGTTCCTCGTGGCAACGATTATATCAACCATCTTAACCATCCCCCTCTATTACTCTCTTCTGGTGCTGAATCAGTTCTGCCGCACCCTCACGGCAAAGGTCGAGCATCTTCCCTAACTCCTCCTCCGAGAATGTCTTTTTTTCGCCGGTCCCCTGAATCTCTATAAACTTTCCGCCTTCTGTCAGCACAACGTTCATGTCAACAGAAGCGCGGGAATCCTCCTCGTATGAGAGGTCGATAACCGGAACATCGTCAACAATTCCAACGCTGACCCCGGCCACGTATTCCCTCACAGGCATCGAAGAGATCACCCCCCTCTCCTTCAGCCTCAGGAGAGCAAGGTAAAGAGCTGTAAAGCCGCCCGTCACGGCAGCCATCCGGGTGCCGCCGTCCGCCTGGATGACATCGCAATCGACCCAGAGCGTCCTGTGCCCCAGGCTGTGAAGATCGACGACCGTCCTGAGGGACCTGCCGATGAGACGCTGGATCTCGTATGTCCTTCCTCCTATCCTTCCCATCGCAGACTCCCTCCGTGTTCTCCTGGAGGAAGAAAATGGCAGAAGGGAGTATTCCGCGGTTATCCAGCCGGAATCTATGTTCTGCTCCCGCATCCACCTCGGTCTGTTCTCCTCCAGAGAGATAGCGCAAATCACCTTCGTGTCGCCCATCTCTATGAGGACGGAGGCCTCGGGCGCGGCGACAAAATCCCTTATTATTTTTACGGGCCGGAGTTCATCCAGACTTCTTCCATCCTTACGCATCATCTCGGGAATAACCCCCTCCGTAGAATTTTCATGGCGCGCCCGGGGCGGCTCGAACGCCCAACCTCTGGCTCCGGAGGCCAACGCTCTATCCAATTGAGCTACGGGCGCACTATTGGAGAATCTTAACACAACCCAAGAGGAGGTCAAGTAGCTAAAGAGCCGTGTACAACCAAAATAGAAATGTCCCCTTTTTACCAATTTAGAAATGTCCTCTTTTAAGTTATGCCACCTTTGTCTTATGTGATCTCTTCCATGGGTGATCCGCAGGCGGCTTGTACGGAGTTCTCTTACGCCACGGTACCTTCGGAGCCTCTTTCACTGGTCTGCTTGCGATTGGCTTATACCGAACTGTCTTTTCCCTATGCCGGATGTGAACACTACCATTGACCCATTCTTCAACCGTCACCTTTTTTGCCCGTAGTTTTTCACAGATCTGATAGAACTTACCGTCATGCAATACTGTGAAATCGTTGCGTACTACACGTTCGGTCTTGATGCTTA
>JAVCDC010000012.1 GCA_030765135.1 Candidatus Tritonobacter lacicola | reverse complement strand
GGCGAGAGCTACGTGACGTCCGTGAAGAGCCAGTCCGGGGGGACGTGCTGGACGCACGGGGCGATGGCGGCGATCGAGGGGAACCTCCTGATGACCGGCAACTGGGCTGCCGCCGGGGAATCGGGCGAGCCGAACCTGGCGGAGTACCACCTGGACTGGTGGAACGGCTTCAACCAGCACAACAACGACGACATCGACCCGCCCTCGGGCAGCGGCCTGGTGGTGCACCAGGGCGGGGACTACCGGGTGACGGCGGCGTACCTCACTCGCGGCGAGGGTACGGTGCGCGACGTGGACGGGCAGTCCTACAGCACGCCGCCGGAGAGGGCTGATTCGAGTTACCATTACTACTATATCCGAGACATAGAGTGGTACGTGGCCGGGTCCGGCCTGGGCAACATCGACACGATAAAGAACACGATCATGGCCGGTGGCGTGATCGGGACGTGCATGTTCTGGGGAGGGGGCTTCTACAACGGCGACACGCACTACCAGCCTTCCACAGACGGGAACCTGCCGAACCACGCTGTCGCCATCGTAGGGTGGGACGACGGGAAGGAGACGCAGGCGCCGGAGGCAGGGGCGTGGCTGGTGAAGAACAGCTGGGGCAGCGGCTGGGGCGATGGCGGCTACTTCTGGATATCCTACTACGACAAGCACTGCTGCCAGGAGCCGGAGATGGGCGCTATCTCCTTCCGGGGCGCTGAGCCGATGGCCTACGACCGGGTCTACTGCCACGACTACCATGGGTGGCGCGACACGCTGACGGGCATCTCTGAGGCGTTCAACGCCTTCACGGCGGCGGGAGAGCCGGCTGTGCAGGCGGTCAGGGCGGTGAGCTTCTACACTGCCGCGGACGGCGTGACATACACGGTGAAGATTTACGGCCGCTTCGAGGGGGGGCAGCTTCTGGACGAGCTCTCCTCCGGGACCGGCACGATTGCCTATACGGGGTTCCATACCGTTGAGCTGGCCACTCCCGCCGTGCTCGAGGCGGGCGACGATTTCTACGTGTACCTGGAGCTGTCGGGGGGCGGCCACGCCCTTGACCGGACATCCGAGATACCGGTCCTTCTTCTGGGCGTGAGCGGGCCGGAGCCCATCCCGGATAAGTTCGACAAGCGGGGGCGGGCGATATGGGAGTGCATCTACGACAGGCAGAGCGACGGCACGATCGTTGAGTCCTCGGCAAATCCCGGCGAGAGCTACTACCTGAGCGGCTCGACCTGGATGGACCTCCATGACTACGAGTTCAGCGACCCCTCATGGAACGGCACCGCTAACTTCTGCATAAAGGCGCTGGCAGATGACCTGGGCAACACCTCCGCAACGATTCTCATAACGAACGTCGACGACATGAACTGGAACGGGACAGGGGAGCTCGCAGTCATGAAAAATGATGGGGGCAGCGACCTCAACCTCTACTTCTATAACGTTCCCTCACGCGGGGACTGGACCTACTGGGACGCATTCGCGCGCAACCCCTCCCCCATGGCCAGGGACCTCTGGATAATACCGCAGGGCAACAACGCCGCGGGGATGGCCTCGATCGACGTCGATGGCGGAGAGAGGGAGCTGGCAATCATCAGGAGGGATAGCGGAGAAGACCTGAACCTCTACATCTACAACGTTCCCGCTGCCGGCGACTGGACATACTGGGATGCGCACTCCAGGAACCCGTCTGCCCTGGCGCGCGACCTGTGGATAATACCGGCCGGTAACGACGCCATCGGTATAGTCACTGTAGATGATATGAACGGTGACGGGCACGACGAGCTCGCCATCCTGAAGAAGCAGGGCGGAGGCGACCTAAACCTGTATTTCTACAACGCCCCCCTGTGTGGGGACTGGACATACTGGGATGCCTTCGCGCGCAACCCCTCCCCCGTAGCAAGGGACCTCTGGATAATCCCGCAGGGCAACAACGCCGCGGGGATAGCCTCGATCGACGTCAACGGGGAAAAGAGGGAGCTGGCCATCATCAGGAGGGATAGCGGGGAAGACCTGAACCTCTACATCTACAACGTTCCCGTTGCCGGCGACTTGACATACTGGGACGCGCACTCCAGGAACCCGTCTGCCCTGGCGAGGGACCTGTGGATGATGCCCTCGGGCAACGACGCTATCGGCATCGCCGCAGTGGATTGCGACGGCGCGGGCCGTGAGGAGTTGGCCGTGCCGAAGGAGGAGGACGGAAGCGACAGGAACATCTACCTCTACAACGCCCCGCTCCCCGGCGACCGCACTTACTGGGACGCCGGGGCCAGAAATCCCTCGCCGGCGGCGCGCGATTTGTGGATTATTCCTTTTTAGGCGACTAAAGGAAGCGAGGGCGCGATCAACACCCCCTCTTTACCCCCGCGGAGAACGCTCCCGTGCGAATCAGGCCGACAGCAGGCGAATGAAGAGGGTCGAGGTGATCAGGTAGAACGAGACGCCGATAGCGTCGTTGAGCGTCGTTATCAGCGGGCCGCTGGATATGGCCGGATCGATGTTGACCTTGTTGAAGAAGAGCGGCAGGAAGACTCCCATGATGGTCGAAAACGTCACGGCGAGAAACATGGAGACGCCGATTATAACGCCTATCATCGGATTGCCGCTCCAGATAAGAGCAACGCCGCTCAGGAGGACGCCGCAGGCCGCCCCGAGGATGGCGGCGACGCGCACCTCCCTGGCAACCTCCTTGAGTATGCCGGAGCCCTTGACCGTGCCGGTCGCGAGCCCCCTGATGACCGTCGTAGAAGCCTGGAGGCCGCTGTTGCCGCCCGTCGCCATGATGACCGGTATAAATGAAACGAGGATCATGGTCCTGGCGAGGGTGTGGTTGAACATCCTGATTACAAAGCCCGAGACCAAGCTGCCGCATATGCAGATCAGGAGCCACTGGAGCCTGATCCTCGCTATTCCGATGGCGGAGCGCTGCTCGATCTCCTCGTCGTCGGTCCCCGCCATGAGATAGATGTCCTCGGTCGCCTCCTCGGTGATAACGTCTATAGCGTCATCGGCGGTCACGCGACCGACCAGCTTCCCGGCCCCGTCCACAACGGGTAGGGCGGGAAGATCGTATTTCCTGATAAGGCCGGCGACCTCCTCCTGATCCATATCCACCCGCGCCTTGACAACCTTTTCCTCCATTATCTCCCTTACAGGCGTCCCCGGCTGCGATGTCAGGAACCTCCTTAAGGGAACGACGCCTATCAGCAAACCCCGCCGGTCGAGGACGTATGTATAATAGAACTGCTCGTCTATCTCGCTCTCCCTCAAGCGGTCGATCGCCTGCGCGACGGTCATGGTCTCTTCCACGGACACCAGAACGGGGGACATGATCCCGCCGGCGGAGTCACTTGGATACTTCAGTATGTCCCTAATCTCCTCCGAATCCTCCGTCGGCATCTGGGCGAAGAGTTCACGCGCCCTCTCGGGCTCGACCTCCGCTATAGCGTCCGCAGCCTCATCGGCCGGCATCTCCCCCAGGACATAGGCCATGAACCTCCTGTCGATGTTGTCCAGGAGGTCCTTTCTCGTGATAGGACCGGTATCGTCCAGGACGATGCCGGCAGTCTTGAGGTCGAGGTGGTTGAACACGACCACCCTCTCCTCCGACTCGAGCTCCGCGATTATCTCCGCAAGATCCTCGGGAGGTATCTGGCTCAGGATGGAGTAATCGCCACCGCCCTTCAGGGCCGCCCGTATCGCAGCGAGTTGCTCTTTTCTTTTCATCGTCTCACCCATTGCACAATGAATCAGCTCGCTTCTCTCGCAAATTTATTAGTGCTCCGACCGCGCCGGAACTTATTGAAATTCCGAAGCAGGAACTTAAAAATTGATGGCCGACCTGGCAGTTCCTGATAATATAGTGAGCCCTCTAAAATATCTAGCCATAATAAATTTGCTCACTTCGTTCGCAAATTCATATATGCTCCGACTTAGCCGGAGTTACGGAAGGAAATATACATCAAGCTTCAGCATCACGTAATCATGTCGGTGGCAATCGGGGCCATCGTCTATGCCCTGACCCGATCGTTTGCCATGGCGCTGGGCGTACTCGTGGGGGGCGTCCTGATAGACCTGGACCACTTCGTCGACTACTTCATCTACAGAGGCATCCACGTTAATCTTAAGGACATGTTTCACCTGTCCTATAACAACCTCTTCCCGAAATTCTACCTCCTGCTTCATTCGTACGAGCTCGTCGCCCTTATGTGGATTTTGGTCATCTTTTTCATCAGAAACAAGCTTGTAACAGGGCTCGCCATCGGCTTCACGATCCATATAATCCAGGACGAGGTCGGAAATTGCGGGAATCCCCTCTTCTACTTCCTCACTTTCAGGATATTTAACAAGTTCGACGGGGACAAGATGGTCCCCCGGAAGTTCCGGGGGAAACCCAGCCCCCCCCTCTCCAGTAGATGGAGAAATGGCTCCTCACCATAGCCTTCTTCAGATGATTATAGAAAGGTTACAGGAGAAACCGCTATCAAACTCCAGCATCACGTAATCATGTCGGTGGCAATCGGGGCCATCGTCTATGCCCTGACCCGATCGTTTGCCATGGCGCTGGGCGTACTCGTGGGGGGCGTCCTGATAGACCTGGACCACTTCGTCGAGCATTTCAGCTACAGGGGGCTCAGCCTTGACCTTAGGGACATGTTCCACCTCTGCTATTATAACCTCCATTCGAAGCTCTACCTCCTTCTTCACTCCTACGAACTCCTTGTAATCATATGGATCGCGGCACTGTTCGTCGCCAAGAGCGATTTCCTTACAGGGTTCGCCATCGGCTTCACGATCCATATAATCATGGACCAGATCGACAATCCTGCCCGCGCTCTCAGCTACTTTTTTATTTTCAGAGCAATTAAAAAGTTCGACGGCGACTCAATACGCCGACCTGGAACAAAGGGCAAGCCCAGCCAGCATTTAGCCAAAGTGCTTAAAAAGAGCGCCATCCGTAACAAACCAGACGGCCACCAAGACTCAAAGACACGAAGGTGAAAAAAAGTTTTAAGAAAGTGCTGCCTTAAGTATCATAAAAACAATGTTAAGCGGCACCATTTCGCAATAAGCAAGAGAGTAATGGCATGTTTTTCAGGGTTTACCTTTTCCTCTTTTTCCTGGCATTCTTAGCTTTCTTCCTCTACAGGGACGTCTTTCTCTTCTCCAGGAGAATGGGCGTGCACCCCTTCTCCATACTGAGGACGGGGAGACTCAACCGTCACACGGTCTTGGAGTTCATCATCGGCATCGAGTACGTCGCCCTCGCCGTCGTGGTAGTAGGCTACATCTTCAACATGGGCTACATGGACAGCCTTGGACCCGTTGCCGCCCTAGGCATGACGTGGGTCAAGTGGCTGGGAGTCATCGACTCGTGGATACTGGTAATCTTCATGTTCCCGCCGATCTTTCAGATGGGAAAAGACTTCCGGGTCGGGATCGACGATGAGTTAAAACCCGGGCTCGTTACGAAAGGCCTCTTCGCATACACAAGAAACCCGATATTCTTCGGCATCCTCCACATGTTCCTGTGCGTCTTCCTAATCGCGCCGAACTGCATGAGCCTCTTTCTCGTCTTCGCCTATTACATAACCGTCACGGAGCAGATAAAGGAGGAAGAGCGTTTCCTTGCACCGATCCACGGTGAGGACTACCACAGATACCTGGAAAGCGTTCCCCGCTTCTGGCCCCGTCTGTGGCCCGGGAATAAGACCGGCAAGGGGAGGGCACCACAATAATTTGTCACTCTGATTTCGAGAATTATGACTTCAGCCCCTCTATATGAGGGAGCTTATCTTTTAGTGAAACAGTAGCGGGAATCTCACAATACAGTTGTGCACTACGGGATGCCCCCTTCCTTCCGCTCCGCCTTCCCGGGCTTCCGCTTTATCTGGACGGCCGGCACGCCCCCCCACACGGTCCCGGGATGAATCTTCGTGTTCTTAAGAACGAAGGAGTTTGGCATGATCGTGGCTCCGTCCCCTATCTCCACTCCCGGGCAGATAACCGACATGATCCCGATCATAACCCTGTTCCCGATCTTCACCCGCTTCAACGTAAGGCATCCCCTGCTCATCTGATGGCAGATTATCCTCGCCTCGGAGCCGATGACACAGTCGTCCCCGATCTCGATGAGGTAAACATCCGTCAGCTGGCCGGAGTTAAGCTGTATCCGCTTTCCCATCTTCGCGCCCATCCCCCTGAAGAACCAGATAATGTAAGGGCTCAGGAAAAGAAATTTCAGAAATATGTAGTTGGCCATCGCGATACACGAATTGTGGTATGTCCAGCGTAACAGATCGCTCGACATCGGCCACGTCCCTTCCGGCAACCGGACAGGGAAGATACGGTTTAGCGCTACGATGGCGATGAGGAGGGTAAAACCGAAAACGAACCAGCCAAACCCGGAAAGTATGGAAAAAACAACCACCCGCCAGACAGGCATCCAGTGGTAGGTATGCGTCCAGAAGAGATACAGAATACTAACGCTCGGCACGAGAGCGAGGCCGATAAAGACTCCCCCAAGGGGGTAATAGAGAATGGTAGATAGTGACTGGATAAGCCAGACCGTCTCCTTCTTTTGCCGCACAGAACCACTCCCTTATTGATTCAGTTTCAAGAAATATTCTAGCATATATTTGTAGTAGCCAGACCGCTATAATTTATACAGGCGCAATGACTCAATAAAGGGAGATAGGATACTTTGGTTTCACCCTGCAAAATAACCGTTCACCGGTCCGTCACCGAGATACCCGAGGCGGAGTGGGACTCTATCCTGCCGCGCGACTCGCTGATAAAAACCCACCGTTTCTTCAAGGCTGTGGAGGAATCCGGCCTCGATGAGTTCGATCTCTTTTACGTCCTTGCGAGGAGGAACGGGGATGTCGCCGCCCACTGCTGCGTCTATTATGTGGAGCAGGACCTCACCCTCTTCCAGAAAGGCGCCTGGATGCGCCTGGTGGAGGCCATCAGGAAGATCTTCCCGTCGTTCGCGAAGGTCCACATGATGGAATGCGGCATCCCTGTCGCTCTTGGGACGAGCATTACCGTCAAGGCCGGAGAGAACGGGAACGAAGCCGTCAAGCTCCTCATCTCGAAGATGGAGGAGCTCTCCCGGCGGTTCAGGGTCAAGGTCTTCAACATACGGGAGTTCTGCCCGGCAAGCGTCGAGAACTACCGCGCCATCGAGGACCTCTCCTACTTCCAGACGCAGAACCTCCCCGACACGTTCATCGAGCACGACTTCGTGTCTCCCGAAGAATACTTCCGCTCCCTGCGCTCTAAATACCGGAACAAGATCAAAGCCATCGAGCGGAAGGCCTCGCCCCTCACCGTGGAAGTGCGCGAACGCTTCGACGACATCGCCGATCAGCTCCTCGATCTCTATCTGCAGGTTTACGACCGCGCTAAGGAAATGAAGAGGGAGAAGCTGACAAGGGACTTCTTCGTCTCAATGAGCCGCAACCTCGGGGGCGAAGCCCGGGTAATCCTCATGAAGGAAGGCCGGCGGCCGGTGGGGTTCTCGTTCGTCCTCGTGGACGACGACACGTTGAGAAACGAGTACATTGGGCTGGACTACGAGAGCAACCGGAAATACCGGATATATCACAACCTCCTCCTGCACACGATTCGTTACGGCATCGAGCTGGGCAAGAAAAAGATCGAGCTCGGAATCACGACCTACACGCCGAAAAAGGAGCTGGGCGCCCGCCTCTCTCCCCTCTACATGTATATGAAACACACCAACCCCATCATGAACAAGATAGTTCCCCGCCTGTTCAAATATGTCTTTCCGAAGCAGGATTTCACGTCCAAGAACGTCTTCTCCGGATCGTAAGTCCGGTCAACCTCGTGGTTCATTTATCTTACGTCATTCGTTTTCTCTTTGCGCCTATGCGGTTTATTATTTTTTGTAATTCGTGTCAATTCGTGAAATTCGTGGACCTTTTTCAGTGGTTCCTTTTTTCTATTCTTCAGTTTTTCTCTGCGTTCGGCGCCTGTCCTGAGCCTGCCGAAGGGCGACTTTGCGGTTCATTATTTCCATGTTTTCATCCTGCATCCTGTATCTTGCATCTTTTTTCTCGTTTCTATTTTTCCGTTCCACGTCTCACGTTCCACGTTTCACGTCTTTTCGGTTCATTATTTCCATGTTTTCATTTCTTCGTGCCTTTGAGACCCATTATCTGCACTGCCTGTTGACACCCGGGGAATATACGGCTATCGTGAAAGGGTTTTTTAAGCAGGAAAGGCGCGAATATGGACTCAGATAAATACACGCTCATCGATTTCTTCGAGTCTCCCGACAAGGACCTCTTTTCCAAGACCAGGGACTTCTACGAGTTTTACACCGATGTCGTCAGCAAGGGCTACTACCTCTACGAGCAGGAGATTCTCGGCAAGGTCGGACCCCGGGTACGCGTCATGGACAAGGCCACCGGCAAAGAACGGGAAATGATCATGATGGCCTCCAACAATTATCTCGGCCTGACGGACCATCCCCGCGTGATAGAGGCCATGATAAAGGGCGTCGAGGAATATGGGACCGGGGCCGGGAGCGCGCTGCTCCTGGCGGGAACAACCAGGGCCCACAAGGCGCTCGAGGAACGTATCGCCGCATTCCACGGGCGCGAGAAAGCGGCCATCTTCTCTTCCGGCTACCTCGCGAACTTGGGGGCTATTTCCGGCCTCATCCGCTCGGAAGACATCGTTATAAACGACCGCTTCAACCACGCGAGCATCATCGACGGCTGCAAGCTGTCCGGCGGAAAATGCAGGACGTACAAACACGTGGATATGAGCGACCTGAAGAGTGTCCTCCTGCGCTCGGTCAACCGTTACAAGGGCATCTTCATCGTTACCGACGGCGTCTTCAGCATGGACGGCGACGTGGCGCCGCTGGGCGAGATTACCGACCTGGCGCGAAAATTCAACGCCAAGCTCCTCGTCGACGAGGCCCACGCCGTCGGCGTCGTGGGCCCGACCGGGCGAGGGACGGTCGAGATGTTCGGCGTCAAGGACAAGGTCGACCTCGTCGTGGGCACACTGAGCAAGGCCTCCGGCGGCGTCGGGGGATACATAACCGGCACCCGGGAGGTGATCCGCTACATACGCCACTACGCGAGGTCGTTCATCTTCACGGCGGCCCCCTCTCCCGCGATCTGCGCGGCCCTCAAGGTCGCGTTCGACGTCATCGACGAAGAGCCACAGCTCAGGCAGCGGCTCTGGGACAACCTCAGATACATGAGCGATCGCCTGAAGCGGGCCGGGTTCAGCGCGAACGGCCCCTACTCGGGAATCATCCCCATCATAATCGGAGACGAGGTCAAGATGCGGAAGATGTCACGCGACGTTCACCAGCGGGGGCTCTTCATCAGCGCGATCGTCTACCCGGTCGTCCCCAAGAACCTGGCCCGATTCCGGCTGAGCCTTATGGCGACGCACACGAAAGAAGACCTCGACGAGGCGCTCTCCATCCTCATCGAGGCAGGTAAGAAGTACGAGGTCATCTGAGCCCCGTATCCATGCACCAAAGCTCGAAGTAGTCCCCCCTGTACCAGACCTAAACGGGAGTATTTTTCTTCGCTGAAAAGGGAGATCAGTGAACGGAAAACAGAGAACTGTAGTGAAATCGGATATCTGAAAACTGCCTTTTCCTGTTCTCTGTTTTCCCTACCGACTTCAGTTTTCCGACAACTGATTTCTATCTTCATTAGCGATAAACTCCCTCAAGGACCGGATCACCGCCGGCAGTGAGCGCCGCTGCATGGAATTGACCACCCAGACGGGATAATACCCTCCCGGGTCGAGGACAACCGTGTAGATGACCATTGAGCCCCCCTCCACCGGCTTAACTACCCAGCCTCCCGTGCACGATTTGAGGTTCCCCTCATCCGTTACCCAGCTCAGTCTATGGTGCTCGCTGTCTATATCTATGATCGACCGGTACCACTTGTTCGCGAGCGGCCACGGGAGGTTCAATTTTTGATAGACCTTCATGGAATTCCCGTCCCTCTCCAGGACCCGCGACTCCATCATATGGGGCATGAACTCCACGAACCTGTCGTAATCCAGGAGGTACCGGAAGACGACATCGGGGGGATAGGGAATAAACCCACGCGCGGTCCCCCTGCACAGCCGGGAACCCTCTATAGGGGTTATCTCCACGTGAATCCTGTCCTTTTCTCCCGCAGATGCCGTTGAGGAGAATGCCGATAAGGCCAGGACGACGATTAACAAGAATGGTAATTTTTCCCTCATGCCGTGTAATTATACGGTAATCACCCCAGTGAACCAAAAATAATGCGGCAAAGATATTTCCCCGGCTAAACCTTCCCGCGGCGGGTGAATGGGGGTATAATGGCAAACACATAACCGGCAAGGAGGTGAGTGCCAATGATAGAGGAACTGAAGAAGCTCATGCTGGTCTCGCTGGGCTCGGTGTCGCTCACACGTGAAAAGATAGACTTCATACTGAAAGGCCTGGTCCAGCAGGGGGAGCTGACGAAGGAACAGGGAGTGAAGGTCCTTGACTCTCTCGCCACCAAGGGTGAGAAGGAGAGAGATATCCTGGCGGAGAAGTGGAAAGAGCTCGTGGCCGATGTACTCTCGAAGATGGACCTCGCGAAGGGGAGCGACATCGAGAAACTTAAAAAGAGGGTCGCAAAGCTGGAGAAGGCGCCCAAAGGGACATGATAGGTCACCACACACTGCGGGACCTGGATCGCGCCCGCACAATTATCACTGTCCTTATACGGAACGGGTTCGGGCAGATCCTCTCCGAGATGTCCCTTCCCCTTCCCCTCGTTATCAAGAAGAGAATAACGGTCAGGGGAGAAAGGCTCTCGTTCCCGGAGCGGATGCGGAGGGTATGCGCGGAGCTCGGACCGACATTCGTGAAGTTCGGCCAGATACTCTCCGTGCGGTCGGATATCCTGCCGCCAAGCTATATTGCCGAGCTGGAGAAGCTGCAGGACGAAGTCCCCCCGTTTCCCTTCGACGAGGTCAAGAAAATAGTCGAGCAGGAACTCGGGGGGCCGCTGGACGACATCTTCGCCGGGTTCGACCCCGCTCCGGTCGCAGCCGCGTCTATGGCCCAGGTGCACTACGCCGTTCTCGCTGACGGAAGCAAACTGGCAGTCAAGGTCCAGCGCCCCGGCATCCGGAGTATGATGCAGGCGGACATAGAAATCCTCCGGTACCTGGCCTCGCTCATAGAGGAGCGCGTTCCAAGATCGCGGGCCTTCAACCCAACCGGCCTGGTCGATGAGTTCTCCCGCACGGTAAACAGGGAGCTGGACTTCATAGGCGAGGCCCAGAACCTGATCCAGTTCGGGAAAATCATCGCCGAGGATAAAGACACCTGCTGCCCCGGCGTCTTCCTCGATCTCACCACCCCCCGCGTCCTAACGATGGAGCGGCTAGAGGGGAAGAAGTTCTCCGAGATCGACTTCGATACTATCGACAGGAAGAAGCTCGCGCACGTCGCCCTGCGCTCGATGATAAAGCAGGTGCTCCAGGACGGTTTCTTCCACGCGGACCCCCACCCGGGCAACATCTTCATCCTCCGCGACGGAAGGCTCGCCTTTCTTGACCTGGGAGCCGTCGGCAGGCTCACCAGGAGCGCGCGGTACCGCCTCCTGGACCTCATCATCGCCCTCGAGCGCAAGGACTACGACGAGGTCACGCGCCTCGTCCTCGAGATGGGCGAAGCCGCCGAGCCGGTCGACGAGGAAGAGCTGAAGAGGGACGTGATGGACATTATAGACCGGTATTACGGTCTCAGCCTGAAAAAGGTCAACGCCTCGGAGGGCATTCAGCGTCTCTTCGAGCTGGCCATCGGCTACGGCATCCGCCTGCCCCGGAGCTACGCCCTCGTCGGCAAAGTCCTCATCACGTGTGAAAACATCGGCAGGGCGCTCGACCCCGACATCAACCTGATCGAGGAAGCGCGCCCGTACATCGAAGAGATCGCCCTCAGGCGGTGGATGCCCGACGAGGTTATCGGCAACATCTTCGCCGACATCAGGCACGCCGCAAGACTGCTGAAGTCGTTCCCCGGCAGGGCGAGCGCCATAATGGCGAAAGTAGAGAGGGGCAGGCTGGCCATAGAGTTCAAGCACGTTGGAATCGAGAAGCTGGTCAGGGCCCTCGACCGCGTCTCTAGCAGGATAACCGCCGGCCTCATCATAGCCGCCCTCATCATCGGCTCCTCCTACATCATCTCGCTCCAGAGGGGGCCTTTCCTGCTCGGCCATCCGTTGCTGGGAATCATCGGCTTCGTCCTGGCCGCGGCTTTCGCCTTCATCATACTCATCTCCATCCTCCGCTCCGGCGGCATCTAATAAAAGGGGAGAGCAGCAAGTTAGGGCCAACAATATTGGAGTCAATCAATATTCGGTAGGCGGGAGCGTTGAAATCCTTTTTCCAGAAACTAGAAACCAGAACCCAGTAACTGCCGTTGTGGTGCCGGTGGTAGGACTCGAACCTACGACTCGCGGATTATGATTCCGCTGCTCTAACCAACTGAGCTACACCGGCATTTGCTGCAACGCAGTGAGTTACTAATATATCTCACTGACACCAAAATATTGTGGCGGCTGACACCATGGGACACCATCTGCACAAAGTATAGCACGGCTACTAATAGGCTCAATTAAAAATAGTCGCTTTTTATTCCCCTATTTCCCCAAATCCGCACCCGCTTGCGACTCTTTCTGTCCGGCCTCTTTGCAAAGGTATCTCAATCCCTTATTCATCAGGTCACTATCTCTCACGACAAACGGTGGTTGCGCCGCCGGCAACATCGGTCCAGCGGAATCACAGGAATGAAAGGACTTTGAGTGGCTCAATATTCGGCGAACGCCGTAAAATGTAAAGAGTAAAGCCCCTTTTTGACATTATCTTGTTCACGATAATGCCCCTTTTAACGAACAAACCTAGAGAGTAGAAGCCACCTCCGTATCCTTAAACCTGAGAGAGGCAATTTCGTTGCGCCGCAAGCCTGTCGCAAATTCTTAGTATCTTCTGGTTACATTCTACGATCTACTTTTTTTTAGATTTACATTGCATTATATAGACATATATGGCAACTTATTGCTATGAAATGGGTTGATTTTTTGCAAATCGTGAGTGGTGAGCCGGTATTTACATCCACCGTTCTCATGGCCGGCAATGTCTCGGCAGAGGATATTCGACGCCAGTTGGCCAGGTGGGCCCGGGCCGGTAAGATCGTCCCGTTGAGGAGGGGCCTTTACTCACTTGCCCCTCCCTATCGAAAAACCGACCCTCATCCCTTCCTGGTGGCGAACGCCATGAAATCCGCCTCCTATGTGAGCCTGCAATCCGCCCTGGCCTTCTACGGGTTGATTCCCGAGTACACGCCCGTCGTCACGAGCGTGACCACAGGGCGTCCCGAGCATATCGAAACAGGTTTGGGAGCTTTCTCCTTCTCTCACGTTAAAAAGTCATGTTTCACCGGCTACCGCAGGGTTGAAGTAGCACCCGGGCAACCGGTCTTTCTCGCAACCCCGGAGAAAAGCCTGTTGGATCTGGTCTACCTGACACCGCAGGCGGACAGAATGGAATACCTTCGCGAACTACGGCTCCAGAACCTTGAGCAGCTGGATATTCAAGCCCTGATGGATATTGCCCGGAGCAGTGGGCGCCCGAAACTGATCCGGTCAGCGATCCGGATTCGAAAGCTGGCGGACAAAGACCAATACGAGGAATTATGAAGGACTATCTCAAGCAGCTTATTTCCGAACGGCAAGGGATCCTGCCGGAACGGGGCATCGTCCGGGAGTATCTTCAGGCAAGAATTCTCCAGGCGCTCCAGGACAGCGGCGCCTTTCTGGTTTGGTCCTTTCACGGCGGGACGGCGTTGCGATTTCTCTATTCTATTCCCCGTTATTCCGAGGACCTCGACTTCGCATTGGTGGATCCGGGCCGCCCCAGCCGCTTCCGGGATCTGTTGAAAAAAGTAAAAACCGTCTTCGAATCGGAGAACTATGCGGTCAGTCTAAAAGTCAAAGACCAAAAGACGGTCGCTTCGGCGTTCGTATATTTCCCGGGTCTCTTGTACGAAACCGGGCTCTCTCCCCATCGGTCGGAGGTAATTTCGGTCAAGCTCGAGGTGGACACGAACCCTCCGGCTGGAGCGGTTATGGAAACCACCCTAATCAGGCGGTACGTGACCCTGAACCTTCTCCATCACGACAAAGCATCGCTGCTTGCGGGGAAGCTACATGCCGTAATAACGCGGGGCTACACGAAGGGGCGCGATCTCTATGACCTCGTGTGGTATCTCGCCGACCGGACCTGGCCATCCCCCAACTTGGCCCTTCTGAACTCAGCGCTGGTCCAGAGCGGTTGGGACAGGGCGCCGGTAACGGAGTCAAACTGGCGGCGGCTGGTAGCGGAGCACTTGGAAAGCGTGGATTGGGATCGGGCGGTGAATGACGTCCGTCCGTTCCTTGAACGGCAGGCTGATCTGAAACTGCTCACCAAAGAGAACTGCCTTAAGGGATTGATAAAGCATTAACGGGATAGAGCACTCGAAACCTTTTTCGAGTTGGGTATAAATAGAAAGGGAATCGCTCTCGCGATTCCCTTTCTAATTTGGTAGCGGGGCTTGGATTCGAACCAAGGACCTCCGGGTTATGAGCCCGACGAGCTACCTGACTGCTCCACCCCGCATCATTTCGTTATTTTCATGGTGATCCTACCAGATACCGATCCCCTGTCAAGCGGATAATTATATAGAAGTTTCCCCGTTTCTTGAAGATTCCCAAGAGACAAAAACAAAAGGTACTAGACCAGAAACAAGTAACCAATAACCAGACACCGTCTTTAACCCCTCGCCCCGACTCCGTCAGCGAGTGCCGGACGTCCCGCCTCTCCCCTTAAAAAGAGAAGAGGGGTTTTAAGGGGGACAAAGTCATCGTTTATTCTCCCCCCGCTCGTCGAACTTGTATATTATCTCGCCCTCCCTGCACCAGCCGAAGGTGTCCCTGACAAGCTTCTCCAGGTAGACCGGATCGTTCTGCTCCAGGAGCGCCTCATCCTTCCTGAGATTCAGGTATATCATCTCCTGCTTCCTCCGCGCCTCATTGAGATTGGCAAGCTTCCTCTCCAGCCTGGCCTTCTCGAGATAGACCGGGTACACGGTCCACACGACAACGGCGATGACCACGGCGGCCAGCGCGATCCAGAATAGAAAGGAGAACCGGCTCAACGAAGACTTCCCCCGTACACCGCTTCCTGCCCGAGCAGCTCCTCGATCCTGAGAAGCTGGTTGTACTTGGCCACCCTGTCGGTCCGGGAGAGAGAGCCGGTCTTTATCTGCCCGACGCCCGCGGCGACGACGAGGTCGGCAATCGTCGTGTCCTCCGTCTCGCCCGATCGGTGACTTACAACGGACGTGTATCCGGCCTCGCGAGCCAGCTCTATAGCGTCGAAGGTCTCCGTGAGCGTCCCTATCTGGTTTACCTTGATCAGGATCGAGTTGGCCACGCCCATCTCGATTCCCCGGCGCAGCCTTTCCGTGTTGGTCACGAAGAGATCGTCGCCGACGATCTGCAGCCGCGCTCCCAGGCGCGTCGTCATCTCCTTCCAGCCGTCCCAGTCGTCCTCGGCGAGGCCGTCCTCTATCGAGATTATCGGGTAAGTGTTGATCAACGACTCGTAATAGTCGATCATCTCTCCCGGGCTCTTCTCCGGCTTCTCCTCCGCCTCGAGGTAGTACTTCCCGTCCCTGTAGAACGTGCTCGATGCGGGATCGAGTGCGAGATAGACGTCCTCTCCGGCCCTGTAGCCGGCCTTGCCGATGGCCTCCATGATGGCGTCGAGCGCTTCGGCGTTAGATTTGAGTGACGGCGCGAAACCGCCCTCGTCGCCAACGGCGGTGTTCAGCTTTCTCCCCTTGAGCACGGACTTGAGGGCGTGGAATATCTCGGCCCCCATCCTGAGTCCCTCCCGGAAACATGCGGCCCCCTTCGGCACGATCATGAACTCCTGTATGTCGAGGTTGTTGTCGGCGTGCTCGCCGCCGTTCAAAACGTTCATCATGGGGACGGGGAGTATCTTCGCCTCCACGCCGCCGAGGTAGCGGAAGAGCGGCTCGCCGGACGACGCCGCCGAGGCCTTGGCCGCTGCAATGGACACACCCAGGATGGCGTTCGCGCCGAGGCGCGCCTTGTTCTCCGTACCGTCCAATTCTATGAGGGCCCTGTCGAGAGGGCCCTGATCGGAGGCCTCCATTCCTTTGACTTTCGGCGCTATGACCTCGCGGACGTTTCGCACAGCCTTGAGGACGCCCTTGCCGCCGTACCGCTTCTTATCGCCGTCCCTAAGCTCGACAGCTTCGTGCTCGCCGGTCGAGGCGCCGGAGGGAACCGCCGCCCTGCCGAACGAGCCGTCTTCGAGCGTCATATCTACCTCTATCGTCGGGTTTCCCCTGGAATCGAGTATTTCCCTTGCCCTGACCTCCGCTATCTTTGCCATTGTGACTCCCCTTTCTTTATAACCTGTTGCTCCTGATTCGAGGTATAACCAAAAGTTGTGGATGAGAAAGAAAATGAGCGTATCCTCATAGGACCCTAGAAACAATCAAACCTCTCGAGAGAGGTAAGGAGGATACGCTCATGAAGCACCATACCACAGAGGAGG
>JAVCDC010000113.1 GCA_030765135.1 Candidatus Tritonobacter lacicola | reverse complement strand
TTTTTCTTCTTCCCTGTTTTCCTTGATATTCCTTGATCTTCCCTGTTTTCCCTGCATTAATCCTTTTGCTCTTTGACGGTGATCGGGGTAATCTTTGTATCTCAAGGTCATGAGGAAGAAGAAACTCAACGTCGCCGTGATCATGGGCGGGCGCACCGCCGAGCACGAGATCTCGCTCCAGACGGGCGAGATGATAGTCAACTCCCTACCGCGCAGCAGGTTCAATGTAAAGCCGGCCGTCATCACGCGGCGGGGCCGCTGGATCGTGCGGCGCGGGTACCTGCCGGAAGGCAACTGGAGCCGCAGGCTCTTCAAGGGGAGAAAAGGCACGGGAATCGGCGCGGCGCTCACCACGCTGGAGAACGACAGGGTGGACGTTGCGTTCATAGCCATGCACGGCCCATACGGCGAGGACGGTACGATACAGGGCCTCTTCGAGATCATGGACCTGCCCTACACCGGCGCCAATGTCATCGGAAGCAGCATCGGCATGGACAAGATAAAGTTCAAGGAGCTGCTCCTCTTTCACAAGATCGGGGTACCGGCCTACATCACAGTCAGCAAGGAAGAGTGGAAGAAAGCGCCCGCTGCGGTTGTCCGGCGGATCGAGAGGGGCATCGGCTACCCTTGCGTGGCGAAGCCGCCGAGGCTCGGCTCCAGTGTCGGGCTGGCCATCCCGTCTTCCCGAAAAGAGCTGAAAGAGGCCCTGTCACACATCTTCGAGCTGGACAGGCTTGCAATAGTGGAAAAATATATCGAGGGCACGGAGCTCACCTGCGCCGTCCTGGGCGGCGGCCCCGGCAAGCCCCCGGTCGCCCTGCCCGTCACAGAGATCGTGCCGAAGACGAGCAGCTACTTCGACTACAAAGCCAAGTACACACCCGGCGCGACGGAGGAGATAACGCCGGCCCGGATAGACGGCAGGACGACGGCGCGCGTCAAGAGGACCGCGCTTAAGGTGCACCGGATCATAGAGGGGGGCGGGATGTCCAGGACGGACATGATCTTGAGCCGGGGCAGGCTCTACGTCCTCGAGACGAACACGATCCCGGGAATGACGAAGACCTCGCTCCTGCCCCAGGCGGCCAGGGCGCACGGCATAGATTTCCCCGAGCTGCTGGAAAAGATCGTGGACCTCGCCATGGAGGCCCACCGCGTCAAGAAATCCTTCCGCCACTAAATCGCCTACGGCAATTTAGATAAATAATAATCCAGGGGGCGCCAGACTTAATTAAGTCTGGCGCCCCCTGAATTATTTCTCATAGTCCCTCAATATCGGCCCCCACAACTTCTCGTACGCCTCGTCGCCGACCTGCTTCCTCGCGGCCTTGACGTCCTTCCTCAAACGGCCCCCGTACTCCCCGCCGTACAAGCGCCTGTACTCATCCTCGACCTGCGCCACGGCCTCCTCCCTCTCTTTCTCGGTAAGGAACGGGGCCGGTTTAAGACCGAGCAGGCCGGACTCCTCCTCAACCGCCACGTGGTATTCCTTCTCGGGGACGTTCATGTACGCCACCTTCATGAAAAGCGGGTATATGAGCTCCTCCAGGAAGAGGAAGCCGAAGAGGAGCAGGAGAGTTGCGACGACGATTATCGGCAAAAGCACCGTTAAAGTCGGCAGGCTGTTTAGCTCGAATTTCATTTCCGGATCTGCCCGCCGGCGCCTGACGCCGCAAGCAGGGCGATAACAACACCGGCAGCGACGGCCCCGTTTGGATATACCGCCCGCCCGATCATCTTCCCCCGCTCCCGGAGACGCCGCCCGCGCAAACAGGGACAAAAGGTAACAGCCCGGCAAGCGGGCTAGATATTCTCGTAGATAGCCTTTTTGATCTCCCCGTAGTCCGCCGGGAGATCCACCGGAAGGTTCGCGAACCGGCTCTCAACCTCATCAAGCTTCCCCTCGTGATACCTGGTCTTGAACTCGGTGAACTTCAAGCCGTTGGCTGTGGAGATAACAACGACACGCTCCCGCCGCCCTATCTTGCCGGCCTCCAACAGCTTCAGCAGCACCGCCAGCGCGACGCCGGTATGCGGGCAGCAGAACAGCCCGGTCCTGTCGGCCCACGCCGCCGCGTTGGCAAGCTCGCCCTCCGTGGCCTGCTCCACGATGCCGTCAAACTCCTTCAGCACTTTTATCGCCTTCCTGATGCTCACCGGGTTGCCTATCCTTATCGCCGATGCGACGGTGTTCCCCGCCGTGATCGGCTCGTATTCCTCGAACCCCGAGAGGTAGCTCAGGTAGAGGGGGTTGGCCTTGGCGGCCTGGGCGCAGATAATACGCGGGAACCTGTCGATCATGCCAAGCTCCCGCATGAGGATGAGCCCCTTCCCCAGCGCGCTCACGTTCCCCAGGTTCCCACCCGGAATGATGATCGTGTCGGGGACCTCCCAGTTGAGCTGCTGGACGATCTCCATGCCCACCGTCTTCTGCCCCTCGACCCTGAGAGAGTTCATCGAGTTGGCCAGGTATATCTTGTTCCTGGCGCAAATCTCCCGCACGAGCTCCATGCAGCCGTCGAAGTCGGTGTCGAGGGCCAGGGTGAGGGCCCCGCTCGCCAGAGGCTGGATAAGCTGGGCCGTCGAGACCTTCCCCCTGGGGAGAAAGACGATCGCCCTGAGGCCTGCAGCGGCGCAGTAAGCGGCGAGGGACGCGGACGTATCGCCGGTCGAGGCGCAGGCGACCCCGAGGATCTCCTGTCCCTCCGCGATCATCTGGTTCACCATCGAGACGAGGACCGTCATGCCGAGGTCCTTGAAGGAGCCCGTCGCGTTGTTGCCGGACTCCTTGACCCACAGGTCCTCCATGCCGATGGCCCTGGCGAACCGGTGGGCGTGAAAGAGGTTGGTCCCCCCCTCGTACATCGAGATGATGTTCTCGTTGTCCACGTTGGGACAGACCATCTCCTTCTTTCCCCAGACGCTGCTCCCGTAGGGGAAATCCGGCCGCCTGTATCGCCCGTCGAAGAGGTCCTTCCAGTATTCAGCTCCCTTCTCCTTGAGCGGCTCCAGATCGTGGACAACCTCCAGGAGCTCGCCGCACTTCGGGCACTTATAGATAATCTCGTTCAGCGGGTGTCTGTCCGGGCAGCCGCCGATGCAGCGGAACCACGAGTCATATTTCACGTTCGACTCCATATCACTTCAATAATATCACGCGCCTGCGGCGAGAGCAAGGATGAGAGGCAAGATATAAAGAAATAAGATGCGGGAGGCAGGATAAAAAAATGCGGGATACAAACAATCACCAACCTTTAAACTTTTACACTTTCAACCGGCGCCACCCTTGCGTTCTTCGCGCCTTTGCGAGAGAACCTTTCTGTGTTTTCATTCCATTGAGCGTTGAACATTCGTCTTCTCTTTGTATCTTCGTGGCTATATCTTCCCCACTTCACTCTTTCTGTCTTTTTTTCATCCTGCATCCCGCATCCTGCATCTTGTTTCTTTTTCTCCGTTCCACGTTCCACGTTCCACGTTTCACGCCTTTTCGGTTCACTTTTTCCGTTTCACGTCTTTACAGCTTTATACATTTCTTCGTTATATATAGGCGCAAGGGCGGAGAGCACCGCGGCCTTGAAAGCCGCTTTCCGGTCTATCTTGTTCCTGGTCAGGATACCGTAAGCCCCCTCGGCTCCCTTCACGCCTTTCCTTTTCGCCACGCGGTCCATTACTTCACCCAGTTCCACATGCGGCGTCACCTGGCAGGCAATGTTCTCCGGGACCAATATCCCCGGCGAGCATCCGAGGTAATACTCCCGCCCGTCATAAACGGCTACCCATCCCCTGAGAAACCAGCCGTGAAGGGTCTCGACCATCCCCCCCTCCAGGCCGAAGGATAGATCCGCCCCGGTCCTCTCGCGGGCGTCCCGCGCCCTGTTCATGGCGCCGGCGATCATCTCGTCGTCCGTCGTGGGCATATCCGAAACACCTGAATCGGCTCGCGTGGAAACGACCTCGAATTCTCCCAGGACCTCGCGGCACGCCTCGACCACCGCCGCTATCTTTGTCCCGTTCCCTGTTCCCACCGAAATCTTCATAACACGATCAATAACGTATGCTGTTCCGCACCCGACCGGGTCCACCCTCGTTGACGTCCGCTCAATGATATACTAAACTATCGCCCATTCCATGAGTAGAAGATTGTTTCTCCAGGTAGCCGGTCTCGCAGCTCTCATCGCGCTCGTGAACTCGTGCCGCGAAAGAACCGCTCCCGGCACGGGAACACTCACGGGGAAAATCATCATAACCGAGCACTACGGCCTTGTTTACAAACCCGAAAATATGCCGATCTACCTCCTCGGAAAAGTGGAGCTGCTCGACAAGGAGCACGAGGCGCTCGGGAACAAGGTAAGGGCGGAGCTGGACGGTAAAAGCGCCATCAACGCAAAGAGCGAACGGCTGGGCGTGAAAAAATACGTGCAGATCGCCAACATGCTCTTCTTCGAACACCTCGTCAAGGAGGGCAAGACCGACTCGAAAGGGAGGTTCAAGATCACCAGGATACCGCCCGGAAGGTACCGGCTGCTCTTCTCATACTCCGTCCTCGGGTCGGACCCATATTCCAGCCTCACGGCCAACAGGCACTACCACTGGTTCTTCGATATCGAGATAAAGGCCGGGGAGATACTCAACCTGGACCTCAATAAATACAATGCGCGGGGAATGCCGTATTGGGATATAATCTAGGGAGCGGACGCCTGCCGCCACGTACGGGCGGCGCGTGGCGCGGAAATTGTCGATCAGATACCGGGCCGTAAAACAATGAGATACTACTACTACTGCTTCGCCTGCAGGCACCTCTTCGAAAGCACGAAGCCGGAGTGCACATCGTGCAGGAGGGGGGCAGCCCCGGTGACCAGAAAATTCAAGCGCTCAACCAGGTTCTCGGACAGCTACGAGATCTACGTCGGCTCAAAGCTCATAGCCACGCAGAGGATCCCCAAGAAAGTGTGCTAATAAAAAAGGGGGCAGGCTGCTTTTTCGCTAAAAAGGAGCCTGTCCCCTTTTTTATGCATGAAAGCCGCGATGCAGCCCGTGGCTCCCGGCAATAGCAAGGGCTTCTGAAAACTCCTCCATGGTTATTCCCCTCATCAGGCGCGGTTCCTCGCCCGCCCTGTAACACGGCCTGTACTGCGCCATGATGTTGACGTAGGTGTCGGTCGAAAGCTCCCCGGCTATGAACTCCATCACCCTCTCCGTTCCCGCGAGGCCGCCAGGGAGGACAAGGTGCCGTACCAGGAGCCCGCGCGTCGCGATTCCCCGCCCGTCCGTTTCGAGGTCACCGACCTGGCGGTGCATCTCCCTCAGCGCATCGAACATCATTTCCGGATAATCGGGGGCGGACGAGAGCGCCGACGAAACCTCTCCGTCCGAATACTTGGCGTCCGGCATATAGATGTCGACGATGCCGTCGAGCAGCTTGAGGACCTCGACGGACTCGTACCCGCCGCAGTTATAGACTATTGGAACGCCGAGGCCCCCGCGCGCGGCGGCCCCGACGGCCTCTACTATCCCCGGGACCTGATGGGTCGGTGTGACGAGGTTTATGTTGTGGCAGCCGCTGCGCTCCAGGGAGAGCATCGTACCGGCAAGCTCCGCCGGGGATACGGGACGGCCCGCCCCCAGGTGGCTTATGTCGTAGTTCTGGCAGAATATGCAGCCGAGGTTGCAGCCCGAGAAGAAGATGGTCCCGGAGCCGTGGAACCCGACCAGGGGCTCCTCCTCTCCGAAATGGGGCCCGTGGCTCGCCACGACGATACGGTCGTCGATACCGCAGAACCCGGTCTCCCCGCTCTTCCTCCGGGAACCGCACCGGCGCGGGCAGAGCCCGCAGGGATCGATAAGCTCAGCCAGGGCGCGCGCGGACCTGTCTATGGCGTCGATATCCACCGCTGTTTCACCGGGTTGCAATGAACATACGCCCGGGGCCGGCATCCGGCACACCGCTTACGCCGGAAGGCTCTTTAAGCGCGGCCCAACGGCTTTTCAAAGCACCGGCAGGTACTTATCCAGCTCGTACTTCGAGACGTGAACCCTGTAGCCGTCCCACTCGATCTTCTTGTTCTCGACGAACTTTTCAAAGATATGATCTCCCAGCGCCTCCCGGACGAGATCGCTCCTCTCGACCTCCATGATCGCGGCGTACAGGTTCCCCGGAAGGTGCTCGATTCCCTTCTCCTCCTGTTGCCGGCGGCTCATCTTGAAAACGTCCTCCTCGACGGGCGAGGGCAGCTCGTAGCCCTTCTCTACGCCCTCCAGTCCCGCCGCCAGCATAACCGCGAACGCCAGGTAGGGGTTGCACGCGGGGTCGGGCGAGCGTAATTCCACGCGCGTCGCCATCTCTTTCCCCGGCTTGTACATGGGGACGCGGATCATCGTCGAGCGGTTCCGGCGGGCCCAGCTGATGTAAACAGGCGCCTCGTAGCCGGGAACGAGTCGCTTGTAGGAGTTCACCCACTGGTTGGTGACCGCGCATATCTCCTTCGCGTGCTTGAGCAGGCCCGCGATGAAGCACTTGGCCACACCCGACAGGTTGTACTCGTCTCCGGCGTCATAAAAGGCGTTCTTGCTTCCCTTGAAAAGAGACTGGTGGACATGCATCCCGCTGCCGTTCTCCCCTATAATAGGCTTGGGCATGAAGGTCGCGTAAACGCCGTGGCGGCGGGCAACCTCCTTGACGACCAGGCGGTAGGTCATCGTCTTATCAGCCATCCTGAGGGCCTCGTCGTACCGGAGGTCGATCTCGTGCTGGCTGGGGGCGACCTCGTGGTGCTCGTACTCGACCTTGACGCCTAGCTCCTCGAGGACGCAGACCGTCTCCCTCCGCAGCTCGGTGCCCGTGTCAAGCGAGAGGTCGAAGTAACCTCCACTGTCCAGTGTGGCCGGGGACCGGTCATCCTTGAAATAAAAGAACTCGAGCTCCGGCCCGACCCTGTACGTGTAACCCATGTCCGCCGCCCTCTTCAGGGCGCGCCTGAGCGCGTAGCGGGGATCGCCGGCGTAGGGCGAGCCACCGGGCTCCAGGATATCGCAGTACATGCGGGCGGTAAGTTCGTTATCACTGCTCCAGGGCAGTATGGCAAACGTCTCCGGGTCCGGCATCGCGATCATGTCGCTCTCCTCTATCCTGGCGAACCCCTCGATTGAAGAACCGTCAAAACCCATGCCGCCCGAGAGGGCCTCCTCGAGCTCATCCTTCGTTATGGTGAAGCCCTTGAGCTGGCCCAGGACGTCCGTAAACAACAAACTGATAAACCTCACGCCCCTGTCGGCAGCAGCCTTCAATATCTCCTCACGCTTCTTCGGCATCTTATCCTCCTTATTGCGGGCAGTTATAGATCTTTCGCGGAATCTCCATAAATGTATTAGCGTTTTTATCGAACAAGGGCAACAAATTTAAGGTCTGGGATATACCAAGAGGACTACATTGTATATCTCTAAGGAAAGTTCGAGCTTCTCAATGAAGGCGGAATAATCCTCTTCATCGCAGAATATCCTTCTGCGATCGTTCCCGCGGCAGGTAACGTGATAATAAGCGCCCGGATACTGGATCCTCAGGGGCCTGGCCATGCTATAACAATAGTGGATTGAAGCGATTTGTCAAGGGTAAAGATTTGACCCCATTTTTTTTCTCCACCGATCGAGGGCCTTCCGCCTCTTCTCCTCAGGAAGCTCCCGCTCATAGCCCAGGTTGTCGCCGGTTATCCTGCCGAGGGAGCCGGCCGCCACCTCGGCGACCGAAAGCTCCCGCATGGAGCTGTACAGGTAGATTCCGCCGGGGGCTTCGTCGTCGAGTAGGGCCGCGAGACCTTCCACGCTTTCTTCATCTGCCAGCTCCCCCAGGATCTCCGCGGCCGATGCCCTGACCGGGCTGCTCTCGTCTTTCAGAAGCCCCCGGATCCCGGCCAGGGCGGAGTCCCGAGCCTGCCGGGGGGCGGCAGTGTCCCGAGCTTGTCGATGGGCGGAGGCGGCCATCCGGCTCCCCAGGGCGCGCGCGGAGGCGCTCCGCACCCATTGATCCTCATCCGAGAGGGCGATGACGAGGTCCCCTACGACGTGCCGGTTGCCGACCCTCCCCATGGCGATCGCCGCGTTCCTTCTCACCCGCCTGTCCTCGTCCCCGATGAGAGTCTTCAGACAGAGAAGGGTCGCGGCCGACCGGTCCCCGAGCCGTCCCATCGCGGATGCGGCGGCCTCCCGGACAGCGGGGTCCGGGTCCGTCGTCATCTCCGCAACCGGCTTCACGGCCTGCCTGCTTCCGAGGTCGGCAAGGGCGCCCAGGGCGGAAGCCCTGACAGAGGGTGACGGATCGTCGAGGCGGGCGAGGACGAGCCTGAAGGCTTTTTCAACCCTCAGGCGCCCCAGGGCCCTTACCGCGTCCGCCCGCACCAGGGGGTCCGGGTCATCCACGATCTCGATAATAGCCCCGGCGCTCGACGGGCGCCCTATCACCTCGAGCCCGAGGAGGGCTTTCCGCCTCTCGAGCGGGTCCCCGGCCTTCAGCCGCGAGACGAGCAGCAGACGCCCATCCTCCCCAAGGGCCTGGAGGGCAAGTGATGCGCCCCTCGAAAGGGAGAGGTCACCGGACCGGAGCTGTTCCAGGAGCGTGTCTATCCTGCCGGGAAGAACCTCATCTCCGGCAAGCGCCGCAGGCACAAGTACAAGACCAATAATTAGTGCAATGGCTATTTTCACTGTAATAGTGCGTTACAAATTATTCCCTCTCCCCCCAAAAATTGGGGGGAGAGGGTTACTCGTCCTGTCGAAGATCCGGCAATTGTTGACGGAAGCGAAGTCGAAGGATTGTTTATAACAGGTATTCCAGTATTCACCTTAAACTGAATTGGAGAAGAACCAAAATAAAAAACACATATTGATATTTTTAGTTTGTGTTTTTGATTTTTGATCTTTGATTTTTTTCAAACTACTCTTCCGTGGCCAGAGAGACGTCCGTGATGCCCGCCTCCTGGCAGGCGCTCAGGACCGAGACGATATTCTCATGAAACGCCTTGGCGTCGCCCCTGACGAAGACACGCGGCTTCTTGGCCGAGGCCACCGCCTCCCTGAGCCTTTCGGGAAGCTCATCGATCGGGACCTCTTCTTCCGCCATCGTGACCTTCCCGTCCTTGCTCACCGTCACGGCGATGGGCTGGATATCCATGGAGACCGTCCCCGCGGCCTTGGCGGACGGCAGGTCTACCTGGATCTCCCTCTGTACCCTCTGAAAAGAGGTTGCCACGAGAAAGAAAATAAGAAGGAGGAAGACCACGTCGATGAGAGGCGTCATGTTCAGCGATTCGGCCTCGGACATCTTTCTAGGTATGATCCTCATTGCACGCCTCTCCTCTCGAAGAGGTCCTCGAGAAACGACCTCAGTGTTATCTCCATCCTCTCGGATATCCTGCCGTCCAGGACCCCCCTGAAATAATTGTACAGCGCGAGCGAGGGGATGGCTATCACCAGCCCCGCCGCCGTCGTTATCAGCGCCTCGGAGATGCCGGCCGCAAGGAGGTCCGCCCTTCCAAGCCCGGCCTCCGACGCCACCACGTTGAAGGCCTTTATCATCCCGAGGACCGTCCCCAGCAACCCCAGGAGCGGGGTGATGTTCCCTATGATGAGGAGCGGCCTGATCCTCAGCGCGATGTCGTCGATCTCCCGCGCCCCGAGGTCCTGGACCGTGCTTCTAAGGAGCTCGTTGGACATGGTCTTCTTCTTGTTGAGTTTCAGGGCCTCGACGAAGACCGAGGACGTTTGGTTCTTGTGCTTCATGCAATAGTCCATGGCCTTGTCGAAATCCCCCCTGGATACAAGTGAGCGGACGTCCATCACGAATTTCTCCGGAATGATCTTCCCCGGCCGCATTATTATAAAACGCTCGACGCCGAAGCCGACCACGAGCACCGAGCACAGCACTATGGGGATCATCATCACACCGCCCCTGACCAGCGCCTGGAACCTTATCGAGAACCAGGACCCCTCCGCGCCGTAAGCGGATGCCCCCGCGAAGAGCGCCGCCAGCACCAGGGTCGCAAGCATCATCCATCTCCACCGTCTGTTCATCTATTCTCCTCCTTTCAATCTGATCCGCAGTTTCATTGTTTATTGGTTATTAAACATTCGTCTTCTCTTTGTGCCTTAGTGTCTTCGTGGCTATATCTTCCCCGCTTCACTCTTTCTGTCTTTTTTGCATCCTGCATCCTGCATCTTGTTTCTTTTTCTCCGTTCCACGTTTAACGTTACACGTTTCACGTCTTCCCTGTTCATCATTTCCATATATTTTTTTATTTTCTCTGTTTTTATCTATGGTCTTTGGTCTTCAGTATCTTCTCCGAACCCTCCTTCTTCTCCCCCTTCACGACCTTGAACGCCGGCCCCCTGTACGTCCAGACGGGGCCGAAGACCAGCCGCTCCATCTTGTCGGGGTCGGACCCCGTCTCCGCGAAATACTCCTCCTCCGCTATCAGTATAGCCGCCATGGCGTCCACGGTGGGCTCGATGTACGGGCGGGGAGACCCCTCTCCCGACTCCATCAGGGCGGCCGCGGGCTCGCCGGAAGGGACCGCGGCCATTATCTTCCGGGAATCCGAACGGCTGTGACGGTTGACATAGTTCCTTATCTGGCCGGGAGTGAAGACCCACTCGCTGCTGAACCGGATGTTGAAATCGGTGATCTTCCGGCTGCCGTAACCGATGCTCATCTTATAATGTTCCATGAGCCTGCCGACCTGGTAATCCGAGCTCTTCTTAAGGTCGATAACGCGGCTGTAGCCGACCTCTCCCGCCTCCTCCCGCTCGACCCTCTCCTCGAACTCATCCACCTCCCTCTCGACCCAGGCCCTCACATCCTTCTCTTTCCTCCTGACAACCTCCCTGATCCTGTCGGCCTTCGGCTTTGCAAATTTTTCCGGTACAACCTTCGAACGCACGCGATCGAGCTTACGCTCGAGCTCCTTCTCCGTATAGACGGGCTTCGGAACGGGGGCCTTCTCGACGGGCTTGACCGCCGGCTTCGGAGGCGCCTTCACCGGCGGGCGCGGCCGGGCCGGCCGCGGCTTTATCTTCAAGGAGACGACCTTCACCTCCCGCGGCTTGATCTTCACGGCCTTCCCCAGCCACCACGGGCTTATCGAGACGACGAAACAAAGGTGAAGCAACGCCGACGCGATGATGCAGATATAGAGGGCCTTGTGACGCTGCCACCCCTCCCAGCGGCGACGTTTCCTGATTTTCGTGCGTCTCTTCATGACCGTCAATACTCGTCCGCCTTGGCCTCCACCTTATCCTTGAGCTCCTCGGCCTTTTCCGACGCCGAGACAGCCGTCTCCCCGGCCTTCTCGTAATCGCCATCTTCGAAGAGGCTCCTCGCATCGTTCAGCAGGTCGCTTGCATCTTCGAGGTCGGACCTCAGCTCGTCGAACTCTTTTTCCTCGTCGCCCTCCAACGCGTCGAGGGCCGACTCGGCATCCAAAACGGCTGTTTCCGCATCCTCTATCTTGCTCCCGGCCTCAGCCTTAAGCTCTTCCGTTATCTCGAGGATCTCCTCCGCCTTCTCTCTCGCGTCCTCCGCCTTCTCGAAGGCCTCGTCCGCCAGCTCCTTCGCCTCCTCGAAAACACTCTCATTGAAGCGGCCCCTCGCATCGTCGAGCCGGTCGTCGGCCTCATCAAGGAGCGACCTCGCCTCGCCCATATCCCGATCCTCGCCCTCACCTCGCTCCACCAGTTCCCGGGCCGACTCGACCTCATCGCTCGCCCTGTCTATGGCCGAGTCGGCGGCCTCCCCTGCCTCGATCGACTCGAGGTCCTCCCCTTCCAGGTCGATCTTCTTCAGCAGCGACTCATCAAGCTGCGACAGGTCTATCTCGGGGAAGCGGTCCTTAAGGCCGAAATAGAAATCTATATTCTTTCGAAGTATGAGCTTCCCGCCGTCCTCCTTCATGACCCTGTGCCTCATGAGATCCCGGAACACCTTCTCGACCTTGAGATAACCCTTCTGGTTCGACTGGTACCAGGCGACCGCTATCAGAAGCTGCGCCCTGTCCCTGAGGTCTTTCCCCGGGGAGGAATCGAGCACCTCGTCGCACAGCCCGAAAACGGTGCCCTTGTCGCCCACGAACGAGGACTCGTAGGCGCCCTTGAGAAGGAGGAGCAGCTTTCCTGCCTGGAGCTCCCGCCTCTTCTCGTACAGGCCTATCAGCTTCTTGGCCGGGCCGGCGAAGGGGCTGCCGGGAAACCTCGACGCCAGCTTGCGGAAGCACCTCACGCCCTTATCGTACTTCCCCTCCCGGTAAAGGTCCCGTCCCTTGGTAAAGAGCTGAAGCGACTCGGCGTCGGCAAGCGCGCTGTCGACGGCCTTCTCCCCGGGGCCCCACCTCTGGCTCTGTTGAAGGTCCCTCACGGCGGAGGCGATTTCCCCATCCGCCATGGATTTCATCCCTGCCTGGAAAAGCTCTTCCGAAAGAAGCACCGCCGGCGGGATCGTCCTCATCCTGCCGATGATCTGATCGACCCGGGTGCCGCTCATCTTCCTCAGGTCCCTGGCACTATCGGGTATGGCGGAGTACAGGGCGGCGGCCCTGGCGAAGGAATTATTGGCGGCCCACAGCCGCCCCTCCGTGTAGGCCCTGCCAGCCATCGACTCGAAGCCGTTCGCCTCCAGGTAGATCTTCCAGGCGTTCTCCGGGACGTCCAGGTTCTCCAGCTTGTCGAGGCCGTAAAGCTTCCTCAGGTTCCGGAGCGACCACTCCGGCAGGTACCTCTCGCGCAGGCACAGCTCCAGGGCGATCCGTGCCTCATCCTCCTCCCCGGACTCGGCGTATCTCTTCGCCAGGCGGGACATCGCAAACAGAAAAGGCTCCATCAGCCTCTCCCCGACGGGGCGGCTGATCTCTATACCCGCCGCCCTCATGCCGTCCTCGAGAGATAAGACCTGCAGGATAAGCTCGTACCTGTTGACGGCGTCTTCCAGCGAATCGATCTGCCCGGCGCCGGAAGAAGAGACGAGCTCACCCATCTTCCCGTACGAGGCGAGAGCCTCCTCCTTCATTCCACGGTGAAAGTAAAAGCTGCAGGCGTCCCGGTAGAAATCGTAACGGCTCGTCTCATCAACCTTCCCCTTTCTGCCGGAGCCGACCGTATATAAAACGTCCGCGACAGAGTGAATGGCGTCGTTGTAGAACCTGGCCGCCGCCCGCTGGACGATGGCGTTATACCCCTTTCCCGTCAGGTACTGGGACCTCACCGGCCCGCCCCATCCCGCCGACCGCTCTACGGCCGCCCTGGCGTACGCTTCGGGACTCCTGATCGTCCGCGGCGGGCGAGGGAAATATTTCATCTCCTGGAGACGGGCATCCACATCCTTCATGAACCTGTCCTTGAGCCCGCGGTCCCGACGCGAGGTCGCGGTGGCGAAGGGTGAGTTGAGATCCATGACGAGCCCCGTCAGGATTCCCAGGCGATAGGCCATGTAGGGGGACCCCTCACCGGGGAAGAGGTCTTGCAGGAGATTTATCTGGCCGCCGAGCTTCTTCGCGGCGTAGCCCGTGTTGTCGAAGCCTGTGAAGCCGGCGTACCGACGTACGACCGCCGGGTCCGCCCGGAGCCCCTCGCGGAACATGGAGGAATTTTTTTGCAGGAAAGCCGCCGTATCGCCGTGCAGGGACGAAATGGCCGTCGCGACTATTTTATCTGCCGTTCCCCGCTCCCAGGCGCGGGAAGGGAGGCAGAAACAAACATCGAACAGGAGGAGGCAGACTACAAGCTTGACTGTGGCTCTTACACCGGCCATTAGCGGCGCACTCATCCCACACGTATGGATAGCAACATGATGAGAAGAACTCCCCCGGAGGAACCAGGGCCGGGACCGACGGGCCGCTTACTCCGTCTCCTCAAACACGTCGATGTCGGCCTGTTCCTTGACGATCTCCGGGAGGATAACGATCTCCACCCTCCGGTTCCTCTGGCGCCCTTCCTTGGTGTCGTTCTCGGCCACGGGCCGGTACTCGCCGTAGCCGGTGGCGGACAGCCTCTCCGGGGGAATACCCTGCGACTCCATGAAATGAAGAACGTTTGTGGCCCTGGCCGTGGAGAGCTCCCAGTTCGATTTGTACAGGTACCTGGTACGCCTGATGGGCTCGTTATCCGTATGCCCCTCGATCGAGATCTCGTTTGGAATGTCCTCCAGAACGGCTGACACCTTGGCGAGGGTCTCCTTTCCCCCGGCCTTGATGTCCGCTTTCCCGGAGGAGAAGAGAACTTTATCCAGAAGCGTGACAACGATGCCGCGGTCATCCATCGAGATCAGCGCGTCCTCCTCGGCGAGCTCCTCGCTCAAAGCTAAACTGAGGTCCTCCCGGATCTTGGCCGACCGCGCGCGCAACTCCGCGTCCCCTCCAACCTCCGTCTTGTATTTGATGGCTAACTTACCGACACACGAGGATAATAATCCGGCCACCGCCAGTACTGCAACCAGTCTGAAAGCACGGTTCATAGCGACACCTCTTTCTTATTTGATCGGTTCTTCTTCAATGACCTCCACTGCATCTTCGGCCCCTGCCATCTGGAGAGACTGGTCGATCTCCTCGACCATTATTTCCTCCTCGACGGCCGGTTCCTCGCCCTCTCCGTGCCTTGTCTTATACTCGATGGATATCGTACCGAGACACGAACAGAAGAAACAGACACCTATAACTGCCGCCACAAGCGTAAAAGACCTGCCCATGATTACCTCCCTTGTTGAAATATATTAAAGTTAGTTTTATGCGTGTCCAGAAATGAATTTATATTCGGCCCGGCCCAATGTCAATCCCCTTTTTCGGGCCTTTTTTCGGGCCTCGAAAGGTAACGGAGCTAGTGCCCGACTCCCAGACCCTGATCTCGTGTAGGGGAAGTTCCTCCAGCTTCGCCCATATCCAGACGGCGAGGTTCTCCGCGCTCGGCTGGTCCAGGAGATCGTTCAGGTGCGTGTGGTCCAGGCGCTCGACAACACCCTCCTCTACAATCTTCGCCAGGTCCCTGAAATCGAACGCGATGCCGTCTTCCTGCAGCTCCGCCTCCAGCGTGACCGCGAACCTCCACGTATGGCCGTGCAGCCGCTCGCATTTCCCCCCGCGCCCGGATATGAAATGGGACGCGTCGAACTCGAACTCTTTTGTCACCAAAAATTCCATCTACAACCCCTCAGCCACCAAGACACTACAAAAGCGGTTTCTGGTTTGCACTTATCCCGGCTTCGCCGGGGCCTTTTGCCACTAAGACACCAAGGCACAAAGAAGAATAAATATTATTAGCTTTTCTTCGTGCCTTTGTGGCTAGTTTAAATAACAAATTCCTATACTATCGAGTTACTGGTTACTTGATTCTTTATACATTCACGAAAAACCAGAAACAAGAAACTATCTGTCCCTTAGTACCTTACAGTGGTTTCTTTTAATTGAACATTGGAAATTCGTTTTTTATTCATCCTTTTATAACGCCAAGCGGCCTCAGCTTGACGACCTTCCTGGATATGCCGGCCCGTTGGACCACCTCGACCACGTCGTTCACGTCCTTGTACGCCATGGGGGCCTCCTCGCTCAGCGTCGCCCAGCTCCTGGCCTTAACCACTATCCCCCGCTTTTGCAGGAGCTCCTTCTCTATGTGCCTCCCCTTCATCGCCCTCCTGGCCGCCGTCCTGCTCATCATCCGTCCCGCACCGTGACACGTGCTCCCCCACGTCTCCCTCATGGCCTGCTCCGTGCCGGCCAGGAGATACGAGTTCCTTCCCATATCGCCCGGTATGATGACGGGCTGCCCCACCTCCCCGTAGCGGGAGGGGACCTCCGGATGGCCCGGGGGGAAGGCCCTGGTCGCGCCCTTGCGGTGAACGCAGAGGCGCACCTCTCTTCCATCGACGAGGTGCGTCTCGAACTTCGCCATGTTATGGGCAACGTCGTAGACGAGATCCATCCCCAGCTCTCGCGGGGACGCCCCTAGATACTCCTCGAAGGCCTCGCGGACCCAGTGCATAATCACCTGGCGGTTGGCCCACGCGTAGTTCGCGGCGCACGCCATCGCACCGAAGTAATCCCGCCCCTCGGGTGAGTCCGCCGGGGCGCACGCAAGCTGCCGGTCGGGAAGGGATATGCCGTACTTCGTGGCTGCCTCCCCCATCTTTCTCAGGAAGTCGTCGCACACCTGGTGGCCGAAGCCGCGGGAGCCGCAGTGGATCATCACGGTAACCTGGCCAACCGCAAGGCCGAAGACGGAGGCGGCCCGCGAGTCTAAGACCTCCTCGACGACCTGGATCTCCAGGAAGTGATTGCCAGACCCCAGCGTCCCCACCTGCTTCAACCCCCTCTCGCACGCCCTGGGGCTGACGCTGTCGGGGTCGGCGCCGTCGAGGCAACCTCCCTCCTCGGTGAATTCAATATCCTCATCCCGGCCGTAGCCGGCCCTCACCGCCCAGCCGCTCCCCCGCTCCAGTACCTTCCTCTCCTCCCCGCGGCTGAGCCGTATGATACCGTGGGAGCCGACCCCGCATGGAACCTTCCGGAAGAGGGCATCGATGAGGCCGGCAACCTTCCCCCGGAGGTCCGCCTCCTCCAGGCCGGTCCTCACAAGCCTCACGCCGCAGTTGATGTCGTATCCTACGCCGCCGGGAGATATCACGCCTCCGGCGGCCGGGTCGAATGCCGCCACGCCGCCGATGGGAAAGCCGTAACCCCAGTGAATATCGGGCATGGCCATCGAGCAGCGCACGATGCCGGGCAGGCAGGCGACGTTAGCCACCTGCCTGAAGGTTTTATCCTTCCGGATATGGCCGATGAAATCCTCGCTAGCGAAGATCAGGCCGGGGACCCTCATCCCCGGCTGAAAGTCGCGGGGGATCTCCCAGCGAAAGTCATCGATCTTCTTAAGCTTCAGCTCTCTTTCTTCCATGCCTGACACCTACTCGAACCTTAACAAAAAGAAAATACAGCCTCCATTACAATTGAAGGAAAACAGGGACACCTTTTGGAACATGTTGTTAATCAGTATATTACAAATAAATTACGAGGATTCATGTATTCCGCATATCTAAATGTCGAAGAGGAGGCGGGCAATCCAGCCGTCTTCAATCTTTTCGACGAGAAGGTCGTGATAGGTTGCCGCCTTGATCTCCGTGCCGACCTCGCGCCTGCTCAAGTCGACCTCCTCGCCTGATGCCCGCGCGACCAGCTCTCTCTCGTTGATTACCTCAAAATCGTAACCGACGAGGAGGAGGCCGCGGCCGTCCAGAAAGAAGAGGAGCTCGTTCAGCCAGCAGACAAGGAGTTCCCCCAGGTTGGGAGCCCTTAAACGTATTCGCTCCTCTGCCCGCTCACCGATACCATCCAATGGCGTTATCGCGCCGAGCATGCCGCGTGCAGCGTTACTGAAGAGCTCTTCGAGGTCCGCCCCCCTGAACTCAAGGATCAAATCCGCCGTGTGATCGGTCTCTCCATTCATAGCGCCTCTTTTAATTGAATCCCGACTGCAAAGGGACGTTTAATGACCAAGTTAAATCGATAACGCGAAAAGCAAAAATGAAAAATGAAAAAACACATACGCAAAAACATAAAAATTATTTTTTATCATCGACATATTTATCTCTTTGATCTGTGTTTTTGATTTTTGATCTTTGATTTAACAGCATCAACCCTATGCCCATAACCTCTAACCGGCAGCTAAACAATCTCTTACCGCTCTCTATACTCCAGAAGTTTTTCATAGAGATCCCGGTCTATGCCGAAGGCGCCGACGGAGACCTTCTCACCCTTCATCGAGCCGTGGTAATCGGAGCCGCCCGTAACCACGAGGCCTGATTCCCGGGCCACACCGAGGTAGCGCCGGACGGCCGAAGGTTTATGCGTGCTGTAGTAAACCTCGATCCCCTCAATACCGTCCGCGACAAGGGCGGGAATGATCCCGTCGTTTCCCATGCCGCCGGGATGGGCCAGAACGGGTATCCCGCCGCTTCCCTTGATGATCCGGACAGCCTCGCGGGGCGAAATCCTCTCCCTTGGAACATACGCCGGGCCCCCGTCTCCGACGAACCTCCCGAACGCGTCCCTGACGCTCGACGCGTGCCCCGCCTCGACCAGGGCCCTCGCCAGGTGGGGACGCCCCACGGAACCCGAGCCTGCAACGGCCATCACCTCCCCGAGCTCTATGTCAATCCCCATGGAGGCGAGCTTCCCGAGCATCTTGCCGAGCCTGGCCACCCGCTCCTCGCGGTACTCCCCGAGCACGCGGAGAAACCCGCCGTCCCTGACATCCACGAAATACCCCAGGACGTGCACCTCCACGGGGCCGATGTAGGAGCTCACCTCCACGCCGGGGACCACATCGACGCCGAGCTTCGCCCCGGCGGCGAGGGCCTCCTCCACGCCGTCGACGCAGTCGTGGTCGGTTATCGCAACGGCCCCGAGGCCGCGCTCCGCGGCCGCCCGGACAATATCGGCGGGCGAATCCCTGCCGTCGGAGTAGCGGGTGTGATTGTGGAGGTCTGCGAAAATTTTCAACGAACACCCCACTCTTTTTCCAGCTCCTCGGTTATCTCCCTCGCCTCCCCGGGTGAGAGACCCGTCTCTGTTTCCTCTTCCCTTTCCGGCCGCCTTCGCGCCCGCCTGCCGACGGGCGCCCTGTAGAACTCCGAAACGGACATCGCCTCCGCCATGAACCTGCGCGAAGTGCGAGAAACATAGCTGTCGTCCGACACAACGATATACCGCACGGCACGCCGGCCTTTTCTTATGATATCCAGTATCCGGTCGTCCGCCGCCTCGCCGGTCCCCGTAAACACCGCGCGCACGCCCCTGTCCGTTCCGCCAATAACCCCCGCGACTGACGAATCACCATCGAAGACAACGCATACCTGCGAAACATCCCTCCTCCTGAAGATCCACGCGGCGCAATAGCGCATAAGGGCTTCCCGCGCCGCAAGCAGGCCGCGAGCGAGATGCCGCCTGAGCTCCGGCGCGCGGTGGATCACATTGTAGCCGTCCACGATAACGATTCTCTGCTTTTTCATCACCCGTCCAACCCCGCGCCATCTATTAAATTAGAAATATTCATAATGCATATCCTGTGAATCGTATCTCGTACAGCGTGTTTCGTATATCGTACTTTGTTAAAGAAAGAAGTAGCAAATAAGAATAAATCGCGCCTGATTTCTCTTCCGTCCGGCAGAGCCGCCGGATCTGACGGAGATTACTCTGATAGTTATTTTAGTTTTTCTTATTTTTCAGGTAAATCAGGTTTATTCAGGTGCTAGTGTTTTTATCTTTAGTCTTTGGTCTCTCCATTGGTTATTCGTCTGCATCCTGCATCGTTTTCTCCGTTCCACGTTTAACGTTACACGTTCCACGTCTCCTCGGTTCATTATTTCCATATTTCCGCCTTGTCTCGCCCCTCTCTTCTGATAGAATACTTTGAAGAATCATGAATCGCCACAGAAGAATAATTTTCATCGTGACAGCCGCGGCCATTATCTCCCTGGCGGCAGCGGGCTGGACCCAGACCTCGAGGGACGCCGGCAACAAATACCGCGAAGCGTACATCGCCCTCCAGGATGCCATAAAACTCAACTACGAGAACAGGAAAGAGGAGTCGCTCGAACGTTACGAGGAGGCGCGTGACAAGCTCAGGAACGTCCTTAACAGGTTCCCCGATACGAACAGGGAGACAATCGAGGCCAGGATAGCAAATTGCGAAGAGGCTATCGAGAAGTTGAAAATGGAAATCCAGGCGTCATCGCCCCATGTCGAACCCCCCGGGACGCAGGTCCCGGCAACGGCAGTGACATCTCCTCCTGAAATGGCGGCGAAAACAGGCGAAAGAGAGAAGCTGGAGATGCAGGTGGTGAAGCTGAAGAGGGAAGCGGAGGACCTCAAGGGTAAACTGGAGACAGAGGCCGACGACCTGAAAAAGGCCCGGGCGGCAAAAGCGGCTCTCCAGGATGAGCTTGAAAAGGCCCGGTCGGAGAAGGAGAGCATGATGCGGGATGTCCAGAACCTCAACACGTCGCTCGGCATAGCCATCTCCGACATCGAGAAGGAACAGGAAGCGAAAGCGATGGCCGAGGAAGAAGCCATAAACGCGCACCAGGCCTCCGAGGAGGTACTGAAAACGCAGCTAATCAGCGCCATCGCCGACATGAAGAAGATAAAAGAAGAGGCCCTGGAAGCATGCCAGGCCTCCGAAGAGATCATGCGGGACATGATGGATAAACAGAAACAGGAACACACGAGCGCCCTTGAGGAGCAAAAGGAGAATATTCTCTCCGGGATGGAGGCGAAGGCGCAGCCTATAGATAAGCTCCAGGTCGAGATAGAAACCTACCGCAAGCAGGTTGAAACGGCACGCAAGGAGCTGGACAAAAGCCTCGAGTTAATCGCCTCTTCCCAGCAAACACACAAGAAGCTCCTCGATGCCAACAAGGACCTGGAGAAGAGAATAACAGACCTCTCCAGATCGGTATCCGCGACGGAGACGGAAGCCGAGCTCACCGAGCTGCGCAATATGGCGGACGCCGAGGAGGAGAGGCTTAAAAAGCCCGATATCACGAGAGGACCTTCCCTGCCGAAGAAGGTGGACCCCTCCGAAACACGGGTGCTCGCGGGAGCGATTTCCGAGAAGAAAGACGAGTACGGCAAGGTATTCATCGACTTCGTCGCGAATGTAGAAGAGGGGACGGAGCTCGTCGTCATCAGGGACGACGAGGTCATAGCGAAAGTCGAAGTGTCGAAGGTGTTTCCATCCATAAATGGCGGCATTGCCAAGGTAATCCCCAAGGAGGACGCATACGAAATCCGCATGAACGACAAGGTCTTCGACGTTCGCCGCCAGGGCTCAAAAGAGCCCCTCTAGTATCTGCCGGGTTATCTCACTCACTAACTCATGATTATGCTTTGTGCCTTTGCGGGAAAATTCACGGGCAACTAAATCAGTGTTCGACAGGGAGCCTTATGAGCAATAGCGACGGAATTCCCCTTATAAAGGAAGACTGCCGCCGTATTGTATGGGACAGGCCGTGCCGGCCGCACAAGGAAAGGGGGCAGACCTGCGAGGACTGCCCGGACTACGCTCCGGCCGGTAAAAGGATCGTGATCGTGAAGCTGGACGCGATGGGCGATGTCCTGCGGACAACGTGCGTGCTTGAGGGGCTGCGGGAAAAGTACAAAGACGCGCACATCACATGGATCACACGGGAGGAATCCACGCCCATCCTTCTGGAAAACCCGTATATAGACAGGATCGTCCCCTACGGGACCGAAGCCCTCACCGTCCTCCTCTCCGAAGACTTCGACCTTGTCTTCAACCCCGATGCCGCGCCCGCGAGCGCGGCACTCGCCTCACTCGCGCGGGCAAAGGAGAAGAAGGGCATCTTCACGGACGAGAACGGCAGGCTGCGGCCCGCCTCAAACGCGGCGCGGAAGTGGATGCTGATGGGGATGAGGGACGACCTGAAGAGAGCCAACGAATCAACGTATCAGGAAATCATTCTGGACATGCTCGGCCTGAGGCCGCGGTCCCGTGAGATCATCCTCTCTCTCACCGAAGAGGAAAAGGCTGGGGCAAAGGCCGTTATGCGGGGGAAAGGCGGGCGACCTCTCGTGGGCGTCAACACGGGCGGCGGCGAAAAATGGGAGCTCAAGCAATGGACGATAGCGAACTGCGTAAAGTTCATCGACATGGTTAGCAGGGAGTTAAAGGCAACGGTTGTCCTCTTCGGCGGCGACGCGGAAAGAAAGAGGAACAGGGAGATACTCCGGAGGTCGAAAGTCCCCGTGGTGGACACGGGATGTGACAACACGCTGCGTGAGTTCTTCGCCCTGCTGGACAGATGCGACGCAATAGTCACGAGCGACTCCCTGGGACTCCACGCCGCCCTGGGTCTCAAGAAAAAGGTGGTCGCCCTTTTCGGCCCGACCTCGGCTGCCGAGATCGATATGTACGAACGTGGAGTAAAGGTCGTGGCCGATGTGGAATGCCGGGCCTGTTACCTTCCCCGCTGCGACAAACCGCATACCTGTATGGACGCCATCAAGCCTGAGACCGTGCTTGAGGCACTAAAGAGTCTGCTCTAAGCCCATTTGCGCCTTATTGCTGTGCAGTAATGTTTATTAAGGCTTAATCCCGAAGCACGAAATCCGAAACTCGAAACAAATCCGACTATAGGTAAAAACCCTGTTTACACCCCTCCGATGTTAGCTTAAATTATTGGCTCTATGGACAACACCATCGTCTTCATACCCACCTACAACGAGAGGGACAATATAGGTCCGCTCATAGACGAGATAAAGGCGATCGGCGGGGATCCGGGGATACTCGTGGTGGACGACGATTCCCCCGACGGAACATGGAGGGTCGTCGAGGAAAAGGCCGCCCGGTACGCCGGGGTCCACCTGCTGCGCCGTCGCGGAGAACGGGGCAGGGGCGGCGCGGGCATCGCCGGCTTCAAGCGCGCCATCGAGCTCGGCGCGTCCCGAATCGTGGAAATGGACGGCGACGGCCAGCACGACCCGGCGGCAATTCCCCTCATGCTGAAAGCGATCGAAAGCAACGATGTCGTCCTCGGGTCCCGCTTCATGCCGGGAGGCACGGACAGCGAGAGGTCGCTCACGAGAAGGGTGGTAAGCGCGTTCGCCCGACGGTACATAAACAGCGTGCTGGGCCTCAAGCTATCCGACCCGACCACCGGCTACCGCTGCTTCAGGAAAACAGCCCTCGAGGCCATCGGCCTGAAAAATCTCCGGTCGAAAGACCAGTTCATAGTCACGGAGATGCTTTATTCATGCAGCAGGGCGGGCCTCAAGATAGGAGAAGTCCCCATTGCGTTTCGCAGGCGCAAGAGCGGCTCATCGAAGCTCGGCGCCGCGGCATTGACAAAGTACCTGATTCGGGTTATACTATTAAGGTCAAGGGGCTGATAATGCAGGACAGGATAAAAGAACTCGAGAAAAGGATATCCGATCTCGAGCGGGAGAGCGCCGAGAAAGAGGCGAAGCGGGGATACATCTCCGAGATATTCGAGACCTCGGGTAACGCGATAAACAGCGTGAACCTCAAGGGCATCATCACCAGCTGGAACCCCGCCTCCGAGAGGATATTCGGCTACACAGCCGAAGAGGCCATCGGCAAACCGATATCCATCATCAAACCCCGGAAATACCACACCGAGGAATTCCTCAAGAACATCTGGTACGGCGAAAAGGTCCTCGACTACGAGACCCAGAGAATGCACAAGGACGGCAGCCTCGTTGATGTCAGCCTCAACCTCTCCCCCATAAAAGACGGGGCAGGGAGGATAATCGGCGTATCCTCCATCGCACGCGACATAAGCGAAAGAAAACACCTGCAGCGTGAGCTTTTCCACTCCGAGAAAATGGCCGCCATAGGAAAGCTCACCAGCGGCATAGCGCACGAGTTCAACAATTTCATCGGCATGATGCGGGGCTATGCGGAGTTGGCCCTCGACAAGAAGGACCCGGCATTAATGGAAGAAGCCCTCGATGTCGTGATCAACATGTCCGACAGGGCGGCCAGGATCATCAAGAACCTCGTCGACTTCTCCCGGCGCAGGGAGCCGAAGAAAGAAAGCATAGATGTAATCGGGACAATAGAGAGCGCCCTCTCCCTGGTCTCCCGCGATCTGGAAAAGGCCGGCATCGCCGTTGAGCGGGACTATTCACTGACGTCGAAAATGTTCGCCGACGAGGACCAGCTCGAGCAGGTCTTTTTCAACATTATCATCAACGCTCTCCACGCGATGCCGAAGGGAGGAAGCCTGACCATAAGGACCGGAAAGCGGGGCAAAAATCTATGGGCATGCTTCTCCGACACCGGGTGCGGCATCAAAAAAGAGAATCTCGACAAAATATTCGAGCCCTTCTTCACCACCAAGGGGGCCATCGGCGGATCGGAGACGCCGGGAACGGGACTGGGCCTTTCCATGGCGGACGGGATAATAAGGAACCACGGGGGGATAATAGA
>JAVCDC010000070.1 GCA_030765135.1 Candidatus Tritonobacter lacicola | reverse complement strand
TTCCCATGGCTATACTCCTTTCTTGTGCCGGTTTTCGAACCAGCTTGGTTTAAATTATCCAAGAAAAGGGTATAGCCATTATTTTTGCGGCTCAACCTCATTCTAGAATATAGCAAGCTCTCCCCCCAACCTGGGGGAGAGGGAATAAATATGGAAAGCTTCAATTAAAAAGGCATTTCGGCTCGCTTCGCCTTCGGCTACGCTTCCGTTAAAAATTGCCGGATCTTCGACAGGATAAGCTCCCCAGGTTCCCTGGTTCTCGATCAGACCCGCACACTAACAAACAAGGAAGCCCCCCCGGGGGGGGCTTCCTTGTTTGATGGCTGCCCGGCCTGGACTCCCCTCGACTACGCTCGGGATAAACTCCCCAGGAAATCCTAGTTCTCGATCAGGCAAGCACGACGAAAAAGAAGCCCCCAAAAAAGGGGGGCTTCTTTTTCATAGCTGCCCGGCCTGGACTCGAACCAGGATCAGATGATCCAGAGTCATCCGTCCTACCATTGAACGACCGGGCAATAAATTTGCTCACTTCGTTCGCAAATTTATAAATATACTCAGTCTCCGCGCTTCGATCACCTCGGAAATCTTGCTATTTAGTAACGAAATTAGAAATGGGTAACAGAAATTTAAAAACAGTAGTGAAAGGTGAAAACTGAAATCTGTGCTCCACTGTCATCCGTTTTCTGTTTTCCCTACCCCTTTCTCTTTTCACCTAACAGATTTCTGTTCTCAGGTAGCCGCTCTCCGTTGTCCCGGTGAAAAAATTAACTCGGCCTCGAACCTAGCGTTTCAGTATACCAATATAGGGGAGGTGGCGGTAGTTGTTCTCGAAATCCATGCCGTAGCCCACGATGAAGACGTCCGGTATCTTGAAACCCCAGTAATCGGCGTCCACATCTATCGCCCTGTTAACCTCCTTGTTCACCAGTACGCAAATCTTGATCTCTTTCGGCTCGAACTTCTGCAGATAATGCTTAACGAATCCCAGGGTGCGCCCCGTATCGAGAATATCGTCCACCACCAGGACGTTCTTGCCCTTGATATCTATGGCGATCTCCTTGTCGAGCCGCACGACGCCCGTGGAGACCTTCCCGCCCTCGTAGCTGCTCACGCCTATGAAGTCGAACTCGAGGGGCCGTTTGAATCCCCTGACGAGGTCGGCCAGGAAAAGGACGCTCCCCTTGAGGACGGCTATCATAACCAGCTCCTTGCCCCTGTAATCCGTATCGATCCGCCGGACCATCTCGGAGACCTTCTGCCTTATCTGCTCCTGTGTCAGCAGTACGGACTCGATATCCTTCTCCACGTTATTGTCCATTCTTTCAGCTCCTCAGCCCTAAAAACTTACGCTGATGTCACCGGTTATTATAATAACGTCTTCTTCGCCCATTGCAGTTAATCTATCCCCCGGCCTTATCGCTGTCAACTTTTTCCGGAGCGCTCTCGAGCTCCGCCAGGTACCTCTCCGCGTCCACGCGGCGGAGGCTCCCGGGAAAATCGCGGATAACCATCTCGTACTGCGCGACAGCCTCGCCGTCCTTTCCCGCGAGGCGGTAACACCTTGCGCTGTTTATAAGTGCGCCGGGCGCCGCGGCGGCATCCGGATACTCCTTCGCGACATTGCGGTAAGCCCCAGCGGCCTGCAGCACCTGCCCTTCAGCCTCCAGGCAGTAGCCCACGCTGTTCAGGGCATCCGGAGCCAGCGGGTGCCCGGGAAATCCCTCGAGGAAAAGCCTGAAATTTTCTTTCGACTCGCCATAGCTGCCGCCGGCGAAAAGCATAGCGGCTGCCTCGTACAACGCTATGGGGGCAACTGTGCTCCGTGGATAGTTATGATAGAGTTCAAGAAAGGCATCCGCACCACCGGCCTTCTGAAACAGGCTGGAGGCCTTGCTGTCCATGCTCCTTCTATACGCGCCGATGGATGTCATGACAGCGATAACGCCTACGGCCACTAACCCGATGAAAATCAGCAACTTCGCGTGCCTGGAGAAGAAGTGCGGCACGGCGACCATCGACTCTACGAACTTATCCTGCTTCAACTGCTTTCGCCTGAACTTTCTCACGACGCTATCCTCCCTCCCTCAGCCGCCCCAGAAGGCTCTCCGCCGCCGCCCGAACGGAACGAGCCTCCTCCACGCTCAGGCCCGCTCCGACGGCTATCTCCATCATCGTATCGTCATCTATCAGGTCGCCGGGAGCATGCGCGTCGGTATTGACTAGGAGGGATGCTTTCGCCTTTTTCGCAACCCTGGCCACATGGCCGTTCGTCAAACAGTGTCCTTTCCTTGCGGAGAGCTCGAGATATATTCCCCTCTCCGCCGCAATTACCGCCAGTTCCTCTGTTATCAGGCCGGGATGGGAGAGCAGATCGATGTCCGAGTTCAACGCCGCCTCGTTGGTCCCGCCGGCGACGGGCTCGGCGATCGTCTCCCCGTGGACAACGATGAACCTCGCTCCGAGCTCCCTCGCGCGAGCTGCCATGCCGGAGATCAAGGCGGGGGGGACGTGGGTGAGCTCCGCGCCGGGGATAACATCCAGGTCCACCTTACCGCGTATCGTCTCCGCGAACCTCACTATCGCCGGCACCACGATCTCCAGATTGCTTCCGTCGACGTGGTCGGTTATCGCGATTCCCCTGTAGCCCTTAACGAGGGCCCTCCTCACAAGCTCAGACGGGACGACCTCCCCGTCGCTCAGCAGCGTGTGCGTGTGAAAATCAATCATGGTATTTCCTCATCAATTCTTCAAATGATGTTAAAAGTTATCAATAATTCTAATCATCTTTAGATATTAAGTAAAAAGCAATAACCAAGTTACAAGATGCAATAACCAAACAATATCCAAATTTCAAACTCAAATAACCAAACGACCATTTGATCCATCAAGGATCAAATGCAACTTGGTTTGATTATTGGCTATTTGTAATTGTTTGTATCTTGTTTCTTGGTGTTTGGTTATTTCTTACTTGGATTCTTCGCCGCGAGTGTAGTAGCGGATGGTCGGGTAGGCGAAATCTATATCTCCCGCGCCGTTAATGGCGTCGAGAATATCCCTGCTTATCCTGTTTTGCGAAACCCGTCTCATCCTGGCGTCGGTCAGATAGCGGACGGTCAGCTCCACACCGCTGTCCAGAACCCTGACGTAAACGGCGGGCGTCAGCACGCCGAAGCGCACCATGTACTTCCTGCTCATGCCCTTCATCTTCCGCGCGGCCTTGTGGATGACCCGGTCCGAGCCTTCGCGGGCTATGTCCAGCATGATCTCCTCGGCTTTCTTCCAGTTGCTCTCGAAGGTAACCAGGAAGGAGATCTCGTTCCATATATACTCGTTTCCCGTAGTATAATTGTAGAGCGTGCTGGAGAATATCAGGTGATTCGGGAAGGTGGCGATCCGCCCGGCTGACTGCTCTCCCCCCACCCAGGCGCCGATCTCCATCAATGTGGTCCTGAAAAGGGCGATATCGATCACGTCTCCCTTGACATCCCCCATCTCGATCCTGTCACCCACGCGAAACCCGTTTGGGCCGATGATGAAGAACCACGCGACGAAGCTGGTGATAACGTCCTTCAGCGCTATTGCCACGCCGGCGCCGACAAAGGAGATGAGGAGCATGAAGTGCTCCAATCTCCCCATTAAAACAAACACGAAAAAGAGGGTTACGATGACCCAGGAGCCGATTTTTATCATCTTGTTGTAGAAGTACTTCTGGTCATCCCTCAGGACGTACCTGTTGACCAGCTTTAACAAGGCGATCCTGAGTATGAACACGGCGAGAAGTAAAAAGACGAACGTCGCGGTCTTTCCAGCCAGGGGATAGAGGTCCTTCATCTCCTTATCGACCCTTAGCCGCGCCTCCTTTATCTTCTCCTCGAATAATTTTATCCTGCGCCCAAGATCCCCGGCCTTCTTGATCTCGAGTTCCACCTTATTGACCGCATCCGTTCTCCTCTCATTGGACCGGCCGAGCTCATTTTTTAACTTCTTTATCTCATCCTTTTTTTCTTTGATTTTTTCTTTATCATCAATTGTCTTGAGCGCGGCTTTGAGACCTTCGATCTCCTCCCCGATCTCTTCCACCCGCTTCCGCTCGATATCGGCTTCCCTGGCGTAATTCTCGTAGCTCTTCTCGATTATCTCTTTCTCGCGCCGCTTATCCGCCAGTGCATCTTCCAGGTCGTTGACCTCCCCGCGCCTCTCGAAGATGTCGTTTATCTCCTGGAGAGGAGAGGGTAAAGACTCGTTCGCCTCTTTCCGCTGCCGCCCTGCCTTGCCGGCGCCTCCATTGCTTGAAGCAGCGGTGACGCGGGCAGAGAGCAATAAAGCGAACGCCAGGGGCAATATGAATAACCGCCATCTCATTGCCGACACCTCACACTTTATCTCCTTTCCCTGAAGGGACGAGGGGGGACAGGCTCGAGAACTCTTTGAACTCGGCGTAGCCGATAAGCTTCATGAATTTTTTCAAGATCGCACCCTGGACCCTTTCCCTCTCGTCAAGCGCAAGCCTGACCTGACCTCCCGCCAGCATGTCGTGGCCTCCCGCCGTTCCGTCCACTCCCCTCACGAGCTTCTCGGCGAGCTTTCCGGCATGCGCCTTGGTATTCGTCGTCCGTATGGAGAGAATCAACCGGTCTCCGAAAAAGCCAAGAGCAATGGCCCAGGTCATCCTCTCAAGGTGAATCAGCAAGTCGGCCATCTGGGGGATGATATCGGGGAAGGGGACCTCTCCCATGCAGGAGCATATCGCGTTCCTGTACACGTAAGCGTTTTCAATAGCCTTGCCGAGCATCTTGAAATATTCCCGTGACACCCGCTGCCTCTCTATCTGGCTCAACAGCTTTTTGTTCGCCCGGGGGAAGAGCCTGAAGTAAGCGTCTATATCGGCCTGGATAGCCTTCCTTCCAAGGTCCTGTGTCTCGGACGTTATGCCGTATATGAGGGCCGTGGCAATGTTCGACCTGACGGGCAGGCCGCTCTCGAACAGGTATTCCGCCACGATTGTCGAACTCGCCCCGTATTTATCCCGCACGTCATAGAACGGGCTCTTCCTGGTCCTCTTCCTGGTCCTGTGATGATCAATCACTGCGACCGGGATGACGTTATCGGGAATCGAGTTGTTGCCGGTGCCGGGCTGAGTGTCCACCAGGATAAAGCACCGCTCCCTGGTCATGTCGAACTTCTCGAGAGGTGTAAGCTTGATCTTGAGGTTGTTGATCATCGCCCTGTTCTCTGCCCGACCGATGATCCCGCTGTACGCAAGCTTCACCCGGGCCTTCAGGAGATCCCTCAGGATATACTGCAACGCCGCGGCGCTCGCTATCCCATCCGGGTCCGGGTGGTCGTGGGTCATTATGAGGATATTTTTACAGTCCCCAAGTTTCTCTATCAGATCAGAAAAAGCCATAATCAGACCGCTCCCCATTGTTTCTTCAGGGGATAGATATTATCAGATGCTCCATCTTATTGGAAACGCCAATAAAGCAGTTACTGGTTTATTGGCGCCCCAAGCAGGACTCCCCGCGCTTCGCGCGGGACAGGCGAACTTGCCCGCAGGTTCTCGCCTGCTGGAATCCGTATAATAAGACAATCCCCCCATAAAGGGGGGCTTCTCTTATTGATGGCGCCCCAAGCAGGACTCCCCGCGGCTTCCCTCGGGACAGGCGAACCTGCCCCGCAGGTTCTCGCATGCTGAATTCCATACAACAAGGTAATCCCCCATAAAGGGAGCTTCCTTTATTGTGGCGCCCCAAGCAGGACTCGAACCTGCGACACCCGGTTTAGGAAACCGGTGCTCTATCCACCTGAGCTATTGGGGCACAGATTTACGCCTGCATATTGTCCACAGCGCTCCGGGGAAGTTCAAGATGTTTTACAGCCCCCTCCGGGGGCGTCTTCCTATCCCCCGCCCCGCGGACGGCGGTGCAGCCTCGCCGACACTCTCTATTTTCTTGACCATAAAGACGTATATCTCGCCACCCTTCGCCGTCCGCTTGAACGTCTCCCTTTCGCCCTTAACCTTCACTTCCCGCCGGCACTTCTTAATATAGCCGGAAAGAACGAGCTTCTGTCCGGGGTGCAGGCCCCCGATGGCCTTTTCGTTGTCCGGGACCTTGTCGGCATAGCATGCTATCTCGCTCAGAGGCGACACGATTAACTTTATCGTCCTGTCCTGCTTCAGGTTTGCCTGCTCCTCCCACGGATCGTAGCGGTTGCTTACCTTCCTGAAAACGACATCTATCGTGACGTATCTTCCAACGTAATCCTCGGG
>JAVCDC010000104.1 GCA_030765135.1 Candidatus Tritonobacter lacicola | reverse complement strand
GGATATCCGGTGGTTCATTTAAGATCCCGTTGATGGTCCTGGCCTGCGGAGTCCCGATGCGGATCGCGGTGGGAACATCGTCGGCAATGGTTGCCGCGACGGCGTTAATGGGTTTCTTCGGTCATAAGGCCGCCGGGGATTTCAATCCGGCGGTGGCCCTGCCACTGGCGGCCGCGGCGGTGGCGGGCGGGTTGATCGGCGGCGGATTCTCGCTGAAAATCAATCCGCAACACCTCAAACGCATTTTCGCCTATACCACCCTGGCGGCGGCGGTTTTCATGGCTTTAAATGCGTTACTTTCTCTATCCGGTTAAATATGGATAAGATTATATGGTACTATCGTGAATAAAAATCCCTTCGCTTGATTTCTATATTTTTAATAATACTACGTTAGGAGTAAAGAAGATGAACAGAATTGTAAGACTTTTATAATCGCTATTTATTATCAAGTGCAAGGATTATACCAAATGAAGAAATTTTACCTGAAATACTGATACATCCTGGCAGTCAGCATGTTATACAAAATAAAACCGATGCTACTATGGATGAATAAAATGGGGAGAATGCAAAAACGCTACAAAAATTATATTATTTTGTAGCGTTTTTGCTGCTTTTCGGGGGGATATCTATACCCAATGCTTTTATCTTCCGATACATGGTGGTTTTATGAATGCCTAATTCCCGGGCGGCCGCCTGCCGGTTCCAGGCGTTTCTTTCAAGAACCGTTCTGAGGAAATTGGCCTCAAGCTCTTTGAATGAAAGCCAAGACGAAGGAGAAAGATATGCCCTCTGGTCCTGCGGAAGGAGATATTCTGGGAGATGATGCGGTTCAATCATTCCCTGCGAGCATAAAATAAAAGCATGCTCAATAATGTTTTCCAGTTCTCTCACATTCCCCGGATAATCGTGTTTCACCAAAACAGCAAGGGATTGGGGAGATGCGTTAATGATATTTTTCCCGCGCAGTCGGTTAAACTTGCCGATAAAATAGTCTATTAAGAGTGGAATATCCTCCCGCCGATCGCGCAAGGGTGGGATGACAATCTTAATTATGTTTATCCGATAATAAAGGTCTTGTCTAAATTCTTCTTTCCCAACCAATTCAAACAGGTTTTTATTGCTGGCGGTTATAATCCGGATATCGGCTTTCACCGATCGGGTGGAACCTAAAGGCTCGTATACCTTTTCCTCTAAAACACGGAGCAACTTAACCTGGAGCGCTGTTGAGACATCCCCGATCTCATCTAAAAAAATGGTTCCTCCTTCAGCCAAAGCGAAGCGGCCTGGTTTGTCTTTCTTCGCGTCAGTGAATGCCCCGGCTTTGTAGCCAAAGAGTTCCGACTCCAGCAATGTATCGGGCAAAGCACCGCAATTAACTGTTATAAGCGGGCCGGTTTTTCTTGCGCTTAAATTATGAATCGCCCGGGCAAAAAGCTCTTTGCCGGTGCCACTTTCACCTTCCAGAAGAACCGTACTTTCACTTACAGCTATTTCCGGCATAATATCAAACAACTGCAACATTCGCTTATTGCGGCTGATAATGTCAGCAAAAACGTGGCGTCCCCGCAACTCTTTGCGTAGTTCCTCCACCAGGCTCAGATCGCGGAAAGTTTCCACTCCCCCGATTACATCGCCTTTTCCATCCTTTAGAAGAGCGGTAGAAATGCTTAGCGGAATCCGGTCGCCATGGGCATCTATGATATATATCGGCTTGCAGACAATCGGTATTCCAGTCTCCATCGTCCTTTTTAAAGCGCAGTCACTTTCGCAAATACTGGCCCGCAGTACTTCACTGCATCTTTTGCCGATTGCTTCCCCCCGTGGAACTTTCGTTATTGCTTCTGCGGCACGGTTAAAGCAGGTGATCTTCCAATTTTTGTCTACAGTAAAAACACCATCCACAACGCTGTTTAAAACAACATTAAAACAATCTTTATAATCCTGTATCATAACTTAAATCCAAGTTTATAAGCATACCACAACTACCTTTATTGCTCAAGATCCAATTCCAAGCCTGTCCAATTCCAAGCCGCTAGCCAGTCCCCCAGATCATTTAATAGCGACTTTTCATTCACATCCCACCACAATTTTCATACAAGAACCAGGTGCCATTAAGAATTGTCAATATGTCTGGTTTTACTGCAAAATAGCCGATGATAGGCCTAGTATAGCAGCATTATTGCTACATGTTTCAATCACAAGGTTGCTTAAATGCAACTTTACTGTATTACGTGTTGCAGTTAGATCATTCCTTAACTTATTCCCTACCAAATAGTAATAAGCTAATTCTCCATAGCTGAGGAAATGGCACGCTTCTTGCTTTTATTAACTCCGAATGATTGCACATGAGATTTGTTACTCTATGGAGATCACAAAATCCAGATACGGATTTTCCAATAACGCACTATACGTGGGGAGCATTATCCAAGGAGGGTGGGAGCGGAACATCGGATCTCGAATCACGGCGTTTTTGCTTGCGATGGTAAGGATTATAGCGGTTGTCCTGTTGGTTGCGACGCTGCCTGGCTGCGTGCTGCTCGATCCCACCAACCCGTATGCCGATATGCCACAGCGAGCGCTGAGTAAAAACGCGCCTGGCCTGCGTCCTACAACACAGCCGGTGGAAGGGCCGATCACGCTGGCGAAGGCCATCGAGATTTCGCTGGCCAACAACCCGGGGATAGCCGCGGCGCGCTACGACGTTGACGCAGCCAGAGCCCAACGTCATATGGCCATCGGGGCGGTTCTGCCGAGGGCCCATCTGGTGGGCAATTACTCGCACTACCTCGACGGTCAGCGGCTGGGGCCTCCGCACTACCAGGGCGAACCCCGCTATTTCAGCGAGGACATCTTCGGCTCCGACGTGGTTATAACCATGCCGCTGTTCACCGGCGGTAGGCTGATCAGCGAGATCCTGGCGGCCAAGTTACTTCAGGCGGCCTCCGAGCACCGACTGGCACGCAACAGGGAGGAATTGGTCTTCAATGTCTGCAGCGTGTTCTACAGCATCCTGTCTCAAGGTCACATCATCGAGTCGCTGGAGTTCTCACAACGGACGTTGAAAGAGCATCTGAAACGAATCGTTGAACTTATCCAGGCGCAGAAGGCGGCCAAGGTGGACCAGTTGCGGACGGAGGTACGCATCGCGGACCTGAAGCAGCGGCTGGTCAGAGAGCGCAATGTCCTGGCCATTCAGAGGCGAGTGCTGACCAACTTACTTGGCGTCCGGCAAGAAGGACCCGATCCCGTAGCTGTCACCGGGGAACTGGCGATTGGCGAGACAATAGCGCCCAGCGTGCAAGCGAGCTTGGTCGAGGCCTTTGACCAACGTAGCGACTATTTAGCGGCGCGGGCGGCACTTGAGGCGCAGGCAAAACGGGTGGATGCCGCCCGGGCCGAGTACTGGCCTATGTTGAACTTCCAGGGGGCCTATGGGTGGCGGTGGGCGGGCAATCCCACGGATCAACCCGCGGGAAGCGAAAGTTCCGAAGACATTGGCCAAGTGCGCACCGTGCTGGACATCCCCATCTTCGAAGGCGGCAGAATCAGTGCCAAAATCCGCCGGGAACGGGCCAACCTGGATGCCGCCCGGGAAAGGCTGCGGAAGCTCGAACTTCAGATCCGCCTGGACGTGGAGACAGCCATTCTTAACCTGGCGTCGTCCAATGAGCGCTTGAAGGCGACCGAAAAGAGCATTGAGCAGGCGGAAGAGAGCCTGAGAATCGAGTTCGAGAAGTACGATTTCGCAAAGGGGTCTATCACGGACGTTCTGGACGCTCAGTCGGCACTGCTGGATTCACAGATGAATTACTATCTAGCCCTGGCGGACTACAACACGGCCCTGGCCCAGTTCCGCCTGGCAGTAGGAGAAAATCAATGAGAACAGTAACGAAATGTGTATTAGTGATCGCCACCCTTGGATTGGCCATCATTGGTATGGTTGGCTGCCGCTCGGACAAAAACGCGAGCGGCAAGTCTAAGAAACCTCAGCGTGTTCAAGCCGTCGCAGCAGAGAAAACACGTTTGGTGGAGTTCCTGGAGACAACGGGAAATATTGTCGCTGTCAACACCGTGATGATAAAGGCGACCATTGAGGGTCCGATCGCCTTCTGCCCCTGGCGAGAGGGTGACCACGTCGAGCAGGTTGGGCAGAAGCTAATTGAGATAGATCGGCCGCTGTACCGCCAGGAGGTCTTGGCGGCTGAAGCGGCATTGGCCGTGGCCAGGGCCAAGCTGGCTGACCTCAAGGCCGGCGCGCGCCCCGAGGAAATCGCGCAGGCAAAGGAATCCGTACGGCATTTCGAGGATTGCACGAGTTTTGCCAAGGCCGACCTGGACCGGATTGAATCACTGGTCAAGAGCGGCGCGCTTCCCGCGGAGACGGTTGAGAAGGCCCGTGTCAGCTACGTGAAGTGCCAAACCCAGCATGAGGCCGCCAAGGAACAGCTGGCCATGCTCGAAGCGGGACCGACGAAAACAGAGATAGGCGTCGCGCAGGCCGTCGTGGATGAAGCGGCAGCCAAACTGGCCCTCGCCCAGGCGAAACTCGATGAATGTCTGCTCAGGGCGCCATTCGCCGGCGTGATTACACAGGTCTTTGTCCGGCCAGGTGACCTGGCCACACCGCGAGAGCCGTTGCTCAAGATGATGGACCCTTCGTCCCTCGTGGTGCGGGCTGGGCTGCCGGAAAGCTGCGCTGCCGACATCCGCAAGGGCACCGAGGCAGTCGTCCGGTTGGACGCTTATCGGGGAAAAACGTTCAGTGCGAGGATCGAGCGGGTCTATCCGCGGCTCGAGCAGGACTCTCGTACGCGGATAATCGAGGCGAAGCTCATTGAGCCCGTCAAACTGATTCCGCGCCTGTTCGCCAGGATATCGGTGCAGGGCCGAGTGGCCGATGACGCCGTGGTGGTTCCCGACGCGGCCATCGTGACCACTCCCAGAGGCCACAAGGTCGTCTACGTAGTCAACGAAGGCAAGGCGAGCATGCGAAAGGTCACGATCGGACTGGAACAGGGACAGCGCGTGCAGGTCACCGATGGAGTGCGGGCCGGCGAGATGGTCGTCATCGCCGGGAACCTGAACTTGAAGGATGGGGCGAAGGTCCAACTGGTTAAGGCGGCGCCGACCCCGGCCACGAAGAAGGCCTCAAAAGGCAAGGAGCAATGAAGATCACCGAAGCCGCACTCAAACGCCCCGTAGCGGTCACCGTGCTGACCGTCGCGGCCTTGGCCGCCGGCCTGTTCAGCCTGTCGCAACTCGACGTGAACTACCTGCCCGACATTTCCTACCCGATGGTGAAGATTCACATCTGGTGGCGCGGGGCGACGGCGGACGATATAGAGGACAACATCGCCGACCCCCTGGAGGAAGTGATCGCCACGGTGGATGACCTCGATTACATCGAGTCCTCCAGCATCGAGGGCATGTACACACTGTTGGCGAACTTCTTCTATGGGGTGGACGTGGAAGTGGCTTTCCAGGACGTGGTGGCCGCCATGGGCCGGGTTACCAAGAAACTGCCGCGCGACATGGACCCCCCGATCATCATCAAGGCCGACCCGTCGCAGTTGCCGGTGATCGAGGTGATGTTCACCTCGGACGAGCACGACCTCGTCTGGCTCCGCGAGTGGGCGGATGAGTGGCTCATCGATCGGCTGGCGAGTGTACCGGGCACGGCCGGCGCCGAGATCGTCGGCGGGCTGGAGCGGGAAATCCGCGTCCACCTCGACCCGGATCGGCTTCAGGCCTACAAGCTCTCCCCGGCCCGGATCGCCAAGGCCCTCTACCAGGAAAATCTTGAGACCTTCGCCGGCCGCGTGACCATCGAGCCGCGCGAGATCATCGCCCGGACCATGGGCGAATATGAAAACCTCGAGGAGATCGAAAACGTCGTTGTGGCGATGGGTCCCGACGGAGAGATGGTCTACGTCAAGGACGTAGCCCGCGTGGAAGACTCGCATGAGGAGATGCGCATAGACACACACTTCAACGGCCAGCCCTGCGTCGAGTTCAAGGTGCTAAAGCAATACGCCGCCAACGCGGTCACCGTTGCCGAGGGCGTGAAGGCTCGCCTGGCCGAACTGCTAGCGCGAGGCGACATCCCGAAAGACATAAAATTCGGCTATGTGGAGGACGAGAGCACATACGTGAGGGCCGCCATCAACAGCGTGGAGAACTCGGCGATCCTGGCGGCTGTGCTCGTCGTCGTGGTCATCTACCTTTTCCTGGGGCGATGGCGGCAGGTGGTCGTGATGATGGTGGCGCTGCCGGTCACCCTGCTGGCCAACTTTGCCTTGATGAAGGCGGCCGGCTTCTCCATCAACGTCTTCTCCCTGGGAGGGCTGGTGGTCGCGCTGGGGGTGATCCTGGACAACTCGATCGTGGTCCTGGAAAACATCACTCGGCTGAAGTCCGAGGGCGTGGACGATTACGCCCAGCGCGGCACGCAGGAGGTCGGCTCGGCGATCATGACCGCTACGCTGACGTTCCTGGCCATCTTCCTGCCGTTCGTGTTCGTGCCGGGCATGGTGGCCATCTTGCTCAGCGAGCTCGTGTTTGTAGTGGGTGGGGTCGTGATGATCTCGCTGTTGGTCGCGCTGACCCTCACACCGTTGCTGACCGACAGGCTCCTGCGCAGCGAAACGGTCGGGCAAACGTCCCGCGTCGCCAGGTTTTTTGACCGCATCATTGGATTTGGCCTCCGAGGCTACGAGCGGCTGCTTGGTGGCTGCCTGCAAGCAAAGTGGCTCGTGGTGGTTCTCGCATTAGCGCTGTTCGCCGTGGGCATCTTGCTGGCCGCCCAGGCCGGCACGCAGTTCCTGCCCAAGCTGGACGACGGTCGCGTGATGGTGAAGCTCAAGATGCCCAGCGGCACCTCCTTGGCCGAGGTGGATCGGATTCTCACGCTGGTGGAGAACCGGCTCCAGGGACTGCCCGAGATCGAGAGCATGTTCCGGCTCTCCGGCGGCAGGGTCTTTGGGCTCTACACCCTCGAGGTCGGCAACGAGGGCAACCTGAACATCCAGCTTGTGCCGCGAAGCCGGCGGGACATCACCACGGCGCAGTTTATTAAGAAGATCAGGCCCTGGGCGGCAAAGATACAGGCACAGGAGCCCGGCGCCAAGCTGCCCGTGAAGCCGAGGAAGATCAAGGGCCTGCGCAAGGTGGGCGAGCAGGATGTGGAGGTCAACGTCAAGGGAAGCGATATCATGTTGCTCTACGAATTCTCCGAAAAGTTGGCAGCCCAGCTCAGCAAGACACCAGGTTTGTCAGGCGTGAATGTCTCGATGGATATGACCAAGCCGGAGTACCGCGTGTATGTGGACCGCGCCCGTGCTTCGGCAATGAGGATTCCCGTCAACCAGGTCGCCACCACGCTGCGCACTCTGGTCCACGGCCTGGTGGGCACCCTGTACCACGAGGGGACGGAGTACTACCCCATTCGTGTCATGGTGCCGGAGGTCGCGCTCACCAGCAAGACGGACCTGGAGAACCTGATCATTGAGACCCGAAACGGCGAGCCGATCTATCTGCGGGACATTGCCGAGGTCCGCCGGGCCGTAGGACCCGTGGAGATCTCCCGAGAGGACCAGGTCATGAGGGTGATCGTTCGCGCCGACCCGGCCGGAGTCAGTGTTGGCGAGGCCCTTGGCCGGGCCGAGCAGGCTGCCATTGACCTGGAGCCCCCCTCAGGCGTCGAGATCTCAATGGGCAGCGAGGCCCGGTTTATGGCGGAAAGCCGGCGCGTCGTGGGGCTGATCATCGGCTTCGCCGCGTTGTTCGCCTACGTGATCTTGGCCATCCAGTTCGAATCCTTCGTGCTGCCCTTTCTGATCATCCTGAACATCCCGTTGGCGCTGACCGGGGCGCTCCTGGCGCTGTTTTTTGCGGGCGCGCCGATTGGCGTGACCGTCCAGATCGGCATACTCGTGATGATGGGCGCCATCACGTCGCAGGGCGTGGTGCTGTTGACCTTGGCCGAGGAGTACCGCCGGGCCGGGATGTCTCCACTGGAGGCCATCCGCAAGGCGGCCCCGATCCGTGTTCGCCCGATCTTGATGACCCAGTTGACCACGGTGCTGGGGCTGGTGCCGCTGGCGATGAACCTCGGCGAGGGCGGCGGCATGCTCGTGACGATGGCCATCGCGGTGATAGGCGGCCTGCTGTACTCGCTGCTGCTGACGCTGCTGTTCCTGCCGGCGGCCTACGGGCTGGTCTATCGCAAGATTTGAAAATGCATCAACTCAATAGCAATAAATAATTAAAAAGAGGAATTAAAAATGAAAAAAACTTACATTTCAATATTAGTCTTTGTAATGGTTGCAGTTGCAGGATGTTGCATAAAAAACAAAAAGATTGATTTAAGTAGGGATGAACTGAAAGTGATTCAGTCCAAGCAAAATGTTACTCTAGATGATTCACTGCGAAAAGTGAAAAAATACCATTTAAAGGAAATGTATCCGGTATTCGCAATAGAATACTCTAAAAACGAAATGCCTATCGAAACACTGGATGGCATTTGTAGATATTTTATCAACAAAATAGAAGAACATCCCTTTGCAAAATACATCTGCACCTTTGATCACTATGCGCACACAGCGGATATTGACGGAGGAAGAATCGAAGAAACTATCGTCGGTTCTAAAAACGTCTTGTTCTGTTTTGGGAAAAAATTAATTGACCCTAAAATACCGGCGGTACGACCAAGATCAATAGGTATATGCGAAACGGAATCAAGTTTTGTTATTTCATTTCTTGAGCCACCCAACCCCGCTATAACAGAAACGATGATTAAGTGGATTCGTGATTTAGAGACACAATGAACTCTGATGGCATTATCTGGCTTTTAAAATAATTGAGGTTTTTTCGCCAAAAATTTGGAAAGGGCTATTTTGGACAGGTCTGATTAAAAAGAGAATGGCTTGGGAACAAAAGGAAGAATAGCAATGCAGCAAGGTGGAAGAAACAGGCCCGGAAGATGGGGTTCGGGCGATGGATATGGAAAGGGTAGAGGCAGGGGAATTGCCAACACGAGAAGATGGAAAAGAATAATCCCTGGCCAGAGATTCGAGCAGGGAATAGGAAATGGTCAGGCTTCGGGAATTAAAGGTGTTCCACCAAGGCATGATTTTTCCTCACCACTTCCGAGAGAAAAAGAAATTTCCGCGCTCGAAGAGAGATTACGCGCTTTAGAAGAACAGAAAAACAAACCGATCAGCGCATTGCGGAAATCAAGGAAGGTAGAACAAAACGGACGAAGGCTTATGTTAATCTGGGAAAATGTACCGGATGCGGGATTTGTGTTGATATCTGCCCGGTGGGCGCTATTAAATTGAGAGAAGGAAAAGCTGTAATCAGTGACGATTGCGTTGCCTGCGGGCAATGCGTGTCGGAATGTCCAAGTAACGCCATCTTAGCGTACTAAAACCCACAATAAAAATGTCTTGTAGTCCACTTTGCTTGGCGTCTCGACGGAAGCGGGTTCGCTACGGCTTTTACTGCGGGCATCTCCTTTGCCAAGGATAGCAACCAATATATGCCTGCCTGCCAAATGCTGCGATAATGTATCATATGGTTCAACTGAGAAGTCAACAACAAGGAATATCTAAAAGGAGGTTGCCATGTTCGTAGGTTTGATCATAGCTATTCTAATTATCGTCGGTTATTCAATGTATGCTAGCAACAAGTATGCACTTAAAACCGACATAGATGAATTGCAACAAAGGGTAACCAAATTAGAGGAAGCCTTATCCCAGAATCGCCGGTGTTAGTGACTCTCAATCATTAAGGGAGGAGTTAATAGAAAAATCTTTTGAATTTTTGTTGGCCAGGGAATCAAAAAAATCGATTCTTTATAGTTAAAGAAATATCGGTCATCGAGAACAGGATCACGATCACTCTGTCTTTCCCTTTTGCCGGCATCCCTATCGAAGACCAATTAATAAATAGCGTACGGGATCCGGTGGAGAAACTGGGCGCGGAGGTGGAAGTGAAAACCACCTTGATGAATCAAGAAGAAGTCCAGAAGTTTTTATCAATGGAACAGGAAGAAAAAGGCCTTTTGACAAGGTGCGTAACTCCATATATTGCCAGCGGGAACGTAATGGTGGAACCTTCATATAAAGACGATGATATCTTTGTATCCCAAGGCATAAAATTAATAAATGTCAAAGCGGTTGGCATAGATAGAAAAGGAAAGACAGTCATAACTGCAGATGGCTCTATATTTCCCTATGATAAACTTGTTCTGGCAACAGGAGCAAAACCGGTAGTATTTCCTGTTTCAGGAGCTGATCTTCCAGGCGTATTCACGCTTCGCAGAAGTGGGGATGCTGTTAACATTTTGCACTGGATAAATTCAATGAGGGTAAAAAATGCGGTTGTGATAGGCGCCGGCGCAATAGGGATAGAAATCGCCTACCTTTTCTCTCTTCACGGCATAAGAATCACTCTTGTGGAAATATTAGAACATATCATGCAAAGCGTCCTGGATTCAGATATGAGTGAAGGGCTGGAGCGGTATATCAGAGAAAATGGCGTTGAGCTAAAATTAAAGCAAAAAGTGGAAGCGATCATAGGAGAAAGAGAGGTGGAGAGCGTTGCTTTGTCTTCGGGAGAGAATATAAAGGCCGAAATGGTAATTATCTCGGGAGGAGCGTGGCCCAATGTTGACTTAGCCAAAAAGGCGGAGTTGGAAATAGGGGAACTAGGGCTAAAAGTAAACGAATATTTGCAAACGTCAGATTCCGATATTTATGCTGCTGGGGATTTAATAGAGTATGAGAGTTTCGTTACCGGCAAACCGATACTTGGACAATTAAGACCAAATGCCGTAATTGGTGGAAGGGTGATAGCAAAGAATATTTTGGGCTACAAGGTAAAATTCCCAGGTCTGATAAATAGTTTCGCCACAAAATTTCTTGGTAAAACAATCGCAGGTGCCGGTGTTACAGAATCGGAGGCTGAGAGAAACGGAATTAACGTGGTTGCAGTAAGGCAAGATTCCGCAAGCAAACACTCGATGATGAGAGGAAAAAAGCCCTATACGGTTAAGCTTATATTTAACACCGATTTTCACAGTGTTATAAGCGTCACTTGCAAACTCGGAAGCATAAATTGCAATTCAAATAATAGCAATGCGTTATGATTGTTCCAATAAAAATATTCAGCAAAATTATGACGCTTAAACAAATCATATTGCGCTTATAAAACAATCACAACATTCCGAATAATAAGGCTGGGGGACCCATTTTACCCTAAAAAATAGGATAATAATGCATTTTTTCCTTGACCCATAAGCAAGATACTTCTATATTGACAGCATTATAGTCGTCATAATTTTGCTATATGGAGCAAGGAATATGAGCTTGATTGATTGTTTTACTAAGGATTTAAAGCCCCGGCAGAATCAGTACGAGGCGATCCGGGCGGTAGCTTTCGAGGAGGGGGATATGAGAGAAGTGGCATTGCGCTTCGGCTATACTCCCCAATCGTTGCGAACCTTGATCAATCGCCTTGAGCGGGGCCGGCACGTTCTGTTTCCTGAAATTAAGCGAGGCCCGAAAGGGCGGCATACTTCGGCTGAAACCGTCAAACTGATTACTGAACTGCGCCGAAAAAGGAGGTTAAATGCACGGGAGATCACCAGGGAACTGAATCGATTGCGGATCTCCATCGGTATTCGAACAGTGGAACGAATATTGGCTGAAACCGGTTTTCCCCGGCTGCGCCGGAGAACACACCGGGAAAGGGGGATCAGCAAAACCGGTACTCTGATCGCACAACGATCCGCCAATCTGGATATAAAGGGGCTCCAGCCGTTTCAAGAAGATTGCCAGGTAGCCGGCGTGTTTCTTTTTCTCCCTTATATTCTGGAGAGCGGCATTCTTGATATAGCCCGGCAATGCGCCTTGCCTGAATCAAACGATATCGGGAAGCAGCAGGCCGCCTTGTCGATGCTGTTGCTCAAATTAATCGGCAATGAACGATTAAGCCATATAAAGCAATACGACATGGATCGTGGTCTCGGTCTCTTTGCCGGATTGAATATACTGCCGAAACCCACATATATGTGTTCATATTCCTGTCGCACGGAGGCGGCCGGACTGATGGCTTTTCAGAGCAAGCTTGTCGAACATCTTCGGCAGCTTTATCCGGAGTTGTATCCCGGCAAGACCATTAACCTGGACTTTCACTCGATTCCACACTTCGGGACTGAGTCGGAGATGGAAAAAGTATGGTGTGGGGCGCGGGGAAAGGCATTGAAGGGAGCCAATACCTTTTTTGCTCAGGATGGGGAAAGTGATGCGCTTATCTACACCAGGGCGGACATTAAGCGATCGGAATCGTCTGAGGAGATCAAAAAGTTTGTCAACTACTGGTTGGAAATAAAAGGGATTGTGGATGAGACCCTGGTTTTCGACTCAAAACTGACCCATTATGGCATTTTATATGAACTTGATGATGATGACGTTAAGTTTATTACGCTGAGGAAACGCAGTGAAAATCTCATCAAGGAAACCCTCGAAATTCCGGAGAAAGAATGGGAAAAAGTTTATCTGCCGATCCCCAAACGAAAGTATAAACATGTAAAAGTGTTTCAAAACCGGGTTGAACTGATAAAGGGGAAGAAAACGTTTCGACAGGTAATCATTAAAGATCACGGCAGGGCGGAACCAACTTTTATGATCAGCAACAATGAGAGCATGAAATTATTGGATATATTAATCGTCTATGCGCACAGATGGCATATTGAAAACAAGCTTTCTGAGCTGATTAAATTTTTCAGCTTAAACGCTCTTTCATCTCCGATTATGATTCGGATCCATTTTGATATTCTCTGGACGGTTATTGCTGATACTCTCTACCACCTTTTTACAAAAGACCTGAGAAGATTTGAAAGTTGTCGCGCTCCTAAAATTTTCAAGCAATTTATTGATATGCCGGGGCAAGTCAAATATGATGGGGAGAGATTCACAGTAAAAATTCGGAAGCGAGCTACTACACCGATCCTCTTAGGCGTAGAAAAATTGAACAAAGAAATCCGAATCCCCTGGTTGGACTACAAACCGCTGAAGGTCGTTTGGACGCCATAGTAAATGACGCTTAAAAACCCTGTGAAAATCGGTGTTTAACGAGGAAACTAAAAAGGTTATAGGGGGCCAGATTGTCAGTGATAGTGAATGTCCCATGAAACATATTGATGTAATAGCATTAGCGATAAGATGCGGTATGACAGCCTCAGATTTAACGACTTTACGATGCGCGGGTCAACCCGAATTATCCCCGGATCCGGGGATGGAGCCATTAGCCCTGGCTGCTGAGAAAGCTTGGGTTCAAACCTCTACACTATCGGGTGTAAATTGGGAAGTTTAGGTCAAAAATTTTATGGGAGGTGCTAAAATGCCCTGGATTGCCGAGGACAAGTGTACTGGTTGCGGAATTTGTATTGAGAAGTGTCCCGTATATGCAATATCGATGGAAGATGAAAAGGCAAAGATAAATATGGCCGAATGCATTCGTTGCGGCGTCTGCCATGATGTTTGTAATCAGCAGGCGGTAAGACATGATGGTGAGAAAGTACCCGAAATTATTGAAGATAATATAGAAATGACAAAGAGATTTATGGAAGAGTGTGAAAAACATCTTGGTAATGCTAATGAAAGAAGAAAGTGCTTAGAGAGAATGATTAAGTACTTTAATAAAGAAAAGCTTATCGCAGAAAAGACATTAGAAGGGCTTGAGAGGCTAAAGCAAGCTGTTTAAATGGAACCAAGAATTGGATTAAGCAGATGAAAACACTTCATCACGCGTAAATAAGATCTAAATGTAAATAAATATCCGATTATTGAATATAATATAACCCAGTGCTATTCAATGAGAAAGAACGATCTTGATAAGGAAAGTCGCGTTTTGAAAGCGTTGGCGAATATTACCCGCTTGGCTATTGTTAAAGAGCTTTTGAAGAAAGAGAAATGCGTTAGCGATATTGAGCACCTGTTGGGTGCCCGGCAGGCCAATATCTCCCAACATCTGGCGATATTGCGGTGGGCAAATATTGTTGACTGCTGCTATGACGGAAAAATGCACTGCTATTATTTGAAGGATCCTAAAATGATGTTGCATCTTTTAGAATTGTTGAAGAAACTGAAAACATGAAAGGGATGTAGATGATGGACAATAACGAAAAAGTACTGATCATTGGGGGTGGTATCGCGGGCCGGAATGTCGTTCGGGAGCTGATCAGACTGGGGAAATCCAGCGGTATTTACCTGGTTAAAAAGGAATCCCATAGCAGTTATTCCCCTTGCGGTCTCCCCTATGTTATAGGCGGGGAAGTAGAAACAATGGAGGATATTCTCTTCCCTAATTTTGACCGAAGATTAAGAAATAATAATGTTCAAATAATGGAAGGAACCGAGGTAAAGAAAATTGACTTGCTTAACAAGGTAGCGGAAACAGATAAAGGAGAAGTCATAGCCTATGACCGTCTTGTAATTGCTACTGGCAGGAAGGCACAAGTTCCTCCTCTGCCCGGAATAGAAAAGGTCGGGGTCTGTACTTTGTCTAACTACGAGGATGGGCTACTAATTTATGATGAATTGAGCAGAGTAAAAAAAGTAGTGGTCATCGGCGGAGGATTTATCGGTTGTGAGTTGGGCGCTGCTTTTCGCGAACGGGGTATTGAAACAAGCTTGATAGAAATCAAGCGGTATATATTACCGCAGATCCTGGATGAGAGCATGGCTTCACTAGTCCAAAATAGGCTCAGTGAACTAGGTTGCCGGATTATTACCGGTAAGGAGGTCTCCCGAATCAACGGGCCTGGCAAAGTGGAATCGGTGTCCATAGATGGTAAGGAATCTCCAGTCCTGGCAGATCTGGTACTCATTGCGGTCGGAGTCAGGCCGGAGACAGCTTTAGCTGAGCAAACTGGATTCGAAATCGGAAAATTAGGGGGATTGGTTACGGATAGCCAACAGCATCTTAAGATAGATGGGAAATTTCTCGAAGATGTTTATGCGTTGGGAGATTGCGTGGAAGTACAAAATGAGATAACCCGAAGCAATACCCTGAGCCCTTTAACCGAAACAGCAATAGTGCAGGCCCGGGTCATTGCCCTGAATATATTGGAAAAATCAAAACGCTCTCCGGCTGGAGGGTATGGAGGCTATATCTGCTCGTCTTTGACTCTCATTGGAGGATTGGAAGTAGGCATGGCCGGTTTGACCACAGAAGCGGCCGAGAAAGCTGGAATCCATCCTCAAACAGTTCAAGTTAAGGGTTGGACCAGGGAGATATATTTTCCGGGAAGTAAGGCAATGTATATCAAACTTTTAGTACACGACGAGCGCTTGATTGGAGGCCAGCTTATTGGAGAAGAGAATGTTAAGGGGATGATCAATGAGATTTCCGCAATGATCCATGCCCGAGCTAAAATAAATGATATTTTATGCCGACAGAGAAGTTATACCCCTGCCCTTTCCTCCTCTCCCGACGTGTTAATGAAGGCGCTGGAAAAATTGACGGCTTGAATCCTGTATAAAAATGCAAACGTTACGACAAGATGTAATTGCCACCGGAGTCGTCCGGGAAAGAAATATGCGGAAAACAGTCATTGCCCGTGGAGAGGGCATCGTGGCCGCGCTATCCTTGCGGGACTATCTGAAAAATTTGAAAAGGAATGTCGAATAAGGAGGTGAGTAAAAATGCCTATTTACAGCTACGTATGCGAAAAGTGTGAACACCCTTTCGAACTTTTGGAGGGAGTGACCGCTGATAAAGTACAGAAAAAGTGCCCTAAATGCGGAAGCTCAAAAGTAAGAAAGACTTTTTCAACTTTCAGCATGGGTTCAACTTCAAACGGAACTGATTATTCTTCGGGAGATAGCTGTCCTACGGGAACCTGTTCACTTGGATGATCTGCTGATCCTCATACGAAAGAGATAACCAGATATGGATGAGAAATCCGATGTTGAATCCTGGTTGAGAAATGAAGGGGCAAGACTTCTGAGAAAGATCGGCCTCAAGACAGGAGATAGAGTGGTAGATTTTGGTTGCGGCTTGGGACATTACAGTATTCCGGCGGCTCAGGTTGTGGGAAAAGAGGGGAAAGTATTCGCGGTGGACGAGGATGAAGAAGTTTTAAACCGGTTAAGGTTATATATTGAAAAGCAAAGAATTATAAATATAGAGACAATCCAAACAACAGTGGAATTAAAAATAAATCTCGCGCCCGAATCAGTAGATATAGTTTTAGCTTTTGATGTCCTCCACTATATGGAAAAAAGAAATAAACTGTATGCTGAATTTCAGCGGCTGCTAAAAAAAGAAGGTATGCTTTCAGTTTACCCAAAGCATCACAAGACAGATGCACCACTCCGGAATCTCGCTCAATTATCCTTAAAGGAAATAATTAAAGAAATCGAGAAGGCAAATTTCTCCTTACAAAATAAATTTTACGAAAGACTGATTCACGACGATAACTATGATCGAGGCTATATTCTGAATTTTAGACCTGCAATTAAAAATAGAAAATGAAAACTTTAATTATCTTCAACCGAAACCCTTATGATGGCACCGATGTTACCTGGAATGGCTTGCGGCTCGCAGAACAACTGTTCAAAAGCAATGTTGCAATCAGGCTATTTTTGATTAATGACGCGGTTGATCTGGCCAGGGACTCGGCCAGACCGCCAGAAGATTTTTTTGATTTAGGGGAAATGCTGAAAGATTTGATAAGGAAAGGCGTGCCGGTTAAAGTTTGCGGAACCTGTAAGATAAGATGCGGGATTCATAAAGGCGAACCTTATTTTGAAGGTGCTCGGGAAGCCAAAATGACCGAGCTGGCTGAATGGGTTCAAGAGGCTGATAAAATTATTAGCCTTGGATAAATAGAGTGGAAAATCTTTATATCATAGAAATTTAGAATGCTGCCACACGTTCGAGCGGCTGGAGAAACCTTCGAAAAGCCACTAATCTCCGAGGCCCTTCAAGCATCTTATAGCTTTCCTGACTCCTCTTAAAATTATGATGGTTAGCGGATCGAATTCATTTAAAGACTGTAGCATTGTATCCTGCGGCATTTTGCGCCCTGAATTGACTTTCCTCCAGGAAAGCGGTTTTTTGGATGCCGATAAAATTATCTATACAACTCCCGGCCTTCATGAAAATCCGCGTGATCTAAAAAGACAATTGATGGAGCAATTAGAACAAGCTAAAAAATATTCCAAAAATATTATTGTGGTGTATGGAAGCCGTTGCTATCTTGATTTTAAAAACCCTTTCAATACAATCGATAAAATTATTGCTAAATCGGGAAAACACATATATCGGGTAAAAACAGGAAATTGCATTGATATATTGGCAAATATGGAAGAAAGGGAGAAGATCGCGGGAGGACAAAGAATCTACTGGTTGACTATGGGATGGTTGCTGTTCTGGAGGCTTATTTTTAAAGATTGGGACGCTGGAAAAGCCAATGAGACCTTCCCCATGAATGATAAAGCCGTCATCCTGGATCTATCAAACGCTTTTAATTCTTATTCAAAAGAGAATCCGGAAAAAGTACTCGAATTCTCTGATTGGATGAAAATCCCGATAGAATCCCATCCTGTCTCCTGGAAAAGGATTAAAAGGCTTTTAACACAGGCTAAAGACAAAGCTGTGTTCGGAGAGGGGTTAAATCTTTCCCCTTGACACTTTTTGCAATCGATCTCTCAATTCATCAAATCTTTTTCTTAATTCCGGCTCCCGCTCCATCCTGCTCCGCAGCCTACTCCTGGCCCGGCTCACGGCGCTGTAGTTTATCCCGCCTACCAGCCTCCCGATC
>JAVCDC010000003.1 GCA_030765135.1 Candidatus Tritonobacter lacicola | reverse complement strand
CTCCGTCCCGTCAATAACGACGAAGTCGTTCCCCAGCCCCTCCATCTTCGTAAACTTTATCTTCACTTTAAAAACCTAACACAGAGCTAACCTACGAACTACGAGGCGCGGAGTACCGAAGTAGCGAGTCAGGTTGACCAACTTGTTATACGGATTCAAGCTCTTTGAGCATCTTGCCATCTTTGTTCTTCCACGCGGTAAGTCCGTTTGCATGACCACCATGAATCACGGCGGCGGCGGCGCTAGGACTGGAAAACTCCACATCCTGGGTAAACAAAAGGTGATCCGTTTTAGTAGTGAGAGCGCCATCGTCTTTCAACTTTTGCCGCATATTTAGAGCCCACGGATATTTCTGAGAAGAAGGGCGCTCGTTGAGGACGGCTTGTGATCCTGCAAGCACTACAATTCCATTAGGTGTTAAATGCCCGGTGGCTTTAAGTCCCTTTATTTTGCAGGAAAGCGACTCAAGCTCAGTTACACCGGCCGCATTTATTGTTATTGGAACCAATACCTCCACACCGAGCACAGGCAATAATTGGTGGATTTTCTCAAGAAAGATTTCCATATCTTCGCGATCGGATTCTGGTAACCGCGAACCGCTGCTTTGGCTGTTTTTAACTTGTGCCCGACCAGCTTGTTTTGCCTGTTCGATTAAGCGCCCTTCAAGATACCTGATGTGAGCTTTGGTGAGATTTTCGTCCTTACTTGTGAAGAATGCGATGCGATTCCAAAAGTCTTTGTCGAGATGGCCTTTTACTCTGTCTCTAATGGACTCCGCCTCTCCGATATATACGGCACTCTTTCCAGTCTCTGGATCAATGCCTGTGAGTAAATAGACGCCTGAATTCTGAGACTCATCACGGGCGAGTACGCTATCGAATTCACTTCTTGGGCCAGCGACGGCTTTGCCTGTCCAGTTCGACAATTCTGCCGTTCGGAGCCGTTTTGGGTCTCCGTGGGCAAGGAATATCTTAATGGTTGCGCTTGGCATGAATTGGATAAGTATAACCGCAGATTATACGGATTAAACGGATTTAAAAATTAGAACTCTTTGTGAGTTCGGTATCCTCAGTTGTGTATTTCTCCAGAAACTTGAAACCAGCAACCAGAAACCGCCGTTACCCCTCCTCACCCTAGCCCTCTCCTCCCTCAAGGGAGGAGAGGGAATTTTAATCAATTGCTTCTTTGCGCGGCTTCAATGAATTGCAAGGGGCACTAAAAGCTTAAACTCCACATTGCCGCTACTGACACTTCCGTGTTATCTCTTTCTTATTTTCTCCAGCAACCAGAAACCAGAAACTAGAACCTGTTGTTAACTACTCCGCCTTGGGCGCCTCTGCCGGCGTTCCGGACGGCACTCCGGACGGTGCTTCAACCTCGTCCATCATGCCCTCCATCGTTATCTGCTGGATTTTGGGCATGATATCCGCCATTTGCTTCTGGGTAATCGCCATCGTCTTCTTCATCAGCTCGGGATTCTTGCTGATGAATTTCTGCCCCACAGGGCTCTTGTAAAAATCTATCAGCCCCTTCAGCTCTTCCTCGGTGAACGTGCCCGCGTAAATGCCGATGTAATCATCTTTGAGTTTATCCCAGCTTAATTCCTTGGCCAGCAGGTCCATAATTTGCCCCTGCATTAACTGCGCCCTGTCGGTGGCCTCTTCTGAAATGCCCATGCTCTTTAACTGGGACGCCTGCATCTGCTTGACGGCCTCAAAAGACTCCTCGATGGCCTCCTGAACATTCATCAGTTCAAGCAGCTCTTCGGCCAATGCACGACGGGCGTCCTTCTCCTGGGCCCGAACGGGCAGCGCGAGCGCGAATGCCATAACCAGAACTATCATATACACCTTTCTCATAACTATCTCCTCCCTTTCTTGATTAGCTGAAAAACCAATGAAGTAATCCGCTCAATCAGTTTAATCCGCGGTTCCTTTTGTTATAAGAGGAAGTCGGGTACGGACTCGCCCCGGACGAGGTCCTCGTAGGTCTCCCTCTTCCTGACCACTTCAAATTCGCCACCATGGACCATCACCTCGGCGGCCCTCGGGCGGGAGTTGTAATTCGAGGACATGCTGAAGCAGTATGCACCCGCGCCCATGATTGCAAGTAACTCCCCGCTGCGCGGCGCGGGTATCTCCCTCTCCCTGGCGAAGAAATCCCCGGACTCGCAGACGGGGCCGACGATATCGGCCGTGATGGTCTCCCTCTCTTCCCTGACGACGGGCACTATCTCGTGGCGGGCCCCGTATAGGGCGGGCCTTATAAGATCGTTCATTCCGCCGTCGACTATAACAAACGTTTTAGAGGGCGTCCTTTTCACGTAAAGCGCCTTCACGACCAGTATTCCGGCGTTTCCCGCAATAAATCTGCCCGGCTCCACGATCAGTTTCAAGCCTGTCTCTTTGACCAGCGGCAAGACCGCCTTCGCGAAATCATCGGCCGTTGCCGGCGTTTCGTTCGTGTACACAATCCCCATGCCGCCGCCGATGTCTAGGTACTCCACGCCGGGACATATTTTCTTCACCCTCTCTGAGAAGGGGACCATCTTCTCCAGGCTCTCCACGTACGGCGCAGCATCGGTTATCTGCGAGCCTATGTGCATCTGGATTCCCTTCGCAGCGACGTTCGGCATCGCGTTCACGGCCTCGTAGACCTCGTAGGCGTTCTCCATCTCCAGGCCGAACTTGCTCTGCTTCTTCCCGGTCTTCAGATATTTATGAGTCCCGGGATCCACATCGGGGTTGATCCTGACGGCAATACGGGCCTCGGTTGAGAGGGACCCCGCCACTTTATTGATAAGCTCGAGCTCGCCCATGCTCTCGACCGTGAACATGAGTATTCCCTCCTTGATAGCGAGGGCTATCTCCTCTTCCGTCTTCCCGACTCCGGCGAATACGACCTTTGCGGGATCGGCGCCCGCGGTGAGAGCTCGGAAGAGCTCTCCTCCCGATACTATGTCGAGGCCGGCCCCGCAGCGTACAAGCGCCCTTATTACGGCTATGTTGGAGCTGGACTTGACCGAGAAGCATATCATGTGCTCGACGCCGGAGAGCGCCCTGTCCCACTTCTTGTAGTGGTCCGTGAGCGTCTTGTGGCTGTACACATAGACGGGCGTGCCGATGCTTCTCGCGACTTCGGTTACATCAACCGACTCGCAGCAGAAACGCCTGCTCTTGTAGTAAAAATCATGCATAATAAATTTTTTTCTGAAAAAAATTTATTTTAGCTTTTCCAGCCAGGCGGCGATCTCCTTCTTCACCAGACCGGGAGACGTGCTCCCCTGCGACACTTTTCTCTCCACCGACTTTTCAGGGCCCACAAGGGCCGCCACGTCATCCCCGAAGAGCGAGGAGAAGTTCCGCCACTCATCCGGAGTCAGGTCGCCGTATGTCTTATCGCCATCCCTGCAGTGGCGCGTCAGCTCTCCGACTATCCTGTGGGCATCCCTGAACCTCTCGCCCTTCTCGACCAGGTATTCCGCTATATCGGTCGCCTCAGAGAAATCACCGTCGAGGGCCCGCAGAAGTGCTTCCGCGTCAACACTCATGCCCCCGACATACTTCGCAACGATGTCAACCGTGTGGAGCACAGCGTCGAAGGCCTCGAAGAGAGGCCTCTTGTCCTCCTGCATGTCCCTGTTGTAGGAGAGAGGGAGCGATTTCATAGTACTCATCATGGCAATAAGAGAGCCGAACGCTGCGCCGGACTTCCCCCGCGCGAGCTCCAGCCCGTCCGGGTTGACCTTCTGCGGCATCATGCTGCTCCCCGTGCAGAGAGACTCGTCAAAGGCTATGAAGCCAAACTCCTTCGTGGACCAGAGAATCAGCTCCTCACACAGCCTCGATATGTGAATGAAAAGAATGGCTATCGCCGAAAGGACCTCCATGACGAAGTCCCTGTCGCTTACGGCATCGATGCTGTTGGAGGCCACGCCTTCGAACCCGAGAAGCTCCGCGGTGTAGGTGCGGTCTATGGGGAGGGAAGTCCCCCCGACGGCCCCCGAGCCGAGCGGGAGAACATTGACCCTCTTCCTGCAATCGCCGAGCCTCTCACGGTCCCGCTCGAGCATTTCCACGTACGCTAAGAGATGGTGCGCGAAGAGCACCGGCTGTCCATGCCGCATGTGAGTGTAGCCGGGCATGATCGCATCGATGTTGGCGTCGGCTGCGAGCGCAATAACCCTCTGCAACCCCCTTATGGAAGAGCCGAGCTTGTCTATGCCGTCCCTCACGTAAAGACGCACGTCCGTCGCTACCTGGTCGTTTCTGCTCCTGGCGGCGTGAACGGCCTTGCCCGCGTCGCCGACCCGCTCTATAAGCAGCACCTCGATGGCCGAGTGCACGTCCTCGGCTGCCGGGTCCAGCTTGACCGTGCCGTTCTTCAGGTCCTCGCCTATTTGCGTAAGGCCGGCGACTATCTCCTCCGCCTCCTCTTTCCGGATGATCCCGCACTCGGCAAGCATCCTGACGTGAGCGCATGATCCCGCTATGTCATAGAGTGCGAGCCTGGAATCCACCGACAGGGAGGATGTGTACCGGATTATCTCTTCATCGGGGGGGACTGAAAAGGCCCCGCCCCACAGCTTCTCAGCCATCTTCTTTCTCCCTTTGTTTCAATATCGACTGTATTCTCAGCCTGAGCGCGTTGAGCTTTATGAAACCCGTCGCGTCGCTCTGCCGGTAGACGGAGTCCTTCTCGAAGGTGGCGAACTCCGGGTGGTAAAGCGAGCTGGCCGATTTCCTCCCGACGACCGTGCAGTTTCCCTTGTAAAGCTTCAGGCGCGCCGTCCCCGTGACGTTCTTCTGTATCTCGTCCGTCATGGACCGGAGGAGCTCCATCTCCGGAGCGTACCAGAAACCGTTATAGACGAGCGACGCGTACCGGGGGACCAGCGAGTCCCTGAGCTTCATCACCTCCCTGTCGAGGGTGAGCGACTCAACCGCCCGGTGGGCGTGGTGAAGGATCGTCCCTCCCGGCGTCTCGTATATCCCCCTGCACTTCATGCCGACGTACCTGTCCTCGACCATGTCCACCCTGCCGATCCCGTTCCTGCCCCCGATATCGTTCAGGGACCCCAGCATCTCAACGGGGCCCATATTCCTGCCGTCGATCGCCACGGGTATCCCGCTCTCGAAGTCGATCTCTATGTACGTCTCCTCGTCGGGAGCATCTTTGGGGGAGACGGAGAGCGTGAATATCTCCTCGTCGGGCTCCCTCCAGGGATCCTCGAGGATTCCTCCCTCGTAGCTGATGTGCATGATGTTCCTGTCGCTGCTGTACGGCTTCTCCACTGACCCGGGAACCTCTATGCCGTGTTTCTTCGCGTAGGCGAAGAGGTCCGTCCTGGACGAGAGGTCCCACTCCCTCCAGGGAGCGATAACCTTAGCATCAGGCATGAAATGGAAATACGTTATCTCGAAACGCACCTGGTCGTTCCCCTTGCCCGTGGCGCCGTGGGAGAGATACCCGGCGTTCTCCTTTTTCGCTATCTCGACCTGCTTCTTCGCGATGAGCGGCCTGGCGACCGAAGTCCCCAGAAGGTAGTACCCCTCGTATATCGCGCAAGCTTTTATGACGGGAAATATGAAGTCGGAGACGAACTCCTCCCTGAGATCTGCTACATATACCTTCGACGCGCCCGTCTTCTCCGCCTTCTCCTCGATAGGGCCTACCTCCTCCCCCTGCCCGAGGTCCGCAATGAAGGCGATAACCTCGAGGCCCTTCTCCTCTATCAGCCACTTGAGGATTATGGAGGTATCGAGCCCCCCCGAGTACGCCAGAACAACCTTAGACATAACAAAACCCCCTGTTATTAAAACCTATATTCAGAAATCATAGTGACAATAAAAAAGCAGAATATCAAATCAACGTGCAGTAATTACCAAGATACAAGGTACAATAACCAAACAATATTCAAATTCAAAATTCAAATTACCAAACTCAATAGTACTGTCTTCAAGCTTAAATCTGGGCTTGCTTGGTGATTGATTATTGGTCATTGGTTATTGTTTGTATCTTGTCTCTTGGTGTTTGGTTATTAAATAATAGACTTTCCCTCCGTCTCCTTTAGTACTCCTTCAAATATTTTTAGGGCCTCGTCTATCTCATCCCTCGTAACCGTCAATGCCGGCATGAACCGGATGACCACTTCGGCAGTACAGTTCAGGAGGAGCCCCTTATCCATGCAAGCCGATACGATCTCCGCACCCCCCTCCTTTACCTGTACGCCCAGCATGAGGCCGACACCCCTGACGTCGTCAATAATTCCCATCCTCTCCTTGAGCGAAAGAAGGGATTTCTTTAGATAATCGCCCATCTCCTCGACGTTGGCCAGGAGGTTCTCCTCGTCTATCGCCCTGAAGACGGCCAGCGAGGCGGCGCATGCCAGGGGGCTACCCCCGAAAGTTGAGGCGTGCGTGCCCGGGGAGAGAACGTCGGCGACTTTTTCCGCGGCAACCATGGCGCCCATCGGCACGCCGCCCGCTATTCCCTTCGCGAGCGTCATCACGTCGGGAATGATATCGAATATCTGGAAGGCGAAATATCTCCCCGTCCTGCCCATCCCCGTCTGCACCTCGTCGAATATCAGTAGCGCTCCCCTTTCGTCGCACAGCTCCCTCAGCGCGGCGAGGTACTCGGCGGTGGCCGGGTGGACCCCGCCCTCACCCTGGACGGGCTCGACGATGATCGCGCATGTCTTGTCACCTACCGCCCCCTTCGCCGCTCCTATATCGCCGAACGGGACATAGTCGAAACCGGGAAGCATGGGGCCGAAGCCGTCCCTGTACTTGACCTGGCCCGTGGCGGCGAGTGATCCGTAAGTCCGTCCGTGGAAAGACTGCTCCATGGCTACGACCTCGAACCTGCCGTTCTCCTGCCCCCATTTCCTCGCCAGCTTGAGGGCGGCCTCGTTCGCCTCCGCCCCGCTGTTGCAGAAGAAAACCTTTCCGGGAAAGGAGCGCTCCACGATGGTCCGGGCCAGCAGGCCCTGGAGCTCGTTGTAGTAATTGTTCGGCAGGTGGATGAGCTTGCCCGCCTGCTCCCTCACGGCCTCGACGACAAACGGGTGGCAGTGGCCTATGCCGCTCACAGCCCAACCGGGAAAGAAGTCCAGGTACTCCTTCCCTTCCAAGTCCCGGACCCTCGAACCTTTTCCGCTCACTATAACGAGGGGGTTCCGCTTGTAGGTCGGGACGACGAACTCCTCGTACTGTTCCATTAGCTCATTCATTGCGTGATCTGCGTCCCTACCCCTTTCTTTGTGAAAATCTCGAGAAGGAGTGTGTGGGGAATCTTCCCGTGAATGATGTGAATTTTCCTCACCCCTCCGATAAGCGCGTCGATGCCGGCGCGCACCTTCGGGAGCATCCCTCCCGCGATAACATTCTCCGAAATGAGGTGGTTGACCTCATCGATATTGATCGTCGAGAGGATCTCCCCGTCTTTTATAATCCCGTCGACGTTCGTGAGGAAGACAAGCTTTTTCGCCCCGACGGCAACAGCGACCTTGCTGGCGACCGTGTCCGCGTTGAGGTTGTACAGCTTCCCGTCATCCCCCTGCCCGATGGGCGCGATCACGGGGATTGTGCCGTCGGAACATATGCCTGCCAGCCTTTCGCCGTCTATAAAGTCCGCTGCTCCCACGTAACCGATATCCACCCCGATCGCTCGCCCCTCCGGCTCCATGCACGTAACCGGTGGATGCTTCACGGCTTTAATCAGACCTCCGGTCTCACCGGAGAGGCCGACGGCTTTCCCCTTAAGCTTCCCTATCTCGCTCACGATGGCCGGGTTGATTGTGCCGACGAGAACGTCCTTCACTATCGCGAAAGTCTCCTCGTCCGTCACCCTCAACCCCTCGATAAACCTCGGCACTTTCCCCGCCTCGTTCATGCGGTAGCTGATAAGCCCCCCGCCGCCGTGGACGATAATCGGGTGCATGCCCACGGCGGACATGAAGACGATGTCTTTCAGTATCGTCGTGTCCTTTTCCCCGTCGCCCATGGTCGCCCCCCCGTACTTGACGACGACCTTCTTGCCCTTGAAGGACTGGATGTACGGAAGTGCCTCGATCAGCACCCGGCTCTTCTCTATCAGCTGTTCTATCATATGTTGACCTCGACGTATTCCGGGGAGAGATCGCAGGTCCAAACCCTGGACTCGCCATTGCCGTCTCCAAGGACGACTTCTATCTCTATCCTATCCGCTTCCAGAAGATCGGCGTTCCTGGAGACGATCATACCGCCCTCGATGACCTTCTCGCCACCCACGAAAACCTCCACGTCGCACGGTTCGAAGACCGCCCGGGAGGCGCCTATGGCGGCCATCATCCTACCCCAGTTGGGGGACCTCCCGTACAGGGCGGCCTTGAAAAGGTTGGAGGTGGCTATCGCCCTGCAGGCCTCGAGGGCATCCCCGTCGGAGGAGGCCCCACGGACCCTGATCTCGACGAACTTGGTCGCCCCCTCGCCGTCCAACACTATCTCACGGGCCAACTTGACGCAGACCGCCTCCAGCCCCGCCGCCAGCGCCTCGTACGACGAGTCCCGGATTTCTATCCTCCCGGCGCCGGACCTGCCGTTGGCCATGCATATCACGGTGTCGTTCGTGCTCATATCGCCGTCAACTGTGATCCTGTTGAACGAGGCGTCAACTGCTTCCGTCAGGGCCTCCCTCAGAAGTCCCGGCTCTATTGCGGCGTCGGTGGTTATAAACGCCAGCATCGTCGCCATGTGCGGGCATATCATTCCCGCGCCCTTCGCCATGGCGCCGATACGCACCTCTTTTCCGCCGTTGTCGAGGCTCAAGGCGCACTCCTTCTTCCGCGTGTCCGTCGTCAAGATGGCCTCCGCGGCGTCGCCCCCCCCGCCGTCGCTCATGTTCTCAGCCAGCCAGGCGACGCCCGCAAGGACCTTATCGATGGGGAGCCGGACGCCTATCTTTCCCGTCGAGGCGACGGCAACATCGGCCGGGTCTAAGCCCAGGCGGACGGCCACCTCCCGGCACATCGCGACCGCGTCGTTGTAGCCGTCCTCGCCGGTGCAGGCGTTCGCCCCGCCGCTGTTGGCTATGACCGCTCTGGCCGTCCCGTCGGAGAGATGTTTACCCGTCACGGCAACTGGGGCTGCCTTCACCCTGTTAACGGTTAAGAGCGCCGCTGCCGACGCCGGCGCCTCGGAGTAAAGAAGCGCGAGGTCTTTCCCCTCTTTCTTGATGCCGCACCCGACGCCCGCGGCAAGAAATCCCGCGGGCGCGGTGACACCGCCATCGATCCAGTTAAACAAGACCCTCTTTTTCATCGCAGCCGCACATGATGTTCATGTTCTGGACAGCCTGGCCCGCGGCCCCCTTGACGAGGTTGTCTATCGCAGACACCACGACCAGCTCTTTCTTATCTTTCAGGACACCGATCCCTATGTCGCAGTAGTTGGTGTTGGTTACGTATTTCGTATCGGGCCACTCTCCCCTTTTCAGCACCCTTACAAAGGGCGCCCCGGAGTAAAACCGGCGATAGATGGCAAGAACGTCCTCTCCCGGAATATCCTTCACCAGCTTGAGATAGCAAGAGCATAGTATCCCCCTGTTCACGGGGACCAGTGTTGGGGTGAAGATTACACCGATCTCCCTCCCGGCCAGCCTGCCAAGCTCCTGGTCTATCTCGGGAGTGTGCTGGTGAGAGCCGACCTTGTAGGACCTCACGCTCTCGTTGCACTCCGCGAAGAGGAGTTCAAGCGAGGCCTTCTTCCCGGCGCCCGTGACGCCTGACTTGGCGTCGATTATTATCCTCGTTTCGTCAACCAAGCCCTCCCCCATCAGGGGGGCCAGGGCCAGGATAGCCGCCGTAGGGTAGCAGCCGGGATTGGCCACGAGAGAGCTCTTTGCTATCCGCTCCCTGTTCAGCTCGGGCATGCCGTAAACGGCGCTGTCGATAAGCTCCGGCTTCGTATGGTCCTCGCCGTACCATTCCTTGAACAGCCGCGGGCTTTCCAGCCTGAAGTCGGCGCTCAGGTCGATAACCTTTACACCCCCATCGAGCAGCTCCGGCGCGTATTTCATCGAGACCGTGTGAGGGAGGGCCAGGAAGGCTATATCACTCTTCTCGATGACCCTCCCGGTGTCCGGGTGGCCGCATACCATGCTTATACTGCCGGCGAGATCAGGATACTCATCCTCTATCATGACGGGAACCTCGAGCTTGGCGGATAGATCGACGATCTTCACAGATGGGTGGCCGGACAGGATCTTCACGAGATCGTGGCCCGTGTAACCCGTAGCGCCTACAATACTGACCGTTATCATCTCATCTTCCTTCCTGCGTTGTTGACGGCAAGCGCCGGTTCTTTTACAAACGGCTCCCGGAACCCCCGATCACGAGTTTCACGTCGAGCAATTCTACTCTGGCCTGACGTCGAAGTCAAAGAGTTAGCTTCACAATTTTTTTCTTTTTCAATCCGCTTAATCAGTATAATCCGCGGTTCCCTTTTTTCTTTGCGGTTCATTCTGCTTTTATATTTAATTCGTGTTAATTTCCGTCTAAAGCCGGACAGGCGTGTAATTCGTGGATAATTTTTTCTTTGCGCCCGGCGCCTGTGCTGCCTGTCCCGAGCCCGGTCGAGGGGAGCCTGTCGAAGTGCGCCTTTGCGGTTAATTTTCCTTTTTTGCTTTTTATAATTCGTGTTAATTAGTGAAATTCGTGGACAATTTTATTCTTTTCGTTCTTTGCCTGCCCCGTTTGATGGCGAAGCCTATCTAATGGGGTGCCTCTGTGGTTATTTTTTTTAGTCGTTGTATTTTCAAATCCGTTTAATCCGTGGTTCCCTTTTTTCTTTGCGCCCTCTGCGTCTTTGCGGTTCAATATTTTTTTCTTCGAAGCAGAAACAGCCCGGGTTCGAGGAACCCGGGCTGTTGTGAAAGCGAGATGGTGAAGATTAACGCTTGGAGAACTGGAACCTCTTTCTCGCGCCGGGCTGACCGGTCTTCTTCCTCTCCTTCATCCGGGGGTCGCGCGTAAGGAAGCCGGCGCCCTTGAGCTGCTGCTTGAGGTTCTCATCGGCTTTCACCAGTGCCCTGGCCAGGCCGTGCCTCATCGCACCTGCCTGTCCCGACAGGCCGCCCCCGTTTACGCTGGCGAAGATATCGTACCTCTTCAGGCTATCCGTGATGGCGAGGGGCTGGCATATCAGCGCCCTCTGCGTGGGCCTCGGGAAATAATCTTCAAGGGATTTCTTGTTGACCTCTATCTTTCCCCTTCCGGGAACGATGCGGACCTTCGCGACGGACTCCTTCCTTCTGCCCGTTGCGTAAAAATATTTCGATTCCTCAGCCAATGGTGCTCCTCCTTTTAAACTTCGAGCGGTTCGGGATTCTGGGCCGTATGGCGGTGATTGGCCCCTTTATATACCTTGAGCTTCTTCAACATGCTCCTGCCGAGCTTGTTGTGGGGGACCATCCCCCTCACGGCCAGGGTGATTATCCTCTTGGGATCGCGCTCCCTGAGCCGGCTCAGCTTCTCCTCCTTGAGCCCTCCCGGATAGCCGGAATACCTCTGGTATATCTTCTGCTCCTCTTTCTTGCCCGTAACCCTGACCTTCTCGGCGTTGATGACGATAACGCCGTCCCCCACGTCCATGTGGGGCGTGTATATGACCTTGTCCTTACCCCTGAGCACGTCGGCGACCCGGGTTGCAAGCCTGCCGAGTATCTTGCCGTCGGCATCGACGATGTACCACTTCCTCTTGATGTCCTTCTCTTTCGGAATATACGTCTTTTTCTTCTTCATTTCGTACCTGCTATAAGGTGAAGCTGGAAACTACTATAACGGCCCCCGCATGTCAACGCTAAACTGCACGCTTAAATTGCGCGATAATTAATATTTAAGATGCGGTACTTACTTGAACGATATGAAAAGTATATGTCAAAACTTGATTTTATTAAATACTGGGGCTTTTCTCAGGTTCTGCAGGTCGGGGTCACTTCTTATATGATCGAGGTCATCAAACCCTTTTTCCAGGGATTTCGATAGCCATTTGAAAGATTTCTCCGGATCTCCTTTCAGACTGTAAAGGCAGGCCAGGTTATAGTAAGCGTCCGGCTCATCGGGAGATATTTCCACGCATCTCTTCAGGAGCTCCTCCGCTTCCTCGTAACGGCCAAGTCTCAGGTAGATGGTCCCGAGGCCGGCGTGCGCCCGCCCGTAGCCGGGGGCGACCTCAAGAGCTTCCTTGAATACTTGTTCTCCGAGCTCGTAGTCACCATCCCTCAAGTGAAAACTTCCTACAAGGTCCTTTACGATAGCGCTGTCGGGGGAATCTTTTTCCATGCCGGCGAAGAGCTCATTCGCCTCATCCGTCTTCCCTTGACTCGAAAGTACGTCTCCAAGGAGGTATCTCACTCCATTACTCCCGGGGTCGATCTCCAGGGCTTTTTTCAGTTCTTCTTCGGCCCTTGCGAACTTCTTCAATTGAAGATAAACGATCCCCCGCCTGGCGCGGGCCGGCGCGAAGTCGGGTTTCAGCTTCAGTGCGAAACCGTACTCCTCGATAGCTTTGCGATATTCTCCTCTCTTCTCATGAATGAAACCGGTGTTATAGCTGTTCTTCGCATCGAAAAAATTCTTGTGCTCGATACGCTTCTCAAGGCTGAGATTCCCATCCTTAAGGGTCTTT
>JAVCDC010000120.1 GCA_030765135.1 Candidatus Tritonobacter lacicola | reverse complement strand
GTTCAGAAGATGTGGCTGAAGAGCGTCCACATCCACCGCAGCCAGAAGGGGGACAAGATCACGGTTGAGATCACCGGCCCCATGGACATTGTGGATAAGCTCGAGGCCCTCACAGAGCCGATAAAAAAAGCCCGGAAGCGCTTCAAAAAAGTGGTGGGGTGGGGAAACGAAATCCCGTAAAAAACATTCACTCCGCACTGATCAAATGTTCAAAAATAAATATTCGCATTCGCGCCAAATTTCCCGGTTTTCACAGTAATTTCAAGTAGTAGACCCCCAGTCTCAAGTTGAGACTGAAGCGCAAAATCCATATTCATCTTGACATAGTTGTTGATGGCATCCTGTGGTAAGTGGACTTGTCCCCGCGACCATGTCCCACCCCGGAGGTGGGACATGGTTATTAAGCTCGGACCTCGGTGGATATGCGGCCAAAAACTGGGTTTTGCCGGTTTGCGCCTAAATAAGGATGTCGTTGATTATCAAGGGGTTGCGAAGATAGCCACCTGTTAAGAGGTTTTGCTTTTAAATAAGATTTCAGGCGCAAATGGGTATCAAAATGTGCCGAGAGATAAATTAAACAAGTAACCATATGCTGTTCATGAGCTTGAGCAAATGCAGCATCCTTTCGCAATTTTGCGCCTAAATGAGTAACCTCCTGAGAATAAACATGTTGCATAAACAGCGGCCAAGAAACACGGTTAGCGTCTAAATGAATCAGATCAACCCCAGAATAGCACATAACTTCGATACCTCAACGATGTATATTTACGGTTGACACCAGGTATACACACGGTATAGTATATATATCATGGAATTCGAGTTTGACCCGGAGAAGAGCGAGGCGAATAAGAGGAAGCACGGGATCGATTTCATCGAAGCCCAAGCCCTCTGGAACGATCCCGACTTACTTGAGATTCCTGTAAAAGTGACTGACGAACCAAGATTCATGGTCGTTGGCCACATCGCCGGGAAGCATTGGTCCGGAGTTATAACCTATCGGGATGACAAAATTCGAATCATCTCGGTTCGTCGATCTCGACAAGAGGAGGTTGAAGTCTATGAAAGCTAAGGATTTTGATAGGAAGTTCGATGCCGGCGAAAACATCACCAAGCATCTTGATCTATCCAGAGCACGTCGTCCGGAGCACGAGCAGAAGAGGGTCAATGTTGACTTCCCTATCTGGATGATTCACTCACTCGATCGTGAAGCGAAACGTCTCGGCGTGCCCCGCCAATCTTTGATCAAGGTAGTGATTGCCGCGCACCTTGAAAAGGCACACGCATGATAGAGATTCGAACAAAACCTTGGATAGTCGGAGTCGGACTTACATAAACAATCATTGAAAAACGAGAAAGGGTCTTATACGGTAGATTCGGCTATTTCCCGGCCGCTTATATGGACCGCATAAGGCACTGTTATGCGGTAGATAAATCATATAATACCTTAAAGGAGAAAAAATGGAAAAAATATTTGACGGTAAAAAGACAGCAAAATTGGGCACTGAAAAGAATCCCGCTGTTGTGAATGTACAAACAGAAGAAAGAGTGAAAGAATTAGAATCAGTATTTGATGAAAACGGCTGGAAATATACAATTGAATTGGAACCAGATAAACCTGAGGATATCAAAGCCTTAGAAATATTATTGAATCCACTAAAAACAAAGATTGCCGAAAAGAAAGTGGGACGCAATGAACCCTGTCCATGTGGAAGCGGTAAAAAGTATAAAAAATGCTGTGGTAACTAGTCTTTTTTACATTCTAAAGAATTAACCTGCGCATAACCACCGGCGGCAAGCGGACGCGCGAACTGCCGCGCGCCGTTGAGCCGGGGCGTTAGGCTGAAAATGGTTTGAAACATGTATGTATCGAATGGACATAAATAACCAGCAGTTCTGTGTATTTTAAAGTCGGGTGACCGCTTTTTACTGCTGAAACGTGAAAAAGAACCCAATAAAGGTAAATACACACCAGTCGGTGGAAAAATCGATCCATATGAGAGTCCGATACATTCAGCCATCAGAGAGACATTTGAAGAAACTGGAATCCGTATCACATATCCAAAATGTTGCGGTGTAATGGTTGAAAGTTCACCAACTAATTATAACTGGATCTGTTTTGTGTATCTTGCCGAGATTGCGCATATTGATCCGCCTGCTTGTAAAGAAGGTAAACTTGAATGGATTAAATATTCAGAATTATTGGAAATTCCCACACCGAAAACAGATTGGCACATATATAGATATTCAGTTGAGAATAAAAACTTTATGTTCAATGTTGAATATGATCAGCAGTTGAATATTATATCGATGATAGAAGAAATAGAAAATAAATTACTCAATATTTAATTGAATATTAGATAATCGGGGACGGGCCCACGTAACCATCATTGAAAAACGAGAAAGGGTCTTATACGGCGGATTCGGCCATTTCCCGGCCGCTTATGCGGACCGGATAAGACTTTGTTATGTATCAAAAGGAAATTGAACGCCCATGATAGACGCAACCGCGATTGATCATGTTTGCCTGTCCGTAAGTTCTCTCGTCTGTACTCAGGAATACTACGAACGAGTTTTCGGAGCGTCTTGTAAGCTTCGTGATGGAGATCCAGGCACATTAGTGGTGGAAGCTGCACATGTTCATTTCTTCCTTTCGGAGTCGCATGCGAGTCCGGAATTTCTCTCAAGTCAACATTTGTCCCTGCGGGTCAATTCATTGGACGATGTGATATCTGCGTTGAATGCGTTGGGCATAACAGAATACGAAACTGGAGTTGTCGATTTTTTCAAGCATAACAACTACCGGTGGTGTGAATGGAGAGATCCTGATGGTATTCGTTTGGAGTGCGTTGAAATCCTAAAAGGATGAGACACATAACCAACGGCTGGAGGCGACGCTTGACAGCGCGCCTCAGCCGAGGCGTTATGTGAAAAAATCTACTGAAATATTGCGTAATTCATGTTAGTATGTTTTCATCATTACAAATAAAGGAGCTAAAATGAAAGTTAAATCGTTATTAATTCTATCAATTATTCTGGTTTTCGTTTCGGTGAATGCGTTCGCCCAAAAAAGCGGTGAGATTGTCTTTTCAAAGAGTCCGATCAATCCTTCAAATCCAGCCGGACTGACAACTCAATTTCAATCCGGCGACCGTATCTATTCGGTGGCATTTTTAGAGAAAAGCATTTTAAAAATTATCGGAAAGGAATCGGCAAAAAATGTTTCCGTGGAAGTATTTATCTACGAACTGAAAGCGCCCTTGTACGATTATCAACAACCGAGTGAAATGCAATTGGAAACCAGTACATTATGGGTTTCGGGTGATGCTCTTCAGAAAAATTATCTTCCGCTCGATATTGTCCCGGGAACAAATGAACTGACCGCATACGGCAGCAAAGAATTGGTTTATAAAAAGTTTGGACCCAAGTTTTATGGTCCAATTAAATTCGCAGAGCGAATGAGCCAACTAGAATCTGGTGAGCATACTATAATTGTCAAATTGAAATGTAATTATAATGTTGTGGCCGAAGGGAAGTTCGTTATTACTGGTGATGATTACACGGTTTACAAAAAAGCATCCAATGAATTGAACGAATTTGCAGTCAACTCAAAAACAAAAGCTGCGGTAATGCCGAAATCCGCGCGTTCCGATAACAAGCTTGAAGCAGAGATGATTACTGCTTTCAAGGCTTCACAAATTTACAATGACAGAGTAAAAGGTGATGTGTTGCGCGTTGTTATTATCGATTCCGATTGGATGATACGAAGAAACCAACTTACTGGAATTATTCTGCACAGATACATCCGTGCTGCTATTGCTGTAAAAAACAGTGACGGCACATGCACGGTTTGGCAAAACGTAACTTTTCAGCAAGATTATGTGAGCGACGAATTTCAAAAAACTAGATTTGATGGCATAGGAGATCAGTATAAAATCCCTTGCGAAAATGTGAATAAATAAATGGCGCTTCAGGAATTAGTGTGGGCAAAATGCAGATCTCCAATACCACAGGGCATGAGGTCAAGGCCGCCTAGATGAAATAAAATGGCTCGGCGAAAGCGGCTGCGATTACGGAATCCGCATGCGGTCGCCTTGATCTTCTGAACGCGTGCATTCTTGGCCTCTACGAGGGCGTTGTTAACGGCTGCGAAGATGGCATTGAGGATACCCCACAGGTAGTTGCGAACCATGCGCCCGACTCTAATAACCGGTTGAAGACGGCAGCGGGATATCCAGCCAAGTAAGCGATACCAAGCCTTCGATGCGCTTGTTCGATACGTGTAGTCCCAGAGAGCTGCACCCGTTTCTTTAATGGCCCAGGCTCGGGCTGTCTGAAGGTTGATTCGTGTCAAGGCCATGAAGTCACGTTGACCCCGGTTGTCTGTACGCTGAGCGTTGCGTAACCACTGATGGAGGGCGGGGGTCAAATCTTTCCTCTTGACAATTGAGGCAATAAAAACAGTTTTATAATCGGGGTCGGACCCACATAGCCAATCATTGAAAAACGAGAAAGGATCTTATATGGCAAATTCGGCCATTTCCCGTCCGCTTATACGGATCGTATAAGGCACTGTTATGCGAATTGAATTATTAGGTTTTCATTGTTAATATATTTCCCAGATGAAAGTTAGGGATATCATTAAAATGCTGGAAGTAGATGGATGGTACATTGTACGAACGAGAGGGAGTCATCGGCAGTACAAACACCCAACAAAAACTGGGCTTGTGACCATCGCCGGAAAGTCCAGTGATGACTTGGCACCAGGAACATTAAATAGTATATTTAAACAGGCAGGTGTTAAATGAGACGTTACTTAATCGTTATTGAAGAAACCGAAACTGGATATTCCGCCTATTCGCCTGATCTGGATGGGTGTGTTGCGACCGGAGCCACCAAGGAAGAGGTCGAAAAGAGAATGCGGGAAGCCATCGAGTTCCATCTGGATGGACTAAAAACAGAAGGTCTTCCCGTCCCCTCCTCTCATAGTTTCTCCGCTTATCTCGAAGTCACCGCATAACCAGTTGCTCAAGCTGACCCCGAAAAGCGGCTTCGCCGCTTCTGAAGATTAGGGGACGCTTTTCCCTTGATGTTTCTCGATCTGGCGGAGAGAATCGAGGAGTTCGGCACGACATATGAAAACCATGACCAAAGAGGAAGTAACCCAGTTGGCGATCCGGAAATACGAGGGGACGATTCGCCTGGTCGCGTCGGCTCAGGACTTGGAGCGGGCGATTTATGTGATCCGCGACGAACAGGTGGTGGGGCTTGACACGGAAACGAAGCCCGCGTTCCGCAAAGGTCAATTTCACCTGCCCTGCCTGGTACAGATTGCCACCGCGTCCGTGGTGTATCTCTTTCAGTTGAAACGGATGGAATTTTCTGGCGCGTTGGTCGAAATGCTGGAAAATCCGGCGCTCATCAAGGCAGGCATCGGGCTGGCTGACGATTTCTCGAGTCTCAAGAAGGTTTTTCCGTTTGAACCTCAAAACATCGTTGACCTGAGCCTCGTGGCGCAGCTGCAAGGCCTCAAACTATCAGGCGTCCGCAATCTGGCTGCGCAGCTGCTCGGATTTCGCGTCACCAAGGGCTCCTCCACTTCCAACTGGGCCAGCCCCCGGCTTACGCCGAAACAAATAGCTTACGCCGCCACCGATGCGTGGGTTTGCCGGGTACTCTTCCTGCGTTTTCAGCAACTCGGGTTCCTCGATCCGGGAGGCCGTCCGCTCCCGAGAAGGACAGGCGAGCGAATAGGGGACACCGGATAGATAATCGTGGAATTCCGGGAATTCCGGGGACACTGTTCGGTGATGAAAATAGAGGAATAAGAGATGTATTCAACAACAGATATATTTCTTGCAATGTTATTTGGTGCTATTGGGTTGGGGTATATTGTTTATGGCAAAAAACAACGAAGAGGTATTGCTCTCGTTTGTGGCGTAGCCCTATGTGCCTTTCCATATTTTATATCCAATGCGATCTTGGTTATTATAGTTGGAATAGTTTTGATGATTTTACCTTTTTATTTAAGGTATTAAAATTACCGAAAATCGCTGCGCCCAACCTGAAAACACTGCGCGTTTTCAGGTAGGTGAGCTCTGCGTTGGCTTCAGTAGGGGGCAGACCTTGAAACTTGGATCTTGCGCATGGATTGAAATAATGGGCAAAAGAGCTTGACTCGCCTCGCGTCTTTGAGTACATTAACGGTGTCCAAGAATGCAAACTCGCGGATTTTATCCCTCCAGAAGTGGGTATGCAGTCTAGCTATTCTTTTTGCGGCATCTGCATAGCAAGGAGAGATGGTATGAAAAAGCCTCTGGCAGCGATACTGGTTTCCTCTTTTTTATCACTTCTTTTTTTTGCCCTTACCACCGGTCATGCGTGGGGCCAGCTCGACAGCGGCCCCTGGCCGATGTTCCACCAGAACGAGAGGCACACGGGCCGCAGCTCTTACATAGGCTCGGCCGCCGCAGGCCTGAGGTGGAGCTATCTGACAGGCGGGGACATCTTCTCCTCGCCTGCCGTTGCGGCCGACGGCAGGGTCTATGCTGGCTCCGATGACGCAAAACTCTACAGTTTCAATTCCGATGGCTCGCTGGCGTGGACGTATTTGACCGTGGCATCGGGGGGGAGCGAGCGTTCATCGCCCGCCGTTGGAAGCGACGGCAGGGTGTACGTGGGTACCTACGGCAAGCTAGGCATCACGAACTATCCGCCGCGCATCTACAGCTTGAACTCCAACGGCTCCCTGGCATGGACCTATAGGGCCGGCGCATCCGCCTTTGCGTCGAAAGACGACGTGCACTCGTCGCCCGTCATCGGGAGCGACGGTAAGGTATACGCGGGCTCGACGGATAACCGCCTCTACGCCATTACGGCTGCGGGCTCCCTCTCATGGAGCTATGTGACAGGCGGCGATGTCTATTCCTCGCCCGCCCTGGATGGTGACGGGAGAGTCTACGCGGGCTCGGATGACGACCGCCTCTACGGCTTTAATTCGGACGGCTCCCTGTCGTGGAGCTATAGAAGCGGAGGCGACATGTATTCCTCGCCGGCCGTGGATGACGAGGGGAGGGTGTATGCAGGGTCGATTGACAACAGCATGTATGCCATAAATTCCGACGGCTCCCTGATATGGAGCTATGCGACTTCAGGCGACGTCCAGTCATCCCCCGCCGTGGGGAGCGACGGGAGGGTGTACGCCGGTTCATACGACGGCAGCCTCTACTGCCTTGATTCCGACGGTTCTTTGCTGTGGACCTACGTGACCGGGCACGCCGTACGGTCCTCGGCGGCCCTCGGGAGCGACGGGGGCGTGTACATCGAGTCCCACGACAATCGCGTCTACCGCATCGGCCCGGACGGCTCCTTCACATGGAGCTACGTGACGGGGGGGTGGGTCATCATCCCGCCTTCCTATTCTTCTTCCCCGGCGATAGGAGGCGACGGCACGATCTACGTGGGCTCATGGGATGACAGGCTCTACGCAATCTACGAGGATACTCCCACGCCCACGGAAACGCCGACGATAACCGGGACGCCGACGGAGACCCCCACGAACTCTCCCACGCCCACGCCCAGCGTGACGCCCACCGGCACGTCCACGGCGACACCTACCGACACTCCAACGGTGACGGCCACGCCGACCGGAACGAACACGCCCACGCTGACGCCCACCATCACGCCTACGTCACTGATCACGGATACGCCGACGGAGACTCCCACGGAGACGCCGACACCGACGCTGACGGGGACTCCCACGGGAACGCCAACCGAGACACCCACGGGGACGCCGACTGAGACCGCCACCCCCACAATCACCCCGACGCCGGCGCCGTGGCCCATGTTCCGCCACGATGCCGCCCGCACCGGCCTTAGTCAGTATCGGGGGTCCCTCGCCGCGGGCCTGAGATGGAGCTACGTAACGGGCGGCGGCGTCTATTCCTCGCCCGCCGTGGGAAGCGCAGGGAACGTGTACGTGGGGTCCGACGACGACCGCCTCTACAATATCAACTCCGACGGCTCCCTTGCGTGGAGCTACAGGACCGGCCTCGTGCTTGTAGGCGGCGTCCGTTCATCGCCCGCCGAGGGGAGAGACGGGAGGGTGAGCGTGGGCTCCGATGACGGCCGCCTCTACAGCTTCAACTCCGACGGCACCCTGGTGTGGAGCTACAGGACGGGAGGGATCCTGGCGGGCAATGTCCTGTCATCGCCCGTTACGGGGGATGACGGAGGGGTATACGCCGGCTCCAGCGATGATCGCCTCTACGGCATCAGCTATGCCGGATCTCTCCTCTGGAGCTATCGGACGGGGGGCAACGTCTCATCCTCGCCCGCCCTCGCCGCCGACGGGAGGGTGTACGCGGGCTCGGACGACAACAGTATCTATGGCATTAACTCGGACGGCTCGCTGGCCTGGAGCCTCGCGACGGGAGGCGATGTCTATTCCTCTCCCGCCATAGGCGCTGACGGGAGAGTGTATGCGGGCTCCGGCGATAACCGGCTCTACTGCCTCGATTCAGGGGGCGTGTTGCTGTGGTCATACGAGGCCCTCGATGATATCGAATCGTCGCCCGCCCTTGGGGATGGCGGAAGGGTGTATGCGGGATCTGATGACAGTCTTCTCTACGGCCTCAACTCCGACGGCTCCCTGTTGTGGACCTATGCCACCGGAGACTTTGTCAGGTCATCGCCCGCCGTGGGGAGCGACGGGATGATATATATCGGCTCTCATGACGACCGCGTCTACTGCATAGGCCAGGACGGCTCCCTCGTGTGGAGCTACGTGACGGGGGGGTGGGTCCTTCTGCCGCCTGCCTATTCTTCATCGCCGTCGATAGGGGATGAGGGCGCGGTCTATATGGGGTCGTGGGATAACAGGCTCTACGCCATCTACCAGGAGACGCCCACGCCCACGCTGACGCCGACGATAACGCAGACACCGACCATCACGCTGACACCGACGGAGACGCCCACACCCACGCTGACACCGACGGAGACGCCGACGGCGACTCCCACCGACACGCCCACGATCACCGCCACGCCTTTGGTCACGGATACGCCGACTCAGACTCCCACGATCTCTCCCACGTCGACACCCACCGGGACGCCGACTGAAACCCTCACGCCCACCATCACGCCGACGCCCATGGCGTGGCCCATGTTCCGCCACGACCCGGCGCACACGGGCAGGAGCCAATACCGGGGATCGCTCGCGGCGGGGTTGAGATGGAGCTACATCACGGGAGACGACGTGAGGTCATCGCCCGCGGTGGGGAGTGATGGGAAGGTGTACGTGGGGTCCTTCGACGACGTTCTGTACTGCCTCAACTCCGACGGCTCTCTCCTCTGGAGCTATGAGACGGGAGACGATATCTATTCTTCGCCGGCCGTGGACGCAGACGGCAGGGTGTATGCTGGCTCATACGATTATAACGTCTACTGCCTCGATTCTGACGGGTCGTTGCTGTGGAGCTATGCGACAGGGGACTGGGTGAGGTCCTCGCCCGTGGTGGGGAGCGACGGGAGGGTGTACGCTGGCTCATGGGACGCGAACCTCTACTGCCTCGATTCCGGGGGGGCGCTTGTATGGAGCTACGCGACGGGGTTCTGGGTCACCTCATCGCCCGCCATAGGAGAGGACGGGAGGGTATACGCGGGGTCCGACGACAGCCGCGTCTACTGTCTCAACTCGGAGGGGTCGCTCGCATGGAGCTACCGGACGGGGCTCCCCGTTACCTCGTCCCCCGCCATCGGAGAAGACGGGAAGGTATACGCGGGGTCCGACGACAGCCGCATCTACTGCCTGGGCTCCGACGGCTCTCTGGTATGGAGTTATCGGGCCGGACTCCTTGTGTTCGTGGCATCGTCCCCCGCCATAGGGAGCGACGGGAGGATATACGCGGGCTCTGACGACTTCGGCGTTTACAGCCTCAACTCGGATGGGGCACTCGCGTGGAGCTACGGGACGGGGCAGTTGGTCAACTCCTCGCCCGCGATAGGAAATGACGGGACGATCTACATCGGCTCCTGCGACAGCAGGGTCTACGGCATACGCTCCGATGGCTCCCTGCGGTGGAGCTACGCGACCAACGGATGGATCAATTCCTCTCCCGCCATAGGGAGCGACGGGACGGTCTATGTCGGGTCTCACGACGACGCGCTCTACGCCATCTACCGGGAGCCCTCTATACCCCTCGCCCTGATGAAGGACCAGGGCGGCGACTACAACCTCTACGGGTACGAGGTGCCCGCAGGGGGGGACTGGGTCTACTGGGACGCCGCGGCGAGGAACCCATCTCCCCTGGGCAGGGACTTCTGGATCATACCGTCGGGCAACAACACTGTCACGATGACGGAGGTCGACGCTGACGGGACGGGGGCGCAGGAGCTGGCCGTCCTGAAGCTGGACAGAGGTTTTGACCAGAACATATACCTCTACAACGTGCCGGTTCCGGGAGACTGGTCCTACTGGGACGCAGATGCGCGGAACCCCTCGGCCCTTGCGAGGGAGTTCTGGACGATACCGGCAGGGAACGACACAATCCTCATGGCGGATGGGTGCAGCCGCATAGCCTCTATGAGGGACCAGGGCGGCGACTACAACCTCTACCTGTGGAACAGCCCCGCCCCTGGAGACTGGACGTACTGGGACGCTCACGCGAGGAACCCCTCGGCCCTGGCGCGGGACCTGTGGGTTATACCGCAGGGGGACGACGCTGCTGCCATGTGCGGCCTGGACACGACGGGGAACGGGGATGCCGACAGCCTCCTTGTTGTAGGCAACACGGAGGGCGACTACAATCTCTACCTATGGAACATGCCGGCTCCCGGCGACCGGACGTACTGGGACGCCATGGCGAGGAACCCGTCGGCCCTGGCGCGCGACTTCTGGATCATACCCCAGAGGAACGACATAGCACAGGTCTCGGGTATAGGGCGCGGAGGACCCGACGAGCTCTCCGTGATGGAGGACGACGCGGGGGACTACAACCTCTACATATGGAACGCCCTTGTCCCCGGCGACTGGACGTACTGGGACGCGATATCACGCAACCCCTCGCCCTTCGCGCGCGACTTCTGGAATATTCCGGAGGGCAACGACACGGTGGGCATGGCTGCGCCGAACTGATAGGTGACGATGGTCGAAGGCTTTTATTAAGCGCCGCCCATGTCCTGCGCCTTGTTTTGCTCCCTCGCGCTTTGAGTTAGCCTTTGATGCCCGCTTTTTGAACAGTTAGTATCCCTATAGAGGAAGGGCATGCACCGTTAACGAAAGGAATTTCCCATGAGAAAGAAGATATTCATTATCCACGGCAAGGGCGTCAACAGGGGCATCGGCAAGGAGGGCGGCGGCGACCTGGATACCGTTGGATCCAACGCCCTCTACGCGGTCTGGGCGCAGAACTCGCTCAGGGAAGAGCTGGGCAGGGACCCGGTCTACGGGGAGGACTACGAGTTCGATTTCCTGAATTACTCGGAGGGCATCGCCGGCCTCGCCGTCCACAGCGGGTGCGACCTCTACATACCGGACTTCCCCATAGATGCGCTTGCCCCCCGTATGAAGCTGCTCGTTATCGATGACGAGGAGACAATCGAGCTCATAAACGAGTACACGACCCGCCTGAACGATTTCAAGAGCTGGATCATAAAGAACGCGGACAGTGTAAGCGACGAGATAAAGGGAATATTCAACGCGTCCTACAAGCAGCTTCCGAAGGTCATGGAGCACCAGGAGAAGGCCGCCCTCCTCACTGCCCTGGAGGTACTGAAGATAACGCTGTGCCTGACCGAACTCGACGTCGCCAGGAAGAGCATCGAGGAGCCCCAGATAAAATATTTCCTGGATTCCCTCATCCAGGGTATGACGGAGGTCATGACGGGCAAGCGCCTCCAGGAGCTCAAGAAGACCCTCAAGGAGCAGTTCGAGGACAAGACCAAGGAAAAGATGATTGACGCACTCGTAAGGGAGGAGCCGCTGAACAAGGACGCCGTCCTCGGGTTCGATAAGGCAATCTCCATGGACATGTCCACGAACGGGCGTGTGAACTACTCGGACGAGCTGCTCATCGTGGCCACCGAGGTCGTCGCCTACGCGGTGCGGGGGATGATGCAGATGAGGGACCTCCCCTTCCTGGAAAAGCCGGCGGCCTCCTACAAGATCACGCTTCATCACCTCACCGAGGAGCTCAAGCGGCATTTCCGCAAGATATCCAACCTCTGTATCTCCCTGCCAGAGGATGCCCCCGACGGCGTGAAGAAATCCGTGAAGGGAATCTGCGGGGGCACAGACAGCATCGTGAATATACTCGATCACCTCGGCGATTACCTCCCTGAGAGCCGGAAGGAGGCCGCCCGCTTTACCATGAGAGTTATGCTTGTCGAAGAGGCCACGGCTGCCGCCGCCCCGGATGTGGAGATAGAGATCAAAAAGCTGAAGGGCGAAGGGAAATTCGAGATGCCGGACGGGCAAACTGTTGACAGGGCCGTCGTGACGGTGAGGACCGACGAGCGGGGGGCGGCCCGCGTTATCTACATACCGCCGTCACCCGACGAGGACTATCTCTTCTCGGTCACTTTCGACGACCTCAACTTCACGCTCCTCCCGGCGGAGGTCCGCCCCCCGGACGATGTAATGGAGCTCATCTTCGACGAGGTTCAGGACGAGCTGGGCGAGAGCCTCTACGACGAGAAGGTCGAGGAGGGGCCCGACCGCGCTATGGTCGTGGCGCTGGCCACGATCGAGCGCCACTTCAGGCTCCTGAAGGAGAACGACGTCCACGTGGCCAGCATGGACGACCATCACCCATACACGCAGGAGATATTCGATCTCCTGCATAAGATGAAGGAAGAGGGGCTCATCGGCAACGTCCAGGTGGCGAGCCTCCCCCGCGGGCAGGAGCTCCCCGTGGAGAAGCAGAAGTGCGGCAACGATCTCATCTACGCCGACAGGATCGAGGGGAAGCCGTGGGACAACCCGGGCCTGGCGGAGCTGCGGAGGATTGCCCACATCCAGGACCTCCACATCGGGTCGGAGCCCCTCGCCCTCGAGCTCTCCAAGCTCATCGGCTCGAAGTTCAACAAGATCGAGATGGCGCGCGGCCTCGCCGAAGGGATCAAGGACATGGAGAGCATGAGAAATATCATGCAGTCCACGGGCTGGGACAATGTGGTGAAGGTCTACGAGGACGGCCTCGAGAAGGTCCTCCCCCGGACCGAGCAGATACTCGGTGTCATGAAGTTCCACAAGGCGGACGACCCCGGCCACACCGTGCACATCATGGTGGGTCTCTCGCCGTTCTGCGACGCAAAGAAGGGCGAGGTGCAGATAAACGTCGCCTCGGCGATCAACTACCTCCTCGGCGGTAAGGGGTACCGGGCCGACTACCTCTTCTACACCTACGGCTCCCACCTGATGACCACGCGCAAGCCGAACGAGGAGGAGACGACCCTCAACCTATCCACGATGTGCCAGCACATAGGGACGAAGGCCGACGGCGGCCACTCGGGCGCCGCCACGTGTAAGCCTTCATCCAACCCCGCGTTCCCCATGGACAGGCTGGACAAGGTGAGGGACACGAACTTCCTCGAATACCTGGAGTACCTGGCCGGGAAGGTCGTGGAGTACTCCGGCCTGGTCCTCGACGGCGTCGAGGAGATGAAGGTGGAGAAGTACACCGGCCCCGTGGAGAAGGCGCTCCGCCACGTCGGGGAGAACGCCTTCGAGATGACGCTGGCGAAAAAGGACAACCCGGAGGAGACGTTGAAAGTGCTCTTCACGCGCGCGCCGAAGATCAACCGGCGGGCCGGCGACGAGAAGCCCTCCTTCCTGCAGGTCCTGAACTACCTCAAACGGCACTCCGACGCGGACTACCTCATCTTCTCCCAGGGGATGCTTTACCGCTTTATCCTCTGCAACATGAGCGACGATAAGAACCGCCTCGACCTGCCGCGCCTCGCCCGGGCCATCGGCTGGGATGAGGACGGCGGCGCCGCCGTCCTCGCCGTGGCGGACATCAAGAAGAACAGGAACGTCAAGAAGAGGCTGCGCCGGATGCTCAACCCCCACATGTATCATCTCATCCATCTCATGGAGCGGTTCATAGAGGAGGGGAGCGATTATCGCGTCGTCTCGGCGGGGCCGCTTCTGATCGGCTCGGCGGAGGCGGCGGCGGGCGTCCTTTCGCG
>JAVCDC010000111.1 GCA_030765135.1 Candidatus Tritonobacter lacicola | reverse complement strand
ATCTCGACAAAATATTCGAGCCCTTCTTCACCACCAAGGGGGCCATCGGCGGATCGGAGACGCCGGGAACGGGACTGGGCCTTTCCATGGCGGACGGGATAATAAGGAACCACGGGGGGATAATAGAGGTCGAGAGCACCATCGGCAAGGGCTCGACATTCACGGTGCTCCTGCCCGCGCACGCCGAAGAGGAGATCGCGCCGGCAAGGGAGAAGGCCGCCGGCACCGGGCCGGGGGAAACCCCCGCCGCCGACATCCTTGTCATTGACGACGAAGAATTTATTATCGAGATTATAAAAAGAATCCTGGAGGGCGGCGGCCACCGGGTGACAACCGCTCAGAGCGGTTCGGAGGCAAGAGAGCTCGTCGAGAACAAAAAGTTCGACATCGTTTTCTGCGACGTCCTGATGCCCGGCGGCGGAGGCCTCGATATCCTCCAGCTCGTGAAGAGAGTAAACGCCGGCACGGAAGTCGTCCTGCTGACGGGGAAGGACGTCGCCGAAATCGAGAAGGACGCCACGACTTGCGGCGCCCACAGCTGCCTCCGGAAGCCGTTCAAGATAGCGACAATCAACTCGACAGTAGCCGGGATCATGTCAAAGAAAGCCGGGGGCAGGGCCAAGTAGCAGGACTGGAGCAGCTCTTTTATTATTCGTACAGCGTATATCGTACTTCGTACATCGTTACTTTCGGTAAGGTTAAGAGGCTAGGGTAAAGATGCCGGTTTGGTTAAAAGGATAAGTAGTTGGTGTTTTACCCTTACCTTAACCTAACTACCATACCGGCCTCCTCACCTTAACCTTTACCTGTATTGCCTTCAGTGTTTACTTTTCAATTGAACATTGAGCGTTGAACATTGAACATTGGGGCTTTACCCCTGTCTTCTGTCTCCCGTCTCCCGGAGCAACAATGCAGCACCAAGCCAGATCATCCACACAGGCATGGCAACGAAAGCCGCCATTCCGATCCCTCCCTCGCCAAGCCACCCGACACCGGCGACGTAACCTGCAACAAACGCGAGGGCGAGCAGGCCCGTTATTACGCCGAACCAGGCGCATCCCTTCGGCAGCCTGCCGCAGCGCAAACCGACAAGGCTGTTGACCAGGATCCACGCACCCACGAGAAAGAGGCCGAGAACGTCGAAGAGAATCGCCGTGACCAGGCGCTGCCACTCGTAGGCCGCAATAATGGCCGGGCGGGCCTCGACGCCGGCCACCGCGTACGCGCGCGCCAGGGGACGCTCGCCGACCGCCAGCACCAGGGCGGCTACGAGCAGAGTGAAAAAGCCGATGACCCCCGCAAGTGCCGCCACCCTCACGGCACACGGGCTGTATGTCTTTAACATTTCTTTCAGTAAGAGCGGCACACCGAAGAGGGCGATAAGGATAGGGATGGCTGTCGTCCACCAGAGAGCGACGCGCAGCCCACCGTGCTCGATCATCCAGGGCAGAAAACCGGCGGGATCGGCCGCTTGTGTCGGCCCGGAGCCCGCCGCCGGAAGGATAAAAAAATAGAAGAAAACCGGCACCAGCCAGCCGGCACCCGCGACAACCGAGCATACGGACCCCCACCGTACCAGCGTTCGATTATATGTATTCATAAGTGAACCTCTCTATTTTACCTGGTGAGCGCGAGGACCAGGGCCGCGATCGAAAGGGCCAGGAGCCCCATAGTCACGAGATAGTGAGCAAAGACAACGCCGGGAAAGAAGAAAGACGCCAGGAGGAGCCCCGCAATGGCGCCTCCGAGGTGTGCGTCGTGTCCGATGTTCCCCATCTGCCTCTGTATCCCGAAGGAGGAGTACCAGATAAAGAATACGGCGTATATCCAGCCGGGTATGCCGATGGGGATGAACATTATAAAAATCCGGATTCCCGGGTAAAGGGCTATAGTGGCAAAGATGATGCCGCATACGGCGCCCGACGCGCCGACCGCCCTGTACGCGCTCTGATTCCGGTGAAGCCACAGTGACAGGAGGTCCCCGGCCACCATGCTCGCGAAATAAATCACGAGGAACTTCGGGATCCCGACCAGCCTCTCCAGCAATGAACCGAAGAAGAAAAGGGTTATCATGTTGAAGATGAGGTGGCCCGGATCGACGTGAAGAAAGCCGGAGGTGACCATCCTGTAATACTCGCCCCTCTTGAGGACGCTCGTCGGGTGGAAAGAATAGTCATTGAAGAAAGAGGGGACCTTAAAGCCCCTCAGGCTCACCAGTACATTCGCGATTATAAGCAACAGGTACATTGCCGCTCCTTTCTATCCTTTATCATTTGCCTGCCGGCGCCCGTAATTTCTCACCGGCCAAGCAAGCCCACGCCCTGCCCGCCGCGGGGCTCCTCCATCTCCATGTCCCACAGGTAGACGTTCCATGGGCTCCCGGGATTGTCGAGCAGCCTGCGGTAGGCCGCCCGGTACAGGAGACCGTTCTTCACGGTGTCCTCGTGCGACCAGAACTCCCTGCCGATTAGATAGTTGGCGCCGAGGTCCTCCCATGAGTCGAATCTTCCCTGCAGCTTGCTGGCGGCAGGTATGATCCGGGCCCATGCCTCCTCCTCGGTGAAATACCCCGCGAGGTAGCCCCACCTGCAGAGTGAAATATAACGGCAATAGTCCCACCCCGCCAGGCTCTTTTCCCCGAGTTTATCGTGATGTTCCTTCGCCAGTTGGATTCTGTTGTACAGCTCCGCGTCTCTCCTCGCCTTTTTCAGGAACTTTTTATATTTCCTCTTGCTCAGGGAGGTAACATGCGCCCCGAGCTCGGTGAACTCCTTCCGGTCGCCCTCCTCTTCGAGCAATCTCAACGTGGCGAGCAGGTCTTCATGGTCCCCGACATTCCATCCCTTGACAAGGCCCGCCCTCCACATTTCCATGTCCTTGGCTATGCGCTCGCGGCCACCGAGGAGGTCGTGGCGCTCATCGTTCCTCTCCGCAAGCAGCGCCGAAGCAGCGAGGGCCCACGCCTGCTCCCGGGCTAGAGGAGCCCTATCTTTCTCCTCTATCCCCGGCCTGCAGCCGATTGCCGCAGCAATGAGAAAGACTAAAAAATATACACGCGCTCTGGCATTCATCTCACTATCCTAACTTAAACCGCTAAAGACACATGAACTAAAAAATGAAATAATTGTTATGAGCTTATTCATACCGCATCAACCGGGGATGGTATAGCGCTCCTTTATCTCACTGACAAGATGATTCGCTTCCACCTTCTTCCCTGAATCACAGAACGTTTTTCATCATCTCAACCAGTTCCCCGTCAGTGGCGTCGCGGGGATTGCCGCTCCTGCTGGAGCCTCTGGACTCTGCGGCTATGCGCGGCAGGTCTTTCTCTTTAACGCCGAAGTCGCCCAGGCGCGCCTTCAAACCCACGTCCTCCACGAGACACGCGACATTCTCTACCGCCTTCTGCGCCCTCGCGGCCTCATCAAGCCCCTCCACATCACACCCCAAAGCCTCCGCCACCCTCGCGTATCTAGCGACGCAGGACGGCATGTTGTACTCCATCACGTGCGGCAGGAAGAGGCCGCAACCGAGGCCGTGGGGCACACCGAAACGAGCTCCCAGGGGGTGGGAGAGGGCGTGGGCGAGGCCCAGGCCGGAGTTCGTGAGTGCCATACCGCTCAGGAGGCTCGCCATGGACATGTCAGACCGGGCGGAAAGATCCCCGCCTTCGGCGACGGCCCTCCGCAAGCTCCTCCCTATCAGCCTCATTCCCTCCATCGCGATCGTGTCGGTCAACGGCTGGGCTTTCTTCGATGTATACGGCTCGATCAGCTGCGCCAGGGCGTCCAGGCCCGTCGAGGCCGTTATGTGCGGCGGCAGGCCGAGCGTCAGTTCAGGGTCGACGATGGCCGCTTCCGGGATGAGGTAGAAATGCCTTATGCTCCTCTTGTACCCTTTATCGCGGTTCGTGAGTACCGCGTTCTTCGTGACCTCCGCCCCCGTTCCGGACGTAGTGGGAATCGCAATATACGGCAGCGAAGGTTTCGCGATTTCTTTCTCTCCTTCAAGATAATCGCGGACGGAGCCCCCGTTCGTCACCATGCCGGATATGGCCTTCGCAGCGTCTATCGTGCTGCCTCCCCCGAGGCCGACAACGAGGCCGCACCCCGAATCCCGGGCCGCGGATGCCCCCGCGTCAACTATCTGTATGGAGGGGTCGGCTTCAACGCCCTCGTAAAGAACTGCCTCCACGTCGGCCTCTTCGAGGAGGGAGAGAACCCTTTCGAGGGAGCCGGACTTCCGGGCCGAGCCCTTCCCGCAGACGAGGAGAGCTTTTCTGCCGTATTGAGGAGCTATCTCCTTGAGCCGGGCGAGGCACCCCGCCCCGTAGATAACACGACCCGGTATGTTGAATTCAAAATGAGACATCGAAACCATTATATAGAAACAAAGTAATATGAAAATATGGAAATACTAAAATAATGAATCGTGAAACGTGTAACGTTAAACGTTAAACGGAGAAAAAGAAACAGGATACAGACGAATAACCAATAACCAGTGTTCAATGCTCAATGTTCAATATTTAATTGAAAAGAAAACACTGAAAGGAAAAAAACATAAAAACATAAAAATATAAGAATATACAAATAAGCTGCCACGAAGGCAATACAGGTAAAGGTTAAGGTGAGGAGGCCGGTATGGTAGTTGGGTTAAGGTAAGGGCAAAAATCACCAACTACTTAGCCTTTCAACCAAACCGGCATCCTTACCCTAGCCTATTAACCTGACCGAAAGTTACGCAGTACGCTGTACGCAGAACGCTGTACGAGATACGCTTTTGCCATATATAATTCGGTTATAGGGTCCCGGATGATAGAATTTACAAGGAGGCCAAAACAATGATATCTGCTATTGTCCTTGCAGCCGGCATGTCCGAGAGGATGGGGGAGCCCAAGCCCCTTCTTGAAATCAGTGGGCGCACTTTCATAGAGACGGTCTGCGGGAGGATATGGGAAGCGGGGGCGGGCGAGGTCATCGTCGTGCTCGGGGCGCGGCACGAGCTCGTCGAAGAATCGGTGGCGTTCGGGCGCGAGAAGGTCGCCGTGAACTATGACTACCTCCTGGGTCAGCTCTCCTCGCTGAAGGTCGGCGTGGATCTCCTGGACGACTCATCGACCCACTTTCTGCTGGCCCTGGTTGACCATCCCAGGGTGGAGACATCAACCTACCGCGCGCTCATCGGGGAGTGCGCGCGGCACGAAGACTCTATAATAATACCCGTATTCAAAGGGCGCAGGGGACACCCCGTCGTCTTCCCCGGATCGCTCTACCTCCAGCTCATGGAGGCCCCCCTTGCTATAGGCGCGAGGTATGTGGTACAAAGAAACCGCGACAGGATCGTCGAGATCGAAGGCGAAGACGGGGGAGTCGTAATCGACATAGACACGCGGGAGGACTTTGAAAAACATGTTTGACGTTATCAAAGCAGTCAGTGAAGCCATCGAGAACAGGGAGACCATCACCCTCGCCACGATAGTCAAGGTCGACGGGTCGACACCACGTGAGGTCGGCGCCAAAATGGCCGTCTACCCGGACGGGAGGATCGTCGGGACGATCGGCGGCGGCCCCCTGGAGGCACTCGTCATAGACGAGGCGGTTAAAGCGCCGGGCGAGGGAAAGCCGAAGCTATTGGAGTACAGTCTCGATCCGGAAGAACCCCACAACATCGCCATGATGTGCGGCGGTAACGTTCAGGTATTCATAGAGGTCATCGCCCCGCGGGAGGAGCTGATCATCCTGGGAGGGGGGCACATCGGCCAGAAGATCGCCGCCATAGCCCACGAGATCGGCATGGCTCACGTCGTCGTGGACGACAGGGAAAAGTTCGCAAACAGAAGCCTCTTCCCCCGCGCCGCGAAGGTGATCGTCACCGACTTCAAGGATGTCTTCGACAAGATACGGCCCACCGAAAAAACATTCATCGTGGTCGTCACCCGGAGCCACGCGTGGGATGTAGAGTGCCTGGAGCTAGCGATGAAGACGGACGCGCGCTACATCGGCGTCATCGGGAGCAAGAACAAGACCAGGAAGGTGATAGAGATACTGGAAAAGAAAGGGCTCGACCCCCTCGGCGACCCCCGGGTCTACGCCCCCATCGGCCTCGACCTCGGCGACAACTCCCCCGGCGAGATCGCCTTAAGCATCATGGCAGAGATAGTTGAGCTCAAGTCTGAAGGAAAAGGCAGGCACCTGCGGTTCAAGCCCAAGGCTTGAACCCAATTCTCAATGTTCAATAACCAATTTTCAATATCCAATTTCGTATCTCGTACAGCGTTCTGCGTATTGCGTTAAATAAATAGTACCTGATTTCTCTTCCGTCCGGCAGAGCCGCCGGATCTAACGGAGATATTTCTGATTTCATATTTTTTTCAGAATAATCAGGTTAATCAGGTGCTAATTCTCTTTTTGTCTTTTTAATGAGCATTGGTTATTGAACGTTGATCATTGAATATCGCGTGTCTTCTTCGCTCACCTATTTATATTTATCTGTATTAATGTGTCTTTCTTCCACCCGACATCGTCCCTGTCGGGATAGTCCAGGTTGTAGTGCAGGCCGCGGCTCTCCTTCCTCGTTATCGCTGACTTTATGATAAGCTCCGCGACCGTGGCGATGTTCCTCAGTTCGACCAGGTCCCTCGTCATGGTGAAGTTCCAGTAGTACTCGTTTATCTCGTCCTTGAGGTTGTTTATCCTGCGCCGGGCCCTCTCGAGCCTCTTGTTCGTCCGGACGATCCCCACGTAGTCCCACATGAACCGCCGCACCTCGTCCCAGTTGTGGGAGACGACGACCATCTCGTTAGAGTCGGTGGCAACCCCGGCCTCCCACGGCGGAATTGAGATAATCTCTTCCCCGCAAGAGGACAGCCGGTCCCGGCAATAAGCGGCGCCGCGGTCCGCCATTACAAGGGCCTCCAGCAGCGAGTTCGAAGCAAGACGGTTCGCACCGTGCAGGCCCGTGCAGGCTACCTCTCCGCACGCCAGCAGCCCCTCGATGTCCGTGCAGGCGTTCAGATCCGTCCTCACGCCGCCGCATATGTAGTGGGCCGCCGGGACGACGGGCAGCGGGTCCTTTGCCATGTCGAATCCATATGATAGGCACGTCTCGTAGATGTTGGGGAACCGCTTCAAGAGAAAATCCCTGTCGCGGTGGCTGATATCCAGGTAGACGTAGTCGAACCCCTTCTCCTTCATCTCGTTGTCTATGGCTCGCGCGACGATGTCCCTCGGCGCAAGCTCTCCGCGCTCATGGTACTTCCGCATGAATTCCTCTCCCGTAGGAAGGCGCAGCTTCGCACCCTCCCCCCTCACCGCCTCGGATATCAGGAAAGACTTCGCCTCGGGATGGAACAGGCACGTCGGATGAAACTGGAAGAACTCCATGTTGGCTACGGCAGTTCCCGCCCTGTATCCCATGGCGATGCCCGCGCCGGTGGCAATATCGGGGTTGCTCGTGTAGAGATACACCTTCCCCGCCCCGCCGGCGGCAAGAACGACATACTTTGCCGCAACCGTTTCAATCTTCCCGGAGAGGTCATCCAGGACGTACGCCCCGACGCACCGGTTGCGCGCCGAGTCGGGATCGAGCTTCCCCGTCGTTACCAGGTCTATCGCAATGTGGTTCTCGAGAATCCGTATTCGCGGATTAGCCCTTGCGGCGGCGAGGAGCCGCTGCTCCACCTCGCGCCCGGTGAGGTCGGCGGCCCGCACAATCCTCCGCGCCGAGTGCCCACCCTCCCTGCCCAAAGCGAAACGGTCTCCCTCTCTCGTGAACTCGACCCCGCGCGAGACCAGCCACCCTATCATCTCCGGCGCGCCCTTCACGACCGTCTCGACGGCTTCCCGGCTGCAGAGGCCCGCGCCGCACCTCAGCGTGTCCTCGATGTGCGACTCGAAAGAATCGTCGGAGGAAACCACTGCCGCTATTCCCCCCTGGGCGTAGTTCGTGTTCGCCTCGGAGCTCTCCTTTTTTGTGATTACCGCAACGTCGGCGTACTCGCCCGCCTTGAGGGCGAAGGTGAGGCCGGCGATCCCGCTGCCTATGACGAGAATATCCGTCAAAACGTCAGGGTTACTCATCTCGCACTCCTGAATCTCCGGGAATTTTTATCCCGGGGTTATCCCCGCAGAGGGGACATGAGGGATCCCTCTCGACCTCTATAATATCGAACCGGGTGCGGAGCCCGTCGAACACGAGGAACCTGCCGCACAACAGCTCCCCCTTCTCAATGATGATCTTGATCACCTCGTTCGCCTGGACTGCGCCGATAATCCCGGGCGACGTCCCCACGACGCCCGCCTCCAGGCTCACCGGGACGGAGCCGGGCGGCGGCGGGTTGCGGAAGAGGCACCGGTAGCAGGGCCCCCTTCCGGGAACGACCGTCAGGGCCTGGCCGTCGAACCCGGATATACCAGCTATGGAGAGGGGCTTGCCGGCAAGGTAGGCCGCGTCGTTCATCAGGAACTTCGTCGCGAAGTTGTCGCTGGCATCCGCCGCCACGTCGTAACGGGATATAATATCGACGGCCTTATCCGCCGTTATACGCTCCCCGTGCAGTTCTACATTGACGTCGGGGTTCAGCTTCCGGATCTTATCTGCCGCCGATTCGACCTTCGGCCGTCCTATATCATCCGTGCCGTGAATGATCTGCCGCTGGAGATTCGATATATCCACGAAATCGCCGTCCGCGATACCGATTGTCCCAACGCCGGCGGCCGCGAGGTAGTAGAGGAGCGGCGAGCCCAGGCCCCCCGCCCCCACGACAAGCACCCTGGCTCCGAGGAGCTTCTCCTGCCCCTCATCCCCTATCTCGTCGATGACGAGCTGCCGCGCGTACCGCTTTAACTGGTCCTCTCTCAAAGACATCTCCGCAACCTCATTTGACCGTTTCACCCTGTTTAAGTTCGCACGGGCCAATAACGGGCACCACCTGTATTGAGTCTACCAAAATACAGGAAATATGGATTATAAAACTCCCTCCGGATCCAGATGCTGTTCAGGATATCGGAAGAAATAGAACTTAAATTTAAAGCGCCTGATTGACCTGTTTTTTCTTTTCTCTTCGCTTGCCTGCACACCTGGTGAACGCAAACACGGGCATGGCCTCTGTAGTTATTTACCAAACTCCTTGCCGTGTTTTCGTGCAAGATCCAGGATTTTATCGTAGACGCTGGATTCTTTCATTTTTGAGATTGGCAAGTATATCTGAGGGATTCCAGAAGGACTTAGAATCAGCCAGTCTCCAAGAACACGCCAGGTTACAAGGAGATGCCAGGAGGCCCTTGCATCGAGGTCTTTGCCTCGAATCCATAGCCCGTCCTCCATGACGCCGTACGTGAGTTTTTGATGCAGGTATCTATGCCCCTTAAAATTGCTTCTCGCCCCGAAAGGGACCAGATGCGGTAAAACCACCGCAATAATGCCGAGGCATATAAGGGCGATTCCTACAACGAGTGTATAGCGGGAAAACAGACACAGAATTCCGATGATAATAATGGCCGATATCCGCCAACCGCGCACCTTGGAAGGCTGGAGGATCGCGACGTAATCGCCTTCGGTCAGTTTCATGCAGTGTTGAAATAATAATCCGGACATTTTTAGTAAAAAAAGGACGTGCTTATTTTTTATTCTTATAGCTTACTTCTTGCTTCCATATTTCTCGGCTTAAGAATTACGTACGTCGGAAGGCCCACGACATTGAAATAATCAAGTACCTCCTTCGCCGGCGGCTCATTCGGCTTTTCCGCCGCGTACTTGACAACGACATAAGACTCCAGGCGCTCCTTAACCTTCGCGTCCCTGAAAGTCGTTTTCTCCATAACGTGACAGTTCTTGCACCAGGTGGCCCAGAAATCTATCAGGACCATTTTGCCCCGATTACTCGCGTAATTAAGCGCTTCCGTCAGGCCCTCGTAGGAGTTATCCGCCGTTACGTAAAATACACCTTCTTTCTTATCTCCGCAGCACTCTACAGCGGGAGCACCCTTGAATCCCCCGTATGATATATGCGCGTAGTAAAGAGCCATGCTCAGAATAAAGACGGCGAAAACATATTTCACCCACGTCATCCACCTGCCGGGCCCGGGCAGGAACGACAGGCCCGCTCCGGCGAATGGCCACGGCAAACCCATCCCGGCGCCCAGTAAAAATGGTAGAAAAAGGGCGACAACCGCTCCCCGCGAGTAAAGGGTGCCTGAGAGCAGCAGGACGGAAATCAACACCGGCGCGACGCACGCACCCGCCAGCAGGGCGGCCACCGCCCCCATCGTGAAAGCCAGAAGGAAGCCGCTTTTCCCCTGCGGTCTTCCCCCCAGCCGGTTTCCGAAACGGGTGAAATCGATATTGAAAACTCCGAACATGGCCATCGCCAGAAAGAAGAAGACTACAGCGATGACGAGGTTGAACCACGGGGAAGCGTTAAGGGCGCCGAATTTCGAGCCGGTCAAAACGACGGCCAATCCCAACGCCCCGTAAACGAGGGCCATGGCCAGGCCGTAGGTTCCGCCCAGTGCGAATCCGCGCCCCCTCGAACCCGCCCGGGCGCCGGCGCCGATGATCGCCAGGTTTATGGGAATCATGGGGAGGACACACGGAGTCAGGTTAAGGGCGAGACCGCCCGCAAGGATCAGGAGAACGGTCACCAGCCATCCCCTCTTCTCGAAATGCTCCAGGGCCCCCGCCGGCCTTCCCCTCCCCTCACCCGCTCGATCGAGAAGTGCAAGGAAGTCCTTCGCCCCCATGTACCCGCTTCCCCGCCTAACCTCCTTGAACCCCCTCAAATATGGGGTCAGGTCTCCACATTCCACATTTAAATGTGGAATGTGGAGACCTGACCCCATATTGAAGGTCCAGCGGTTGGTTTCGGGGAGAAAGCATACTTGGTCGTCGCATCCCTGGAAACTTACCGTGACCTCGAGCTCCGGCACGTCGGATTTCTCAACCCTGTAATAAGCCCTGAAGCTTTTTACGTAGAGCTCCTTGCTCTCGCCGCTGAGCCTGTCGAGCTTCCTCACCGGGGCGGGAACCTCCAACGGCACGAGGGCCGCGCCTCCCCCCGCCTCGACCTTCAACTGATCTGCATAGAGGAAATGCCCAGGCGGGATTGTAAAACTTATTTCAACCACCAGGCCGCCGGCCTTCTTCTCCAGATTCGAGGTCACCGAAAACGGCGACTGTGATTGAGCCGGAGCCACCGCCGCGCCAATCGACAGGGCGATCGCGCACAGGACCGTAAGCCTTAATCCCCGACTATTACAATTGCACGATCTCATACAACTTCCAACATGCCGGAATAAACCGTCATCAGGCAAGGGCGGCGAACCACTTCCCTTTTTCAAACGCCTTGTTTAACGCGCCCTCCACATCGGCGACGCCCCCTTTCCCTTCCACTCCGCGGTGGAGGATGTCGCCGGCATAGCCGGCGTCCAGGGCATCGTAAAAATACTTCATCGTGAGGCACGCTCCATCGAAGAGCCTCTCTCCCCCGGTAGCGCCGGCGGATATGAAGAAGCCCTTCCTTTTACCCGGGTTCAAGCCCTTCTTCCCCAGGACGTACTTCCGGACGTAAAGCGGCTGCATCCTGTCGATAAACGCCTTCGCCTGCGCGGTCACGCCGTAGAAGAAGATGGGCGAAGCGAGAACTATCCCGACGGAATCCGCCAGAAGAGGATAGACACCCTTCATCCCGTCATACATGACGCATTCCCCCGTAGCCGAGCAGCCCTCGCATCCGGCACACGGACCGAAGTCGAGCTCCCTCAGGTAGAGGCGTCGGACGTCCGCGCCAACCTCCGCGCAGCCGGCGAGAAAACTATCCAGCAGCATATCCGTATTGCCGCCCTTCCTGGGGCTTCCGTAAATACCAAGGATCTTAATGATCACCTTTTTCGTCTCAAGAGCCCTTACTCAGCTCCTCCCGGCCGAAGGGAGATATCTCCCTCAGCCTCCGTATGATGGGAGGGACCTTCTCGATGACGTAGTCGACCTCGTCCTCCGTGTTGTACCGGCTCAGGCTGAACCTGACAGTGCCGTGGGCCGCCGTGAAGGGCAGTCCCATCGCCCGCAGGACGTGGGAGGGCTCGAGCGACCCGGCGGTACAGGCCGAGCCGGAGGAGGCGCATATGCCCTCGCGGTCGATTAGGAGGAGGATGGCCTCGCCCTCGACGTACTGGAAGCTGATATTCGTCGTGTTGGGCGTCCTTCTCTCCCTGTCCCCGTTGAGCTCGGCGGACGGAGCCTTCTCGAGAAGTTCCGACTCGAGCTTGTCCCGGAGCCCCCTCACACGGACGTTCTCGTCCTCCAGGAACTCCGCGGCCAGCTCCGCGGCTTTTCCCATGCCGATAATCATGGGAACGCTCTCGGTGCCGCCCCTCCTGCCCCTTTCCTGGTGGCCGCCGATAAGAAAGGAGTGGAACTTGGTCCCCTTCCGGATATAGAGGGCTCCCACGCCCTTCGGGGCGTGGAACTTGTGACCCGAGATGGAGAGGAGGTCAACGGTGCTGCCCGACATGTCGATGGGTATCTTTCCAGCCGTCTGCACCGCATCAGTGTGAAAAACTATGCCGCGTGACTTCACGATCCTTCCGATCTCTTCTATCGGAAAGATCACCCCCGTCTCGTTGTTCGCGTGCATGATCGATACGATGGCGGTGTCCTCGGTGAGAGATTCCCTGAGTTCGGCCAGGTCGAGGTTCCCGTCCCTGTCTACGGATAGCTGGGTGACGGAATAACCCTCCCCCGCCAGGTGCTTGCAGAGGCTGAGCACGGCCGGATGCTCCACCCGCGTCGTCACGATGTGCCGCTTGTGGGGGTACGAGCCAAGCGTCCCCATGATCGCCGAGTTGTCGCTCTCCGTCCCGCAGCTCGTAAAGATAATTTCCTCCGGCAATGCGCCGAGCAGCGCCGCCACGCGCCCCCGCGCCTCGTCCAGCTTCGAGGCGACCTGGCCGCCGAATGTGTGCATGCTGGAGGGGTTCCCGTAATACTCGCAGAAGTAGGGAAGCATATCCTCTAGGACCTCGTCGGCCACCCTTGTCGTCGCGTTGCTGTCCATGTACACCGTTCTCATATCTTTACCTCCTCGAGCACTATCTCCTCGTCCACCTGCTCCCGCAGCTTCTTCTCAACGTACTCCTTCAGCGTGAACTCCGCGCTCGGGCAGTGGGTACAGGTTCCGCGCAGGGCGACGATGACCTTCGTCCCGTATATATCCACCAGCTCGATGTCACCGCCGTCCGCCCGGAGGGCCGGCCTTATCTCCCTTTCCATCGTCTCCTCTATCAACTTCATCCTCTGGATGTTGGTTAGCTTCTTCGCTTTCTCCCGGACGAGACCGGCCTCCTTCTCCCCCCAGACCCGCGCTAGTATCCGCTCAATCTCGGCGTGGCAGGAGCCGCATCCGCCGCCGGCCTTCGTGTAGTGCGTGACGTCCTCGACGGACCTGAGGTTGTTCTCGCGGGCCACGCGCTCGATCTCCCTGTCGGTCACGCCGAAGCAGTTGCAGACGATCTTCCCCTCTTCTGCCTTAGGCTTCCCTCCCCTGTAGTCGGCTATCGCCGCCTCCAGCGCCTCGCGCCCCATGACGGAGCAGTGAAGCTTCTCCACCGGCATACCGCCCAGGTAATCCACGATGTCCTGGTTGGTAACCTTCTCCACCTCCTCGAGAGTTTTCCCCTTTATCATCTCCGTGAGAACGGACGCCGAGGCTATGGCGCTGCCGCAGCCGAAGGTCAGAAATTTAGCATCCTTGATCCGTCCGTTCTCGTCCAGCTTGAAGTATATCCTGAGAGAATCCCCGCAGGCCATCGACCCGACCTCTCCCACCCCGTCCGCGTCGGGCATCTCGCCCACGTTGCGCGGGTTAAAGAAGTGGTCCTTCAACTTATCCGAGTAATCCCACATTTATCACCTCCGTTAAACACCCTTTGAAATCTATAATAATTTGAAAAACGTTATCACAACAATGACAACGTCTAACGGCTATTTAATTCCGAAAACCTAACCCACGAATACTAAGGTCTATATTTTCCTGGGAGCGATCACGAATATCCCCTCCTCCGCAAGGAGGTTCGGAAAGAGCTTGTGCCTCCTGCCGCTGACGCGGCGGGAGTGCACGAGGCTGACCTCATCGAGTATGTCGATCCCGTTCAACATGCAGAACCGCTTGAAATCCTTTATCGTGAGGAGGTGAATGTTCGGCGTGTTATACCACTCGAAAGGCAGCATCCTCGTCACGGGCATCAGGCCGGTCAGCATGAGGTCGAGCCGGACCCTCCAGTGTCCGAAGTTTGGGAAGCTCACGATGGCCTTCCTTCCCACACGCAGCATCTCCTTTATGACGTAGTCCGGCCTGTAAACAACCTGGAGGGTCCGGTTGAGAATCACGTAGTCGTAGGACCCCTCCTGGTAATCGGCCAGCCCCTCGTCGAGGTCGCCCTGGAAGACAGACAGCCCCTTCCGGATGCACTCGACCACGTTCTCCTCGTCTATATCGACGCCCCGGCCCCTTACGTTTTTACTCTCCATGAGCATCCTGAGAAGACGCCCGTCCCCACAGCCGAGGTCGAGAACCTTGCTCCCCTCAGGAACAAGCCTCACGATCTGCTCGTAGTCGGCGTGCTGAATCGCTCTTTTATTCTCCGGACTCATTCGTATCTCATACATTATTGAGAAAGCTGCTTATGAGCTTAGTCTGCTGCTCCGTCTCCAGGAGAAACGCGTCGTGCCCGTAGAGAGACCGTATCTCGCAATACGAGACGTCCCTGTCGTTCGCCATGAGGGCCTTCACGATTTCCTTCGACTGGTAGCTCGGGAAAAGCCAGTCCGTAGAGAACGAGACAACGAGAAACTTGGCCCTGATCCGGGAGAACGCCCCCACGAGGGAGCCGTACCTGCCCTCGATATCGAAGTAATCCATCGCCTTCGTTATATAAAGATACGAGTTGGCGTCGAACCGCTCCACGAACTTGTCCCCCTGGTATTTCAGGTAGCTCTCCACTGCGAAGTCGGTCGAAAAATCGTACCCGTACGCCTCCTTGTCCTGGAGACGGCGGCCGAACTTCATGCCCATCCCCTCGTCCGAGAGATAGGTTATGTGGCCGACCATCCTGGCGACGGCGAGCCCCCGCGCGGGCGCAGACCCGCCGTAGTAATCCCCGCCTTTCCAGTTCGGGTCCGACGTGATGGCGTTCCGCCCCACCTCGTTGAACGCTATTGCCCGGGCGCTGAGCCTGCTGGTCGAAGCGATGGGTATAACGGACCCGACGCTCTCCGGGTACGCGAGCGACCACTCCAGCGCCTGCATGCCGCCCAGAGAGCCCCCGGCCACCGAGAGGAGCCTCTCGATGCCGAGGTGGTCGATGAGGGCCTTCTGGACCTTCACCATGTCGGAGACGGTGATCATGGGAAAATCCAGGCCGTAGGGACGGCCGGTCGCCGGGTTGATGGAGCCCGGGCCGGTGGAACCCTTGCAGCCCCCGACGAAGTTCGAGCAGACGACGAAGTACCTGTCGGTGTCGAAGGCCTTTCCCGGCCCGATCATGTTGTCCCACCAGCCGGGATGCCCGTCTTCCGGATGGTGCCGCCCCGCCGCGTGCGCGTCCCCGGACAGGGCGTGAGCTATGAGAACGGCGTTGGATCTGTCCCCGTCCAGCTCGCCGTAAGTCTCGTACGCCACGGTTACCGGGCCCAGCCTCTTGCCCGATTCGAGGACGATCTCATCCGGCGTCTCCGCGAACCGGAAATAACGCGTCTCCACTATACCGACGGAATCCATCTCGCTCACGGCGACATCACAACGTCACGGCAGCAGCGCGGGGTTCGGGCAAAATGCCTACCGGATGTCGAACCTTCTCTCCGCGCTCCTGCCCGCCTTGCCTGTCTCAATGGATATCTTCTCAACGTACCACCTGTATATACCTGGCTTCATCTTGCCGATGGCCAGCGAGTAAGTGGAGACCTCTCCCGCCTCGTACGTGAAGGCTTTCTCAGTCGGGTCGATGACGACGATGTTGTACCTTTTTCCCGGCAACTTCTTCCAGGTGAAGATGACCTCCTCCTGGTATTTCGGGTCAAACCTGGACTCGTCCCTCGGCCCCAGCATCTTCACGCCGCACGCGCTTACCATCACCGCCGCAAGAAGCAGCGCTGCCACAAGGTGCTTTTGTTTCCCCATTACACCCTCCTTTCCCGTATCTTAATTATGCTGTAAAAACCCTTCACTTGACAGCCTTCCGGCCGGAGCTAAAATATACCTGCGCTTTCATTATAACAACAGGGACAATAATAGCAATATTGCCGGAAGAAAACGCAGTGACGGGCCCCGTCAAGATAATCATCGGTATCCTTATCGCAGTCACCGCCCTCAGGATTTTTCTCCTCCTTTTCGAGCGCGCCAATCTCTACTTCCCCATGGGGAGGATCGAGGCCACGCCGGGCGACATCGGTCTCGCCTACGAGGACGTCACAATCACGACCGCGGACGGCATCGCCCTCAACGGCTGGTTCGTGCCCTCTCCCGGCTCTCGGAGGGGAATCCTCTTCTTCCACGGCAACGCAGGTAACATATCCCACAGGCTCGACACGATCAGGGTCTTCCACGAGCTGGGACTAAACACGCTCATCATCGACTACCGGGGGTACGGGCGGAGCAAAGGGCGCCCATCGGAGAAGGGGCTCTACCTCGATGCCGAGGCGGCATGCGACTATCTCGCCGGCAGGACAGAGATAGACCCCGCCTCCATGATCGCCTTCGGGAGGTCGCTCGGGGGAGCGGTGGCCGTGGAGCTTGCCGGACGGAGGGATCTCTCGGCCATCATAATCGATAGCGCCTTCACCTCGACGATCAACATGTCCAGAGAGCTGCTCCCCTTCCTCCCGGCCAGGCTGATCGTCACGCAGAAGTACGACACGCTGGCCAAGGTGGGCTCCCTCTCTATCCCGAAGCTCTTCATCCACAGCCAGGACGACGAGATCGTGCCTTTCTCGCACGGGGAGAGGCTGTTCGAGGCCGCTTCGGAGCCCAAATCGATGCACGCAATGAGGGGAAGGCACAACGAGGCATTTCTCCTGCCGGAGAACAACTACCGGCAAACGCTGGAGGCGTTTCTCAATTGACCTTCAACGCACCGGGCAGAGCTTCAAGCACAGGGCCTTAAACCAGCGGGGAAAGAAATAGCCCAAATACCCGAATCCCCCGAACCCGATCGGCACCCGCTTAGCCGGAAGAAATATCCTCATAACTTTTCACCATATCCCCGTTTTTATACCGCTTGCTGCCGGGCCCGGGTTTTTCACGGGGAAGAGAAGGCTGCACACTCTTCTTGCCCGGACCCCGGCAGCAGCGGTGGAACAATTCTCATTCCTGGTCCGGCACGAGATCTATATTGAGCCTGTATTCGCCGTCTTTAGAAACCTCGATCCGGACCGTTCCTTTAACAGAAACGGTGCCGTTGTGCATGGACCTGGCAAAATCGCTCCAGAACAATATGTCGGACCCATCTTTCCGGCCCGCATCCATGTATCCCGTTATCCTGTTATCCATCACGGCACCCGCCTCTTTATCCCGCGCTCCTGTTACAAGCTTTCCGCTACGCAAGAATAACAAGCAAGAAGCATGCCATGTCCGTAACAGGGAAAACAGAGTAGAATCGACGCTTTTCCGGCCCGGAATCCGGTATATGCCCACTCGATTGGCACACGAGTATTTTGGCACACGCGTATTAAGGAGTGCCTAGCATGCAGCAGGTATTCGTGAGTCGTACCTCGCACAGCGTACGGAGGGTTTCGTATATCGTAAAAGAAAGAAGTAGAGAAGCGTAACTACGGTTAAAGGTTTTAAGTCAAAGGTTCAAAGAAGAAACTGTCTTTAGTTTTTTTTCTTTTGTCTATGGTATTCAGTCTTTTCATCGAACATTGGTTATTGGGTATTGGTTATTGAACATTCGTCTTTTCTTTCGCCCCTCCTCTCTCGTCCCTCGTCCATCATTTTTTCCGTTCCACGTTTAACGTCACACGTTTCACGTCTTTTTCGTTCATTATTTCCATGCTTCCATATCTCCATGTTTTCGTGTCTCCTTCCCCCTGCGCCGGCAACTTTGTTGACTTATCGGGCATCCGTGGGCATGATTGACACGGCGGGTACGGTATAAAGAGCAATTTTTTACCTGTAAATCTTAAATCCCGTCATGGCACGGTTGTTGCTATTATTGTTCACGTATAGGTATGCGAAAAGGCTGTTTTATCCGTTAATAAGAGACACTGTAATGGGCTGGAACGTTAAAGTTATCGCGGTAACCCTGGCTGCTGCGGCACTTCTCGGGATGCCGTTTTTACAGGGCACCGCTAGGGCGGCCGACCCCTGGCCCGCCGACTCGGGCACGCAGATCTGGAACGGCGACGAGCCAAGCGGCGACGAGCCAAGCGGCATAGTTTGGCACGAGAGGCTGGAGAAGCTCTTCTGGGTGCACGACAACGGATGGGTAAACCAGATGGACACGGACGGCACTTTGAACTGGAGCTATTATATCGGCACACCATCAGATTGGGACCTAGAGGGAATAGCAATCGCCGACCCGTCAAGCGACAACATATACATCGGCTACGAGCAGGGCGGCGGCGGGGTCCAGATCAAGGAATTCGACATCACCACCCGCTCTCTCACGGGCAACGCCTGGGCATTCAGCGAAATGAACGGCCACGGAAACTCGGGGCTGGAGGCCCTCACCTTCGTGCCAAACGGGGCGCACCCTTACACAGACATCACTTCGAACTCAGGAGGCCTCTTCTATGCGGGCCTGCAGGCCGACGGAAAAATATACGTGTACGACGTCGATCTCTCTGACAGCGGAACCCGCACCTACATAGGCCCCATCACGCCTGTTCCGGGAAGAGGCGATCTCGCGGGCCTGCACTACCACGCCGAAACAGCAACCCTGTACGCGGTCTTCGACAGCTCCGATCTAATCCGGGAGATGGAGACAGACGGCACGTTCATAGCCGAGTACATCCTCCCCGGAGGCGCCCAGGAAGGAGTGACACTCGTTCCCTCGTACCCCTCGACGACCACGGAAACATACATAGCACAGGACAGCGGCCAGATAATCGAATACGGGAGCTACCCCCTCAGCTGGGGAGACAGCGACGACGATGGCCTCACCAACCCCGAGGAGACCGAAACGTACGGGACAGACCCCTACGATTCGGACACCGACAGCGACGGTGTCTCAGACTACGACGAGGTCTGGTACGACTTGGACGGCGCCTACGACCCGTTCGACCCGGGCTCTGGGACGGGGACAGACACCGACGCGAACAGCTCCGACACGGACGAGGACGGGTACAGCGACAATATAGAGATAGGATGCGGCGGCAACCCTATAAGCTCCGGCGAGATGCCCGCCGTCGTCAGCATCAACTTCCAGCCCACCGGTTCAGAAGTCCCCGCCGGGTACTGTCTCGACAGCGGCGCATCCTACTCTCCCGCCGGCTACGGATGGTAAATAAAGACCGTATCTCGTACTTCGTACATCGTAAAAAAAGAAGTAGAAAACAAGAATAAATCGCACCTGATTACTCTGATAATTATTTTAGTTTTTCTTATTTTTCAGGTAAATCAGGTTTTTTCAGGTGCTAATTTTCTTTTTGTTTTTATCTTTGGAATTCTTTTTTCTTTCTCACTTCTTGCTTCTTGCTTTTTCTTTCAGCGCCTCTTCTATCTCCTCTTCGTCGTCGGAGGGCATCTCAACGTTGTCGAACAGCTCCCACTCCTCCTCGTGCTCGGTCCGCTCGCCCGGGGCCAGTCTCACCAGCGGCGCAAGGGTCTCCAGCTCCAGTATAGTCTCGTTGACATAGGTCTCGTACGATACGCCGAAGTCGGGATAGCGGGCTCCGCACGCGTGGAGATAGCGCTTAATAAAGAGGTGATTATGGTTGAAATAGGCCGCCCAGCCATCCTCGTTCGAGACCCCGAGCTTGAAGGGACTCCTGACGGCGGGGTTCTGCACGAGCGTGATGTACCGCTCTCCCCAGTGCACCCGCGGGTCATCGAGCCTGCTGTAGGGCCAGAGTGAGACCACGCGGTTGGGGAGAAGCCCCGTGTCCCGCCGGGTCTGGGGGACGACCTCCTTCCCTCCCGGCGCCATCGCCGTGATGCCCCAGACAAAGAGCTCGACCGGCAGCGCTCCCTCGTTGGTTAAACGGTGCAGAATGTTTACAACGCTTCCCTCCGGAGAGAGGGAAATCTCCATCACCTTCCTGATGCCTGTTCGGGGCTCAACATCCTGGATGGTCTTGATACCACCCGGGATTTTCTCCCATGAAACCGGTCCATTGTCCGGCTCGTAGGTCCGCTCCCTGTCCTCCGGGCCGTGCCAGAGACGGTGCCCCCCGTACAGCCTCCACTCATACCCGCCGGCCAGGCCCAGATCAGGCCCGATCTCGCAGAGCTCGTTCTCCCCGCCGATAAAGCCGAAGCGGATGATCCGCGGCCCTACGTCCGTCGTCACTACAAGCTCCACGAGCCCGTTTCTCAGCCTGACGCAGTTCGGCCACCCCCCGTAAGTGACCTTCACTGTCTCCACTCTGTCCATAAGACCCTCCTGACGCTCCAACGTGTATTGTCAGAACTCGATACATTCCTCAACCCAGGAACGAGAGCAGGATTTCGCCGAACTTCTCCGGGTACTGGTACATGAGGCCGTGGCCGCCGTCCTCGATTCGCACCAGACGGGAACCGTTAATGCGGCCTGCCAATATCGATGCGTTCGCGGGCGGGCACATAATGTCTTCCGTTCCGGTGATGACAAGGGTGGGCTGCTTAATACCCGGGAGGCGCCCATATACCCATCGTCCCGCCGAAGCCCGCTATCAGCAAGAGCGGGTGCCCCTCGCCATACACCCTGCAGGCGATACGTACGTCACCCACGGGGAAAATTCCGGGTTCGCCATTTCTCATATCCGCGGTATTCATGCGTCCGACCCTTGCAATACTACCACAGATCAGCCGCTCTTTTTGCCTCTCACCGGCTCTTCATCTCTTATTGTTGCCGGCGAAAGCCAGCAGTGGTATTATTTCACCTGCCCGCAAGCCGGGCGGTACGCAACTTCAACCTTACAAGGAGGCACGCTTATGAATGAAGGAGTCAGGGTTCAAGGAGTCACTCTGCCCCAGAACTGGGGAGCCTTGCTGCTTCGGGGAATCTGCGCCGTGATCTTCGGCCTTTTGATACTCGACTGGCCGGGAGTACTAATAATTTTTCTGGTCTATCTCTTCGGAGCTTCCGCCCTCATCGGCGGCGTATTAGCGCTTTTTACCTGCCTCTCATCCGGGGCGGAAAAAGGCCACCGCTGGATGCTTCTCCTCCAGGGTGCGCTGGGTATAGCGGTCGGTGTCTATGTCTTCTGCAGGCCGGAAATAACCGCCGTGGCGCTTATTCTCCTGATAGCCATCTGGGCTCTTATCAGCGGTGTTTTCGAGACCGCGGCCGCAGCCGGCCTGCCGTCAGGCACCGCGGGAAGGGGTCTTCTCGGCCTGAGCGGTGTCATATCGATCATATTCGGGCTGCTCGTGCTGGGCCATCCCATGGCGGGAATCATCGCCATTATCTGGTTGATAGGAATCTACGCCCTGATCGGGGGATTGATACTTATCGTCCTTTCTTTCGGACTGCGAAGCAGGCAGAGACAGCTGCGGTCGGGCACCGCCTGACGGAGAACGCTCAGCGCTTCTTCGGCGCGCGGGGTTTCCGGGGCTTTCTTTTCTTCTTATATACTTCGGGGTAGAGCTTTCTCGCGCACTCCGGGCAGATCCCGTGGGTAAAATCGGCCATGGAACGCTCGCTAATATAGTCCTCGAGCCGGTTCCAGCGTCCCTTGTCGTCCCGGATATTCTTGCATGAAGCGCAGATGGGCAGTAACCCGCTCAGGGTCTTGATCTTTAAGAGGGCGCCTTTGAGCTCCCGGATGAGCCTCTCCCGTTCGATTGCATACCGGATCGAACAGCTCAACAGTCCGCTGTCCACCTTGCCCTTGACCAGATAGTCCTGCGCGCCCTTCTGCATCGCCCTGGTCGCGGTAGTTTCATCGTCTATGCCGGTCAGCACCACGATGGGGACTTCAGGCGCGTGAGCGTGTGTCCTGATAAAAGTATTGAGCCCCCTGCTGTCGGGGAGGTTGAGATCGAGAAGTACCACGTCGATCCCCCCCATGGAAAGTCGCTCCAAGCCCGGCAAGAGCTCCTTCACCCATTCCAGTTCGAACGAACCACCCTTCAGCTTGCCCAGCATCTTCTGAACAATCCGGGCATACAAAGTGGTGTCCTCGACCAGAAGAACCTTGATCCGCTTCTTGCCCATCCCGGGCTTCCTCACTATCATCATCCCGTCCGTATAACTATTGTACATTAAAAGCGGTTTTCAGGTGAACGAAATGCAACTACCCGGGTAAGATTATATATGGACCGGCCCTCGTCCCGGTATTAAAATAAGGTGACTCAAGGAGGACATCTATGAAATGCCTGTCGTGCGGTTTTGAGAATCCCTCCACAAGCAAGTTCTGCAGCCAATGCGGCAACATACTTAACCCCGTGGAAGGCACCCGGCCTCCCCCAACCCGGCAGCCTCCTCCAGCCGGTAAAATAAAAACCTCTCCGCTTGCAATAGCAAGCCTTGTTCTCGGCGTCTGCTCTTTCGCGGGCCTCTGGTGCCTGACAGGCATTCCTGCGATAATAACCGGCCACATCGCGAGGCGAAAGATCGGGCAATCGGGGGGAGAGCTGACGGGCGACGGCATGGCCCTGGCCGGCCTGATTGTCGGATACACCGGCACCGTCATGTCGGTATTCGTGGTGCTCCTGCTCGCCTCCATCGCCGTGCCGAATTTCATCAGGGCGCGTGAAACGACTATCGCCAACAAATGCGTCAACAACATGCGCTTAATCCAGGCCGCCAAGGAGCAGTTCGCCATAGAGCACGACGCCCCCGGCTCATACATCCCGTCTCCGGATGAAATCAGTGTATATTTAAGGAACAACCAAATACCCGAAGAGCCGACCGGCAGCTCGTACAGCATCAACGCAATCGATACAAACCCTGAGTGCAACTCCGGCCTGCCCGGCCACGAACTATAGCGGCCGCCGGCCGGCACCGCATCCAGCATCGCACCGCGTGTTTCGTCGTTCGTATCTCGTATTGCGTCGTGCGTGATGAGTATTGCGTTAAAAGTATTCGGATGGCCGCTACAAGTTTCAAGCTTGCCCGCCTAAGATGTGTTTTCAATTTTCCAGCATCCCTTTCAACCTTCAATTTCCAACAGTCTTTACCTTCAGGGTTTCAGTGGCTTTGTTTTTCAAATTCGTGTTAATTTGTGTAATTCGTGGATAAAACTTTTTTTGAACATTGGTTGTTCGTCTTTTCTTTCATCCCTCGTCCATCATTTTTCCCGCTTCACGCATTCTGTCTTTTTTGAATCCTGCATCTTGTTTCTTGTATCCTGTTTCTTGTTTCTTTTTTCTTTTTTTTCGTTACACATTACACGTTCCACGTTCTTTCTTGTTTCTTGTTTCTTGTTTCTTGTTTTTCGTTACACGTTACACGTTACACATTACACGTTCCACGTTCTTTCTTGTTTCTTTTTCTCCGTTTCACGTTTCACGTCTTTATGGTTCATTATTTTCATATTTCCATGCTTTCATATTTCCAGTCTCTTGTCAGTTTCTTGTCTTTCAGATAGACATCGCGATAAAAAGTTGCTAACCTATCCGCGGTAATCAGTCAAAAAGGAGGTATGAATATGGCAAAGCTGCAGCCGAAGGACAAGGTTGAGTGGAGAGCCGGTGCCAGGCCATCGTCAATCAAGGTAAGAAAGGGCGTCGTAAAGGAGATTCGCACCGACGGCATATGCCTCGTGCGGACGAGGGTCGAAGGAGCTTACATCATCGAGGAGATCCGGGCGGCCCGCCTCAGCAAAGTCGAGGAAGACCAGCCGGTAAAGAAAAAGAAAGCGAAGAAGAAGAAAAGGAAGAAGCGCGCGGCTAGCAAGAAGAGTAAAAAGGAATAAAGCAGCCGTATATCGCGGCCACGAAAAAGCCCCGGCCCCCCTGCGGGGGGCCGGGGCTCATGTCACCGGACAACGTCCTACAACTGCTGCAGCCGTTCCACGCTGACAGCGCGCTGGCCCTTGGGACCTGCGCCCACTTCCAGCTCCACAACCTCTCCGTCACTCAAGGTCTTGAAGCCGTCGCCCTTGATCGCAGTGTGGTGAACGAAGACATCCTCACCAGACTCAAGCGATATGAACCCGAAGCCCTTGCGATCGCTGAACCACTTAACTGTACCTTTCTGCATCTCCAACAACTCCTTTCATGTCGGCCGGTTCAAAAAACGGCCGTGAGTTCGAGTAACGCACCCACGGCCAACAGTAAAAACACCTTTTTGAACCAACGCCCTACTCCAACTCTACTGCGCCAATGATAGCACTCCCCGCGATACAGTCAACATATATTTCAGCTCAGCATATTCTCACGCTTCTCCCGCCACGCGCAGTGAAGCAGGGTCCTGACGGTAAAAAAGCTTCAACTCCTTATAAAGCCCGGGGTGTCTCTCTCTCAGCTCGACCGGCTTCTCGAAAAAGCACTCGGTAACCACGGCGAAGAACTCGGCGGGGTTTGTAGCCCCGTAAGCGTCGATGTCGGTCCTTCGTTGGTGGTCAATATCTTTCAATAATTGCCCGTACTCCTTCCCCAGGACGCGGGCCCAGGCGACGTACATGGAGCTACTCGGCAGGACGGGGGCCCCATCGGCCACGCCGCTCTCCTGGTCAAGCTGGTGAGCGAACTCGTGAAGTACGACATTGTGCCCGCCATGAACGTCCCTCGAGCTCTTCTTGACGTCGTCCCAGGAAAGGACAACGGCTCCCCGCAGCCACGATTCGCCGGCGCGGACCTCGTCCCCTTCACGGATCATCCCCGTCCCCTCACTCCGCCTCACGCCCCTGGCCATATAAGCGTAAGGGTAGACGAGAATAGACTCCAGACGCGGATAGTCGCTGTTTTGGCGATGCAGGAGGAGAATACAGGCCTGCGCGGCGATGGTCACCTTGATCTCATCGGTCATTTCCAGGCCGCCGCACCCCTCGAAGCGCTTCTCGCCCAGGAAGACCAGGATATCCCCCAGCAGCTCTTTCCGGTCCTCCTCGGGGAGCAGCCGGTAATATGGCACGTTTCTTCGTATTATCTCGAGCCAGGCGGGAGGGAACAGCCTGCCGCGAAAACTCTTTCTACGACTGTTCTTCAATCCAAACAAGAGGGACACCTTTCGTTACTGCTTCTTCCCCAAAAAGATATAAATAAATTCGCAATT
>JAVCDC010000092.1 GCA_030765135.1 Candidatus Tritonobacter lacicola | reverse complement strand
CTCAGAGAGCCTTCTGAGAGCTTCACTCAGCCTGTTAGATGCACATAAACAACCTTTCTTTGATTTTGCTTTCAGGGGGACACTTCTAAATAGTTTAGAAGGGGACATTTCTAAATAGTTTGGACAGTCAAGCAAAATGTGGTTGACAGCATATAGGCCCTTTGCTAATCTCAACACAAATTTTTCGCCCCCGCTTCGAAGATGGATAAAGAAATACCGACTAAAGCAGTAATAGAAAAGCTTGTCAGGGACGCCATGGCGGTCGAAGCCGCGTCGACTTCGGGTCAGGACAATCCTGTCGGGAAGCCCAGACCCCTTGTCAGGAGGGTCGCCATGGGGTGCGACCACGGGGGGCTCGAGATGAAGAACAGGCTCAAGAACTTCATCGAAGACCTCGGCTGCCGCGTGAGAGACTTCGGTACCTACACCCCGGAAGCCGTTGACTATCCCGACTACGCCAGGGCGGTCGCAGAGGCGGTGTCGGAGGGCGGGTTCGAGCGCGGTATAATAGTGGACGCGGCCGGCATCGGGTCCTGCATGGCCGCCAACAAGGTGAAGGGAATCAGGGCGGCGATGTGCTACGATATGAAGACCGTTTCGAATTCGAGGGAGCACAACGACGCCAACGTCCTCACTCTCGGGGGGAAGATGATAGACATGGAGCTGGCCAGGGAGATGGTTAGAACATGGCTTTCGACACCGTTCGGAGGCGGGCGGCACAAGAGAAGGGTCGATAAGATAATGGCCATAGAAGAGGGGATCTGAAGTGGACGAGCTTGTAGAGAGAATAACCAGGGAGATCATGGGCAGGATCGAGGCGTGTGATCCCACGGTGCCATGTTCCGACCAGAATGATGGTTTGTGTGTCTCGTGCGGCCTGTGCGTCGAGAAGCGCCCCGATGCCGTCAAAGCGATCATGTCGAACGGCGCGAGCAGGGTTGCCTCAACGCTAGGAATAACCAGCGTTCCCAAGGGCCTCGGCAAAATGATCGATCACACGCTTCTCAAGCCCGAGGCGACGGAGGAGGAAGTCATGAGGCTCTGCGGGGAGGCGGACATCTTCGATTTCATGAGCGTATGCATCAATCCCGTATGGGTCCCCCTCTGCGCGCGCCGCCTGAGGCGGACGGACGTCAAGGTGTGCACCGTCGTGGGGTTCCCGCTGGGGGCGACCACGAGCGCCACAAAGGCTTACGAGACCCGCAACGCCATCAACAACGGCGCGAGCGAGATAGACATGGTCATTAACGTGGGCGAGCTGAAATCGAAGAACTACCGGTACGTTGAAGAGGACATCCGGGGCGTTGTCAGGGCGGCAAGGCCCGGTGTGTTAGTGAAGGTTATCCTTGAGACCTGCCTGCTGACCGACGATGAAAAGGTAACAGCGTGCGAGATTACCAAAAGGGCCGGCGCCAATTTTGTCAAGACCTCGACGGGGTTCAGCACCGGAGGGGCCACGGTCGAAGATATCTCTCTCATGAGAAGGACGGTCGGACCCGGTATGGGTGTGAAGGCCTCGGGAGGCGTGAGAAGCGCTGCCGACGCCGAGAAGATGATCGAGGCCGGGGCGACGAGGATCGGTGCCAGCGCCAGCGTTAAAATAGTTACCGGACTGGAGGAAAAGAAAGGGTACTAGGGTGCAGATCAAGTCGGACAGAAGGTACTCGACAGAGCATTTGTGGGTCAAAGTCGAGGAGAAAACAATGGCCCGAATCGGGATAACCGATTTCGCGCAGGACGAGCTCGGGGATATCGTCTACGTCGAACTTCCGCATGTAGGAACGGAGCTCGAGGCGTCGGATGACTGCGCGGTCGTGGAATCTGTAAAGACGGCGGTCAGCATCAAGTCCCCCCTGTCGGGCAAGGTTTTGGAGGTAAACGATAATCTCGACGAGGAGCCCGAGCTCGTGAATTTCGAGCCCTACCGCGCGGGATGGATGTTTATCATGGAGATGGCCGACCCGGAGGAGATCGAGGACCTTCTCACAAGCGAGGAGTACAGCGATAAATACGGGACCGGGGTGTGAGCTCCGGATTCTCTTTTAAAGCATGCCTGGAGATGTTGTCCCCAGCAGATACCGCTTCATCCCGCTGACGGCGGGTTACGCCTCGATGAACATGGCCGTCGATGAAGCGTTGCTCCTTTCGTACCTGAATCATTTCTCGCCCCAGACCATTCGTGTCTACTGCTGGAGCCGTCCCTCGGTTACCTTCGGATACCGCATAGATCCCGCAGCCGTGGACACCTCGGGCTGCGCGGAAACGGATGTCGTCAGGAGGCCGACGGGCGGGGGGGTGGTCTATCACTGTGAATGCGCGACCGTCGCGATGGCTGGCGGCGTCTCGTCGCTGGAAGAGTGGGCCGGGCGCAATGGCCTGCCGCGGAAGCGGGTAAACCGGTCCAGTTTGCTGTATAGGGCGGTTAATTCCGTTGTGGGGGACGCTCTCTCCGCCCTGGGTGTCAAAAATTCTCTCGTCCCCGGCTCAACTTCATGGAACGCCGGGATTGACTGTTTCTCCAACCCGTGCGCCTATGATATCGTTGGCGCCGGCAGAAAGATATACGGGGCCGCCCAGATGCGGCGTGGCGGGGCTTTCCTGTACCAGGGCAATCTCTTGATTGAAGAGGGGTTTGATATCGACGGTTTCTGCGAGCTGCTCCGGGAGGGCCTTGGTGCTGCGCTGGGCTGGGAGATTGTGGAGGGCGAGCTTTCCAAGGAGGAGAAGGAAGAGGCGCAAAGGCTCTGCCGGGTCAAGTACGGTAGCGGCGACTGGAACCGCCTGGGGCGCTCTCCTCCGGGCCGGCCGGGGAGGCCGGAGGCGGGGGGTCCGCGGTGAGGGCGCGTTTCAAGACCTTTCTTGTATTCTCCTGGGTTGCGATCCTTCTTCTCTCCGTTACCGTCTTCCTCCTCGCGCTCTTCGCCCTGAAGGGAACGTACCGTTAATATCAAAGAATGATAAAATCAACCGCGGAGCCGCAAAGGGCGCAGAGAATAATTTGAAATGAGCACCAAAGCAATGATCGAGTTGGTCGTTCTCGGATCCGGGACGGCTATTCCCTCGGCACGGAGGAGATCGTCCGGGTACCTCCTCCAGACAGGGCGATCGTGCATCCTCGTAGAGAGCGGTCCGGGGACGATGCAGGCCATCGCGCGGGCTGGATATGATTTTCACGACATAGACGCCATCTTCTACTCGCATCTACACGTCGACCATACCGCCTCCCTGGCGCAGTTTCTCTTCGCGTCCCGTCTGCCGGATGACCCCAGGACGAAGGCCCTCTTGATCGCGGGACCGCCCGGCACCGGACAGCTCCTTGACGGGTTCAGGGAGCTTTATACGCCGTGGCTTGAGCCCGAGACCTTCAAGCTGGAAGTGAGAGAAATTTCCCATGGCAGCTTCGATTTTATCGACTGGAATATTGGATGCCTGCCGGTCGAGCACACGGATAACGCCCTCGCTTACAGGTTCGAACACGAGAGCGGAAAGGTTATCGCCTACTCCGGCGACAGCGATTACTGCGAAAACCTGGTCAGGATAGCTCGCGGGGCGGATATCGCCCTCCTCGAGTGCTCGTATCCCGACGGGATGAAAGTCAGGGGGCACCTCACTCCATCCCTGGCCGGAAAGGTCGCACGCGAGGCCGGCTGCGGGAAGCTCGTCCTCACGCATTTCTACCCCCCGTGCGATGAGGTTGATGTCGTTGCCGGGGCGAAATCGGAGTATCCCGGCGAGGTCATCCGGGCCGAGGATAACATGACGATAGAGGTCACGGGATAGGACATGATGACTGAACGGGAGGCCGCCGCCCTCATCATGGTCGGCTTCGAGGGGACATCCCTCTCGCCTTTTCTGAAGAAGGCCGTTGGCGAGATAGGGGTCGGCGGGGTTATATTCCTGCAGCGCAACGTGGAATCGGAGGAGCAGCTCGCCTCCGTCTGCAGGGAGATCCTTGCCCTCTCCCCGCACGAGCCGCCCCTCCTGGCCATCGACCAGGAAGGGGGCAGGGTATGCCGCGTCGGCAGGGGGCGCGCGGTACTGCCGGGCAACATGGCCCTCGGGGCCTCGCGGTCTCCGGACCTAGCCGGGAGGGCGGGAAGGATGACCGCCCTCCAGATCAGGGACCTCGGCCTCAACCTGGTTTTAGCCCCCGTCGTGGACGTCATTTCAGGTCCCGGCAACCGTGTTATCGGCACGAGATCCTATGGTGACGATCCCCGCATGGTGGCGGAGCTGGGAAGAGCCTGCGCGGAAGGGATACGGGACGGCGGGGCCCTCTCGACCGCCAAGCATTTCCCCGGCCTGGGGAGGGCCGGCTTCGATCCCCACCACGCCACAACGCCCATCGATGCTTCTCAGGGGGAGTTGATGAGAATCGACGTACGGCCATTTCGCGAGACGGGCACCGACTTTGTCATGATCTCGCACGCGTCGTACACGCGCCTCGACCCCTTTCCGGCCACGGTCTCCGCCAGGGTAATAAACGGACTTCTCGGGAGCGATCCGGCCCGTGACTGCGCCGTTATCTCCGACGACCTGTGCATGAAGGCCATATCCGGGAGGATGTCCGTGGAAGAGGCCGCGGTAAGGTTTCTCGGCGCGGGAGGGGATTTGGTGCTTATCTGTGAGGGTGAGGAGACGCTGGAAGGTGTGACCCGCAGTGTGAGAGAGGCTGTCGGGAAAGGAGATATCCCGCGGGAGAGCATCCGTGAGAAACGGGGAAGGCTGGACGCCGCGCGGGGGAGGGTCGGGGGCGTCAGCGGGGGTTTTTCGCGCCGCGAGATGGAGGAGCTCTGCCGGGAGATAGCGCGGGCGTCGGTAACGGCCGTCCGGGTGGAGCCGGGCCTGCTCCCCCTTGAGCCTGGGGCGGGTGAGCGGATTTTTATCGTCGAGACTAGATACCCGGGCCGCTCCGACGGCCCCTCCCTTTTTGCCGGTTTGCTTCGCGGACGGCACGAGCGAACCGGGTCCGTCCTCGTGGGGCTCTCTCCGTCGGAGGAGGAGATACGTGAGGCGGCAGGCAAATCGGACGGCGCGCGCTACTGCATCTTTCTCGCACACGACTGCCGTCACCACGCGCGCCAGCTCGAGCTCTCCGCCGCCGTCGCGGAGAAATGCGGGGACCTCATCTGCATCGACACCGGGACGCCTTACGGCCTGGGCGGTCTGGAGAGGGCGGCCGCGGTCCTTGCCACGTACAGCTATTCGGATGCGAGCCTGGAGGCCGCGGCGGACGTTCTCTCCGGAAAAATTGCCGCGGAAGGAACCCTCCCGGTTAAGATAAGAACGTGAACCGTGTGACGTGTAAGGTGATAAGCATAAAAAATAAAACCGCGGATTATACGGATTAAACGGATTATCCCTTGATAGTTCGGAAAAGTGTGTTGTCTGAAGAGGTTAACTGCTGGATTGCTGATTGTGCGAGAAAAATTCATAGCGCTTTAATTTGAGGCGCTCGGTTGGGTGGTGGCTTCGGTATCCAGCACGATAGAAAGGATAAAGAAGAAAGGGATTTAAGGAGATTAAGTAACTTTGCAGCTTCGCTCTGCGAACTTTGCGCCTTTGCGGTTCATTTTAGTGGCTTTAGTGTTTATAGGGTTTAATTAAAAGATAAGATTCAAAATGATTGTCGGTCTATCATGAAAAAGCATGTTGCAGTGGCGGCCCTGTTTCTTTTCCTTACGTGCGTCGGCACGTATCCCCTGTGCTTTCACCTGGCCGACGCCGTCTCCTTCGGAGACAGGAGCGGTGACCACCTCGCTTTTCTCTGGAACCTCTGGTGGGCGAAGAAGTCGCTCGTCGACCTTGGCACCAACCCTTATTTCACGGAGTACCTCTTCCATCCCCGGGGAAAGAGCCTCATCTTCCACACGCTGACCCTTCCGTACGGAATAGCGTCTATACCCCTCCAGGTGTTTCCCGGCGGACGGGCGGGCCTGGTCCTGGGTTACAACCTCATCGTCATGTCCACCTTCGTCCTCTCCGGTTATTTCATGTACTTCTTCGTGTGGAAGCGGACGGGGAGCATGGCTGCCGGAATCGTGAGCGGGGTGATATTCGCCTTCGCTCCCTTCAGGATGTGGCATCTCAACTCTCTCGACGGGCTGAGCACTTTCTGGCTGCCCCTTGCCGCGTACCCCATGACCCGGATGCTGGAAAGAGGAGAGATGAAGTACGCTGTTCTATCTGCCGCCGTTTTCGTCTTTACGGTCTATACCTCTTACCTCATGGCCGTTTTTATCATGCTGTTTCTGGCGGTGGCGATCTTCTGCCGGATGTGGAAGGGGGATCGGGCCAGGGCATTGCGGGCTGTCGCCGTCTTTTTCGCGATCGCCCTGGTTCTCGTCTCTCCTCTCCTGCGGCCCCTGTTTCGCGAGGCCGGCGCCGCTGTCCATACCGATGACGACCTCGTCAGGTATTCAACCAATCTCCTTGCATACGTTGTCCCGTATTCGCCTCTCACCATCCCGGGAAGGCTGGGCCTGGGAAGCGACTTCGGACGCAATGGGATGAACGGGTGCGAGACCTTCCTGGGATACATCCCCCTCTTCCTCTGTCTCTGCGCCCTTATGGTGAGGAGAGGGAAAGAGATGCTGTTCTGGGTGCTGCTGGGGTCGGCGGCGGCGATTATATCTCTCGGCCCCTATCTCCATATCTGGAAATGGATAATAAGAATACGCCTTCCGTTTTATTTTGTTGCCGATATTATCCCCTTCGCGAAGGTCTTCCGGGTTCCGGGACGCTTTTCCATCGTGGTCTCCTTCGCCGTGGCGGTACTTGCCGGGTACGGTTTCCTCCGCCTCAGGCCGTCGCTTCGGTCCTGTGGAGGGCTCCTCTGCCCGATCGTTGTCGCCCTAGTCATGATGGAATTCTGCCCCTTGCCGAACCTTATCGACCCCCTCGGGTACTACCGCATATACGACCGGCTCGCGGCGGAGGAGGGGGATTTCGCCGTTCTTGAGATACCCCTCCATGATTATTACGATGTCTGTTTTTACATGTACGGCCAGACGGTCCACGAGAAGAAGCTTCTATGCGGTGCGCTTTCCAGAGTGAGCAGGGACGACTACTCCCTGTTGAGGACGCTCCCGCGGTCCATCGGCGTCTCGGACGGGAAGATTGAAGAGGGCCTGTCCCGGAGGTTGAGGGGGCTCGGCGTCAGGTACATCATATATCATGGGCCGGACCCTGAGCCGATCGTGGTAAAGATCCAGAAGTCGGAGGACAGAGGCTAATTGTTTTATCGATTGCTTCAGCAAGCTGTGGCAGTCGAACCCGTTCCGCTTAAAACAATGGTTAAGTATGTACGAGGGCGAAAACCTGCAATATATGGGTAACTGGAGTCAAGTGCATACCCCCATTACTGAATATATCCAAGAGCTTTCAGTTTCTTTATATCGTCTTTCTCTACCGCCTTTCTCTCGATTTTTTTACTTTCCGCAAACTTTTTGCATCGATCCATCCAGCTTGCAATCATGGCCTTATACTCGTCCATGGTTCTCTTCTCTATCGTGCTTATGAGATTACGCGATTCAGAAGGGTCGGCATCATACCGGTAAACTTCTTCTCTTCCCGTTTCGGGATGAAGTATATATTTGTGGCCCTTATAGTACACTGCCTTAGTTCTTTCCGTTTCCGTAAATGCAGGATTTTCTCGTTCGCTGCCTTGTTCAATATATGGCAAGAGATTATTTCCGGAGAGGTATTCAGGAGCCTCTATATCGAAATATGCTAATGCTGTCGGCATAATATCAATTAGCTGGACAGGCTCCGAAATCTTTTTTCCCTTAAATTTATTGAAGGGGAATTTAATGATTAGTGGAACCCTAACGAGTTCTCCGTAGAGATTCTCCAAGCCATGAAGGATAGTTCCATGTTCCCAAAAGCCTTCACCGTGATCGGCAGTTACTATAACCATTGTTTTAGCATACTCCCCCCTTTTCTTCAGCTCTTCTATCAGAAGGCCTACCCTATTATCTGCTTCTTTAAGCTGGCCGTCATAAAGTCCTTCCAGCTTTTTCAAGTCACTGACCGAGAGGGTGATCTCTCTTCGATTGACTCTCTGTAATAGTCTCCACTCATCCCCTTGTTTTGTTAGTTCACTTTCATAATTTGAATATACGTCGAATGCCTCGCTGGGAGCATAAGGATAGTGAAGATCATTATAGTGGATATAAGCGAAGAATTTCAGCCTGGGCAGCCATCGTAAAAACAGGCTGTTTATTCTGCCATCCGTCAATTTCCAATCATAATAGTCGAACCCCTGTGAGAAACCCAGGTAACCCGCCAGGTTAGGCTGATTAATAAATGCCCCTGTTATAAATCCATTTTCTTTGAACGCTTCCCCTAGTGTTATAAATTCCTCGTTTAAAGCGTCGCTCATTCGATGTGCTGCTATCGTCTGGCCTGCACCAAACGGCCCTCTCCAAGCTTTGTGCTGAGAGGGGTAGAGCGAGGTGAATAGCGAGGCCATGGAAGGCTTCGTCCAATTCGACTGGCTAATGGCGTAATCAAATAAGACACCATCTTTTACCAGAGAATCGATATAAGGAGTTGTTGTCCTGTGATAACCGTAGGCGCTTACATGATCGGCTCTCAAACAGTCCACAAGGATGATCAGACAGCTCTTCTCTTCTTTCAATGATTGACGGATCGTATATCCGAAGATATTGAGCAGTACTATGAGCGACAGGGTAACGAGAGAGCATAGTTTAACGAAACGGGATCTGATAACACTGGCCAGGTTTGTAGCAACAATGCGGTAATCCACTTTACCCAGTACACGGTACAGAAAGAATAAGAATATTGGGAAGGTCCCGAGAACGGCCAAATCAGGGAGGCGGAGTGTACGAACCACTTTTAAGGGAAAGAGGGTGCCTAAAAGACGGCCGATTGGGTAGCGGTAGCCTAATAGTAAATATGCGATAACCAAAGATAATATCAAAGCCAGAATCTGGCTGATGATTTTGTTGCTATCTATTTGGAAATGCTCTTTTTTTATCAGGGCACCCATTTTTCGAGCAAAAGCGAAAGTAAAGTTGAGAAGGAGAAATGCAACCACGGTGAACAAAACCCAGCGATTAATGGAAGTGTTCAGAAGCATGATGATTGGGGGTATGGGCAGGTTTCTATAAAGATTGCTGAACAAGAACAAGAGGAGCACCTTGAATAAGCCAAGGAGAAAGCCAATTAGGATGCCTGCTAGTAAAGGTTCAATCATACCTTTTAGCCTTTTCTTTACCATTGCTCTACTTATTATCGGTTCTTCGAATTCTTGTACGGGCGGGTTTCAAACCCGCCCCTACTCTGACCTCTGATTTCCGGCCTTGTTCCTGCGCGCTACCTCCAGGGCCTTCCTGCGGTACCCGGAGGCCGTCCCCATGTCACCTTTCCGCTGGTACGCGATGGCCAGGAGTTCGTAGGTCTCTTTCAGCTCCGGGTCGATTTTGACCGCTTTTTTATAGTACACGATGGCTTCATCGGTGCGTTCGCGCTGGAGGCAGGAGCTTCCCAGGTTGCTGTAGGCCATTGCGTTGAGAGGGTCGAGGGTTATGGCCTTGCGGAAGAGCCTGGCGGCGCCCTTCTGGTCGCCGGCGCGCGCCATGAGTATGCCGAGCTTATTGTGCCCTTCCGCGTAGAGGGGGTTCGCCCTGAGGGCCATTGTGAACTCCCGGAAGGCTTCTTCGGTCTTGCCTTGCTCGAGGAATATGGTCCCTATATTGTCGTGGATGACGGCCCTGTCCCCGTGCCCGGAGAGGGCTTTCCTGAACTCGGCGACCGCCCTGTCCGGCTTCCCCCTCGTGTTGTAGTAGAGACCGAGTTTGAAGTGCGGATCGACGTAGCCGGGGTCCGTTTTTATCGATAGCTCGATCTCCTTCGCCGCCTCCTTCTCATAGCCCGATTTGAGGAGGGCGAGGGCGAGGTTGTAGTGGGCGAGGGAGTACCCCGGATTTATCCTGGTCGCCGACCTGAAAGACTCGATGGCCTCCTCTTTTTTCCCGAGGGAATCGTAGAGGGAGCCCAGGTTATTATAGGCAGCGGCGTGCATCGGGTTTATCTCTATCGCTTTCCGGTATGTGGCGAGAGCCTCCCGAGGTTGGCCGGCCTTGTTATATGTCTCGCCCAGGTTGTAGTACTCGGCGTCGAACCGTATCGGGGGATACAGGGTCAGATAGTCAGGGCACACCCGCCATCCCCCGACGATTACGCAGAGGATAGCGAGCGAAGCAAGAGCCGGGATGAGATATCTCCACCTCCCGTCCCGCAACCAGTCGTAGAGGGTTACGAGGCTTGCCGAGGCGAAAAGTATCAGGAAGGGGACGGCGGGAAGCCTGAACCTGGCCGAAACGTAAAAAATGACCACGGAGACCATGTAGGAGAGGATGAAGAGGTAAAGTACCAGGCACTTTCTCCAGTTTCGCATGAACAGGACCATCCCGAAGAGGCCGAGCGGGCCTATAATGCCGAAGCCCAGGGGGGCGGCCCTCAAAACAGGGAACAGCGTTTTGAAGAAGTAGAGGTTGTGGTTATCCGCGATCTCGTACGAGTTCCAGAAGAGGGCCAGCTTCAGTGCCAGGAGCTTTAATGCTGAAAGGGGATAGGTCTTGGCGAATTTCGTTGCCTGCCCCGCCCAGAAAGCCGAGACCTCCGATGGCTTGAGCGTCTTGCCCGTGGCCCTTTCCGCGAGGAGCTTGTAGTCGGGGTACTCATACCGGGGCGTCCTTCGAATGGCTGCCGGCGGCTGCTGTGTCCCGTCCGCCGACGGGTTATTACCGCTGTAAAGGGTGAAGCCGAAGTTGCAGGCGATGGGAACGAAGTCGCGCCCGACGACGTAGTTCCGGGCAGTAACGGGGGCCGTGACGATAATCACGCCCGCGAGTAAGAGGGCCGCTGGCCGGACCTTCCGTTCGGAGAGGGCGAGCCAGAGCGCCAGGATCGGGGCCAGGATGAGCATGTTCTCCTTCACCAGCGCCGAGAGGCCGAGGATTATTCCCGCGCCGAACAGGCGCGCGGTCCCTTTCCCGGGTCTGCGCTTGAGGAGGAGCAGGACCAGCAGCAGGTTGAGGAATATCCCGAGCGACGTCTTCATTATCATCCCGTCATAGAAGATGAAGGGAGCGTAACAACAGGATAGTATTCCGGCGATGACGCCCTCCCGCTCACCGAAGCAGGCTGCCCCCAGCCGGTATATGAGGACGCAGCTCAGGCTGCCCATGACGATCTGTATCACGCGCACCATGAGGAGATCGGGGCCTGCAGCTTTGTAGAAGAGGGCAAGAATGTAAGGGTAAAGGGGGGCCTGCCGGAAGACATACTGTCCCAGCCAGTCCCCGCGCGCGATCCTGAGTGCCCAGTCGTGGTAAGCAAGCAGATCGAGGATGGGGAAGTCGAAGTAGGGGGAGGTCCTGAGCTGCAGGATGTAAACGAGGCGTATGATGAAGGCAACTCCGAAGATACAAGCACAGATCGTTATTTCTTGTCTTCTCTTCACCCTGCCGTCTTCGTTGTTCTATATCGCATGGCGTGTTCTTAGCTTATACGTACAGCTATTTCATCTATAGCACGTGAGGAACGCAACTTCCATTGTAAAGAGGTTATGGGTGACGGTAACTATGCCCGTTTCGTCTTTTGGCTACGGTTATCGTCTATTACATCTTCCGTAACCTTTACCCTGGCCGAAACGGGCTTCCTTACCCTAACCGTTACCTGAATCCATCTTCTCGAAAATTTCAAGATAGTCGCTTGTCAACTTGGGTTGTGAGTATTAAATCTTGTTCTTAACTATTCAGTGTACTATTTTTCAATTTCCGGTTCATCTCTTCCTTGTCATTATCGAGTTTTCAGTTGAACTATGCAGTACTATCTGGTAGAAAATTTAAGAGGTTCGGAGTCATGGCAGATATAACAATGCTAATCCTTTTCACAGAGGAGGCGAGGAGGTCATGAAGCGCTTGGTGATAATCTCTGTTGCCCTGGTGTTTCTGGTGGTTACCGGCGCGGCGATCGGAGAGAAAGAGAAGACGGGAGTCAGGGGGGCGCTCCAGGACGTGGAGGAGACGGCGGAGAAGGCCAACACGGAGCTCGGCTACGTGATAGGTATCGCGGCGTTCGCTCCCATCCTTTTCACGGCCGCCCTGACCTACAACATCATCGCGGCCCCGCTCAAGGCGTTGAACGACACTTTCGACGCGTCGGCCGCCGTGTATAAAAAACTCAGGGATAAGCCGGCGGGGGGGAGGGAAGAGCAGGCCGTGGAGCAGGGGGCGTAAGCCTCTTTCCCCGTTACCAGCCGTACGCCCTGCCGGTCGTGTAGCCCGACCCGCTGTCCTTGAGGAAGCCGCCCGGAGCGGATGCACCCTGCGGCTGGAAGTTGACTCTCAGGATGGAGGGGTATTCCCCTGAAACGACAGGGCTCGTCCCGTAGAAGCTCTCCATGTAGTCCGTGTATCCGTCGTTGTCGCTGTCGACGTCCATCGCGTTGATCATGCTGTCGCTATCGGTGTCAACGTTCCATTCCACCTCGCTGCCGTCGGTGACACCGTCACCATCGGAGTCGGCGTTCAGCGGATTGGAGCCATAGAGATTTTCGTTCGCGTCGCTCAGTGTATCCCCGTCATCATCCGAATCCAGCGAGTTCGGCAGGCCATCGCCGTCGGTGTCGTCGTTAGGAGTTTTCCAGTACTGGTCGAAGAAGCCGCTGTCCACGAAGGAGCCGGCGAGGTAAAGGTACGGTGCCTGGACGGACATGGGAGGCGAATTCACGCTATCGAAGACGACGAAGTCCGGCCAGTACCACGGAAGCGCCTCCATCTTCTTCGCAGTGTCTCCGCTGATCTCACCGTGGCAGATGGCGATATACCTGGATTGGTTGGCCGGGTTTGGATATATAACGAATATCCCGTGCGTTGTGCTGTCGTAGCTCTCACCGTTTATTGCGATCGTGCTCTGGGTGACGGAAAATGGAAGATTTGCGGCGATAGAGGCAATGATCGAGTTGGAATTCTCGGTTCCGAAGAGGATGAGGTTGGAGTTATCAATATCGTCTTGTGTCACGGACGAATCCGGAATGGAGGTGATCGACGCCTTCATCCAGGAGTTCCAGTCCGCGCAGAAATTATTAGCTTCCTGCTGGTCTTGAGTGTCTCCATAGACGACGATGAAACTGGACTCGAAGGCGTGGGCGAAGGGGCCCTCTGTGGACGCCGTCTTGTGGAGAACGGACGGGAGTGTATCGTTTGTCGACCAGCCCGTGATGGAGTTACCCATCGTGTCGATCGTCGCGTAAACGCTCACCTCGTCCGGGGTGCCCGTATAAACGGAGCTTCCGTTCTGGTAAACGGTTACAGATGGTTCTCCGGCGAGGGGGCTATCGGCGAGTTTGAGCGTGTAGGCCAGGACATTGGTCGTTGTCACCTGTATGTCCGTCCCCGATACCAGGGCGTCGATCCGGCCGAACTCCATGGAAATCTTAAGACGGTCCATTCGCACCCAGTACGCCTCTCCGTGGCGGATCTGGTTGGCCTTGAGGGTCACGTGGTCCGGCGAGGGGTCCCTCTCCTTACCGTCGAAGTAGTTGTAGAGGTCTGCGATGTTGTAGGAGGCGCAGTGGCCCCCCGGGTTCTCCGTGTAATCGTGTGAGTAGCCGAGATCCTGAAGCCTCTGGTGAACATATCTTCCGTTGTCGGGCCACACGGACCCGTCGCCGGAGTCGACGATGATCCATACGTTGAGGTTCCGTCCATTCTCGGCAAGGTGGTAGGCGCATCCGGCTTGCAGGAGGGGTGCCTGAGACCCGTCCACGTGGTATGGATCGTTGGCGGGAGCGTACCAGTGCCTGTGCCAGAGAGGATAGTATCCCCAGCCGTCCACTCCCGCCACGGCGGCGAAGAGATCGGGGTGACGGAAGCCCTGGCGGAAAGCTCCCGTGGCGCCCATGGAGCCTCCCTCGAAGTAGATACGGTCCTCGTCGATATTGTATTCGGCCGAGATCTCCTCGAGGACGCGGAACATGTCGTCCTCGCCCACACCGTCGTAAAACGTGTTGCCGCGCCCGTCGAGCTTCACCAGGAGCCAGCCGTGCGCGTCCGCCCAGCTCTTCTGCCAGTCCGAGAAGCTCGCGTTGGCGCTGCCGCCGAAACCGTGGCCGTTCATGGCGACCGGGTGGGCGACCAGCGGATCATACGGGGAAGGGACGTAGATGCCGTAGACCTGCGACGAGCCGTCAATCTCGGAGACGTACGATTTCAGGAAACTGCCCGGCGTCGAGTCGCCTGCAGCGCGGAGGGAGTGCATGCAGATGAGACAGGGGACGATGGCGGTTGCCAACGTCAGCACCCCCAGGGACTGTTTCTTCACCGATCTCATTTCACCATCCCGTTTTCGGCAGGTTTGCCGGGCTTTCCGCTCCCGCAGGGTGGCAGTGCCTGCCCTTTCACCAGCCGTGCGCCCTCCCGTTCGAGTATTCCGATCCACAGTCGGTGAGATAGCCGTCCGGGGCGGTCGACGACCAGGGCTGGAAGTTAACTCTCAGGATGGAGGGGTATTCCCCTGAAACGACTGCGCTCGTCCCGTAGAATACCTCCATGTAATCCGTGTATCCGTCGTCGTCGCTGTCCACGTCCATCGCGTTTATCTGGCCGTCGTTGTCGGTGTCGGAGTTCCAGTCAGTCTCGTCCTGGTCGTCGATGCCGTCGCCGTCCGAGTCGGTCGCCAGCGGATCGGAGCCGTACTGCGCTTCGACCCCGTCGCTGAGGCTGTCCCCATCGCTGTCCAGGAGGTCAGCCGAGACGAAGGCGCTGGCGGCTCCCGATGCGGGACAGGTAAAAGTGAAGACGCCGTCCGCGAGGGTGGCGTTCCCTGTCACCTCGTCGCTGTAGTCGCTGGAGTACTCCCGTATCTCGGCGGTGCCCGCTCCCGCGTTGAGGGCCGAGATGTCGACGGAGACGGAGCAACCCGCGTTGGCCGCGAGCACGTACAGGCCGTCCGGGGGAACTCCGTCCAGGTCTCTGGTTACCACCACCTTCTCCGAGGAGCCGCTGGATGAGAAGTTGAGTATCTGCTTGCCTCCGACCAGTGCCCTCGTCGCCAGGCGGTGCGCGTAGTAGGACTCCTTCCTGGAGCTGTCGGACGCGATGAGTCCTCCGGCGGTGCCCCAGTCGTAAAGCATGAAGATGGCGCTTCCTTCCACGCCTCCCTCTGCGAACTCTATGAGCTGCTGGGCGGTCGCGGCAGCCCTCGCCACCGTGTCGTAATTGCCGTCTAGGTCGCCCCATTCCGTGATCCAGACCGGTTCGAGGACGCCGTCGGGATTGTGGGCCGAGACGGTCTGCGTTACGCTCTGGATGCTCGTCGGTATGTCGTGGTACTTGTCGTACACGTGGTAGTCCGCCGCATCGATATACGTATCGGCGTTGTCGAGCGAGTAGGAGATGTACGAGGACGCGTAGTTTGAGACGACGGGCGCGTGGAGATAGACCGGTAGTCCCGCTAGGTCGTTCGCAAAGGTGAGGGCATCGTGGGCGTACTCGATGAGCTGGACGTATTGAGCCTGCGTTCCCGTCCAGCCCTGCGAACTCAAATCGGGCTCGTTGTGGACCTGGAAATGTGTCACGGCATAGCTGTTCCTGACGTTGCACCAATAAGCCACGGCGAAGCAATACTCCCACCACTCTTGCCAGAAATCGTCGCCGTCGGGTGCGCCGGGGATCCAGTCGATCCATCCTTCATCGGGGCCCTTTGCCCTGAGCACCAGGAGCGGTTCCAAGCCGGCCGACTGGCAGCCGTCCAGGAGAGTTGTGAACGTAACGGCCCCCGTCCAGCGTGATGCCGTGAAGGCGCTATCCCACACGCTCCAGGGTACGAGGTTGGTATTGGCCTTGATGCCCGCGATCGTGGGTGAGCCGTAGTATGTAGCGGACGGGTAGTCCGGCCAGCCTGGATATTCGTCGGCCACCCAGTCGTCGTCGTAGTATTCGAGTTCGCCCAGCGTGGTCCAGATCCTGTAAAGGTTTATTCCGCTGTCCTGGAGGTCGGCGCCACTGAAAGCCCCTCCCTCGTTGGCGCCGATGTAGGCCGGGCTCGTTCCGGATATCGTGTTCTGGACGGCCACCGAGAGGTCGGTCGACATGTCTGCCAGGGCGCAGAGTGTGAGCGATGCCTGGAATATCGTCGGCTCGTTCGTCGCCCAATCGGCCACGTCGTCGTGATAGACGGCTGTTGAGGACTGGAATTCCGCGTACTCGTCGGGATCGGCGAGCGTGATCCCCATGCCGTTCCATTCCGACAGCGACATGGGTCCTTCGATGCAGGTCCCCGTTGCTTCCTTCTGGAGGACGTACGAAATCTGGTGGTGGGGGTCGGCCGTGTAGTTGCTCCCGAGGCCGATAACCCAGGAGACGTCCCACTGGTTCTTCCCGAGTATGTAGTCCCTCACCTCGTCGTGGAGGGCGTCGTAGGTGGTCTCGCCCGGGAAGAGCTTCTTGTAGAGGTCGCACATCACGACAGTCCCCGTCATGACGCTGGCAGATCCCCAGCCGTAGTCTGTCGAGACGCGGAACGGGTTCGTGTTGGCCTGATCCAGGTTCTCGTTGAGGTCCTGCTGGAGATAGGTTTTCAAGTTAGCCTTTGTCGCGGCGTCGGCATGGGGGTAGAGCTCATAATGGGCCAGTGCGTTTATTCCACCCCAGTCGAACCATCCCCAGGATGAACCGGCAGAGCTGCTGTAATTTTGGGCCTCGGTTAAATAGGATTGGGTTCCTGTCGCTTTATAGAGCTCGGTTGCCGCCAGCTCCAGATCGTCGTAGAAGGTCGTCTCGGCGTAGTAGCCCTCCGTGCCGCCCTGGGCGTGAAGGTTTTGCTTTGCCAGCGTATAAAGCTCCTCCGCCGCGGCAAGGCATGTAGCGGCGTAGGCAGCGTCGCCCAGGTCATCCTCCCATATTTTCGCGGCCATGGCGAGGGCGGCGGCTGACCTTCCCGCGATATTTGCGCCGATACCGTGATAAGCCGGGCGGTAACCGCCGAGGCCGTAGTTTACCGTGTCGTTCTGGGGAAGCCTCCAGCTGGATCTGCCGACGTGGTCCCTTGAGTCGCCGACCTGATAGTAAAGCTTTGAGGCCGAGGGGTGCATTTTAAGAATCCAGTCGAGGCCGTGCTTCGCCTCGTCCAGGACGTCGGGTATGCCGTTGCTCCCGGCTGTACCGTCCGCCAGGTATCCGTCGGTGAACTTCGCCTTGTTCTCGTTGTACGCGAATAGCTGCAGTACCGCCACGTTGCTCGTCGTGACCAGAAACTTGATGTAATCGCCCGCGTCGTACCAGCCGCCCTCTATGTTGCGGACCTGGCTGTCGTCGAGGCACTTCGCGTCGAGGTTGCCCGCCGCCCCCGAGGCATGGCAGGTGGCCGGGATGAACGGGTTGTAGCCGCTCCTCTGGATGCGGAAGAACTTCAGGACCTCTTCGTGGAGCCCCGCGTACGCGTGGCTGCCGATAGCGAAGGAGCGGGACACCGATGTCCCGTCGCTGAGCCTGAGCCTGTATGTCCCCGGCGCATTGAGGGCGGAAAAATCAAGGCGGTAGTTGTGGGAGAAAGCGCAGTAAGCACCCTGGTCCGACCCGACGCCCTGTGGGCCGAACGCGACGCCGCCGTCGGAGACCTTGATAACGCTGAAAGTCCAACTGCTGAGGTTATCGTTTGTGGAAACGATGGCGACCTTGGTGTCCGAGGGGAGGTAGCCCACCTGGTTCACCCTGAGGTATTTATCGGCGGCAGAGACAGAGAGGCACGAAAAGTTTAGTGCCAACCCGCAGAGGAGGAAATATATTGTCCCACGGACCATTATTCGCGGTAGAGCGTTCATGGCGCAGCTTTCCTGTAATACCCTCTCTTGTTTAATCTACATAAGCTTGTCATCATTTGCAAGCTGAAAACAATGGTACACTGCATTAACCAGCAAGAAATATGCCAATAAGTGACCCCGGGTTTATTGGTAAAATATGCCCGAATCCGGGCGGGGCGGCGGAAGAGTGCAAACATAATTGGCACTTATGACTATATGGAGTGTACTGGAATTGCAGAACCGCGTACAGGCCGGGGCCCTGCAAAGATTACCGCATTAGCTATTGACATTGCTTCGGGCCACTTACAAAATAGCGAAAATTGATTTCAATATTCGGCAATAGTTTGTTGTCGGCTAGAAATTTTTCTTGAAAAGGAGGATGTGAAATGGCTTACGTGATTACCGATGAATGTGTCTCCTGCGGGTCATGTCTTTCTGAGTGCCCGGTCGAGGCGATCAGCGAGGGAGACGACAAATACAAGATCAACGCGGAGCTCTGCACGGACTGCGGCACCTGCGCCGAGGTCTGCCCCGTTGATGCCATCAAGGCCCAGAAATAAGAGAGCTTTCTCGAAACAGGATAAGTTGCAACCCCGGTACGATGTGATAATAGTCGGAGGAGGCCCGGCGGGCCTCTCCGCCGCCATATACGCGGGGCGCGCGCGGTTCTCGACACTCGTCCTGGAGAAAGGATTTTTCGGCGGCCAGGTTATCACGGCGACCGACATCTGGAACTACCCGGGTTTCCCCGAGGGAATAACGGGAGAGGAGTGCGTTTCAAGGCTGGAGAGCCAGGCGCGAAAGTACGGGGCCGGGATGGAGAACATCGAGGCCCTCGGCATCTCCAAAGAAGGCGATGCCGTTATCGTGAAAGCCGACGGCCGCCCGTTAAAGAGCAGGGCTGTTATTATCGCGACCGGGGCATCGGTCAGGAAGCTCGGCGTGAAGGGCGAGGACGAGTTTGCCGGTAGGGGTGTCTCGTACTGTGCTACGTGCGACGGCGCCCTCTTCGCCGGCAGGGATGTCCTCATGATGGGCGGCGGCGATACGGCGATCGACGACGCCCTCTTTCTGACAAAATACGCCAGGTCCGTCACCGTGGTTCACAGGAGGGACGAGCTTAGAGCTACGGGGCTCCTCCGGGAGAAGGCCTTTTCCAGCGATAAGATCTCCTTTATCTGGAACTCTGTCATCGCGGAGATAGCCGGGGATAAAGCTGTGGAGGGCGTCGTGCTCAGGGATACGCTGACGGGTGAGAGCCGTAGCCTTCCGACCTCCGGCGTCTTCATATCGATCGGCCGTGTCCCCTCCAGCGGCTTCGTTCGCGGGTTCCTGGACCTGGACGACGGTGGTTATATAGTGACGGACATGCGGATGGCGACGTCCGTGAAGGGGATATTCGTGGCGGGGGACGTACGGTCGGGCGCCTGGAGGCAGGTTGCGACGGCCATCGGGGACGGCGTGGCTGCCGCACTGTCCGCCGGGCAGTACATAGGAACGCTCTCCCCTCAAACGTGAATGGGATGCCGTTATTAATGTGCCCGCTTTCCCCGAACCGCTTTCGCCGCTCCGTTCCGGCCCGTCCCGCCGGTTTGATCATGCGTAATCCCGCGGCTTATTTTCTCCCGGCCCTTCTTCTTTCAGCAGCCGTCGTGTCCCTCGCGTTTTCACCGCTTACAAGCCGCGCCTCGACCGGAAGCGAAAAAAGCTATATGGGCAGCGGGGAGGAGCTGTACCGGAAGGGCAAGTACCGGGAAGCCGAGGTCCAGTTCGCGAAGGCTGCCGGTGCCGACGAGAAAAGCTGGGAGGCCCGTTACTGGCTGGCGCTTTCCCGGCTGAAATCGAACAGGGCGGTGGGGGCCGCCACGGCTTTCCTTTCCGCGCTGGATCTGCTGGCCGGGGGTGCGCCCGGAGAGGTGGAAATAGACGGGAGGGCTCGCGAGGCCTTTGAAAAGGGGCAGGTCCTTCTCAGGTCCCGCCGGGACGACGAGGCCGTGCGGCAGTTCAAGAAGGCGGTAAGCATATCACCGGAGTATGCCGATGCGTATTACGCGCTTGCCTTCGCCGCGGGCAGCAGCGACGACTTCGAGGGATACTTCAGTAACCTTGTCCGCGCCGTAGAGCTCGACCCCGGCTCCGCTAACATGCACAGGGGCCTGGCAGGCGTCTATATCCTCATTGGAAAGGCGGGTGAAGCCAGGCGGCAATACGAGAGGGCCCTTGAGCTCGACCCGGGCTCGGTAGCCGTGATGAGGCTGCTAGGGCCGCTTCTTATGGGCGTGGGAGAGGAGGACAAGGGGCTGAAATTGCTGCGTGAGGCGGCGAAGCGGAGCCCTGATGATTACTCTGTTCTGACGTCGCTGGGGCTGGGCCTGGCGATGAATGGAGACTTCGAAGAGGCGGAGATGCAGCTGGAGAAGGCCGTTAAGATAAATCCCGAAAATCCCGACGCGGTCGAGAGGCTTGGCCAGGTTTATCAGCTTCAAAACAGGTTTGAGGACAGCGCCGCAAAGATCAAGGAGGCTATCGCTCTCAGCCCGAGGTCGAAGAAGCTCTGGATGGAGCTGGGAAAGGTCTACGAGCTCGACGACTCGGCGGACAAGGCCATAGGGGCGTACAGGAAGGCCGTCTCCCTGTGGCCCGATGACTTCAGGACGCTCTATTCTCTCGCCAGGGCCTACGCACGGGTGGAGAAGTTCGATGACGCCATCAAGTGGTACAAAAAGGCGATCGAGCTTATGCCGGATCAGGCCTCCCTCCATTATCAGCTCGGGATCATATACGGCCTCGTGGGAAGGTACGAGGAGGCGCTTTCGCAGTTCAAAAGCGCCATCGGTTCCGACCCGGAGTACGTCGACGCGTATTACGCGATAGCCTACCTCTGCAAGGAGCACCTTAAAAAGGACGGTGAGGCCGCGCACTACTACAAGCTATACCTGATTTTCAGGCCCGATGATCCACAGGCTTCCCAGATCCAGCGGTGGATAGCCCTTGTTGAATCCCGGGAAGTTGAATAAACTTTCCGGGATGATCACCGTTTCCGACGCTATCCCCGGCCTTTGCATCGTTGCTGCATGTGTTGACGGGACCGCCGCCTGAACCGGAAGACCTCGCAATGTCGCGAAAAGATTTCATAGACAAGTTCATCAATAAACTCGACAGGGTGGACGGCGGCAGCATCCGGAGTCTTCTCCGCACCATCACGAAGGAAAAAGGGCTGGCCGAACGGATATTCGACAGTATCTTCGAGGGAATAGTAGTAATAGACGAAGGGTCTAATATCATTTTCTACAACAGGGCGGCCCGGGACCTGCTGGGCTGGCCCCGGGATGCAATGATCGGCAGGAGAATCGAGGGGGGATGGCTGCGGGATATGGCCGGGGAAAGCAAAGCGGGCGGAGAGGGCGTGACGAGGATGCAGGTTCCCGTCGAGAGGGGGAGGATCTTCGACCTGTCTTCGGTCCCGCTGTACGACAACACCGGAAACCCTATCGGCACGGTTGTGCTGTTCAGGGATATATCGGACGACAGGCGATGGGAGGCTGTAAGGAGGAGTGCGGCGAGGATGGAGGCCTTCGCATCTCTTGCCGCCGGTGTGGCCCACGAGATCGGCAATCCCCTCTCATCTCTCGACCTTTACATGCAGCTTATCGAAAGGGATCTCGATAAGCTCCCGCCAGGTGAGGGGGGAGACATAAGGGAGTACGTCGGCATCGCGAAGGACGAGATAGGGCGGCTGGATTACATCGTCAAACAGTTCCTCCGCGCCGCCAGGCCGATGAAGCCGCGCCTGGGGATGGAGGACCTCAACGAGATCGTCGAGAGCACACTCCGCTTCATGGAGCACGAGATCTCGAAGGGAAAGGTTCGCGTCGTGCCCTCATACGCCGCGGAGGTCCCCGGGATATACGTCGACAGGTCACAGGTCAGGCAGGCCTTCTTCAACATACTGAAGAACGCCCTCCAGGCGATGCCGGACGGCGGGGAGCTCAGGGCGACGACCGTTGCCGGATCCGGCGAGGTCTCGATCAGCTTCACCGACACCGGCGGCGGAATACGGCCGGAGGACTTCGGCCGCATATTCGAGCCGTACTTCACGACACGGGAGGAGGGGTCGGGGCTGGGCTTGATGATCGTCAGGAAGATCATCCGCGCCAACGGCGGAAGGATCGAGGTTGAAAACGTGACGCTCCCGCCAGATGGGAAGAGGGGGACGAGATTCACCGTTCGCTTTCCCATAGGCGGGAGGTACAGGAGAATGCTGCCTGAAAAAAGACAGACAGAAGACAGAAGACAATAGACAAAAGACCGAAACGAAAAGCAAAAAAAGCAGATTAAGTCGAAAAACAAGCTTTTAAGGTCTTTGGTCTATAATAGGAACTGTGATGAAAAGCAAAATATTGATCGTTGACGACGAGAAGAACGCGCGCGAGGGGCTTAAGAAAGGTTTGGCGCGCCCGGAGTACGAAATCCTACTTGCGGGCAGCTGCGAGGAGGCGCTGCAAATCATCGGGGAGACGCATCTCGACCTCGTCCTGACGGACCTCAAGATGCCGGGGATGAGCGGTATGGAGCTTCTAACGGAGGTGCGCGGGACAAGGCCGGGCATCACCGTTATCATGATGACAGCCTACGGCTCCGAGAGGATCGCAGTCGATGCAATGAAGGCGGGGGCGTACGACTACGTGACGAAGCCGATCAACCTAGAAGAGCTCGTTATAACCCTCGAGCGCGCGCTTTCAAGAAGGCGCCTGGAGGAAGTTAACATTAACCTCAGGACGCAGATGGCTTCTCGTTACGGCTTTGAGAATATCGTGGGCAGTTCTGCCGGGATGATGGCGGTGATGGACGTTGTACGGCAGATAGCTCCCACGAAGTCGACCGTGCTGATCGAGGGCGAGAGCGGGACGGGCAAGGAGCTGATCGCCCACGCCATCCACGCAGCTGGGCCGCGGAAGGACGGGCCTTTCGTCGCCGTTCACTGCGCCGCCCTGGCGGAGAGCCTCCTGGAAAGCGAGCTATTCGGCCACGAGAAGGGTGCCTTTACGGGCGCCGGCCGGAGGCGCATCGGCAGGTTCGAGATGGCCGACGGGGGGACGCTTTTCCTCGACGAGGTGAGCGGGATCAAGCCGGAGACGCAGGTCAAGCTTCTCAGGGTACTCGAGGAGCATAAGTTCGAGCGAGTCGGAGGGTCCACGACGATAGAGGCGGACGTCAGGCTCATTGCCGCTACCAACCGGGACCTCTCCGCGATGGTAAAAGAGGGGACGTTCCGGGACGACCTCTACTATCGGCTGAACGTAGTTTCGATCAAGCTCCCGCCGCTGAGGGAGAGGAAAGGGGATATTCCCCTCCTGGCCGACGTGTTCATGCGGGAGATCCGCCGCGAGAACGACAAGGATGTTCGGTCCATATCAAGGGAGGTTATCGACGCCTTTCGCGTTTACGACTGGCCGGGGAACGTCAGGGAGCTGCGAAACGTCGTCGAGAGCATGGTTGTCCTGTGCCCGGGGACCGTGCTGGAGGAGAGCGGTCTTCCCCCGCCGCTGAAAGAGCCTGTTCAAGCCGCCCCCCTGCTCCTCAGGGGCATGACGGTACAGGAGGCCGAGAAGGCGCTAATAATCGACGCGCTGAAGGAGTGCAGGAGCAAGACGGAGGCTGCCGGAAGCCTGGGTCTCAGCCGGCGGACGCTTCACCGCAAGATCAAGGAATACGGCATCGGCTGATAATCCCGGTGACACCCTGCTTTTTTCTGGTTATTAAGATCAGGTTATTTCCGCCAAGAATTACTTTCCTGTGTAACGTCAGGTCTGTTCTGTGCTTTTTTTTACGGTGGTCGGAGCTGAAGGAATCGACGAGCTTTAGCAGGAGGACGAGGGGAAGCAATACATACTGTTTTTTCTTGGGAGCGTTTTCTTTGATTTCAACGATTTCCAGGTTGTTTATTCCCAGGATGAAATCAAGCAGTGTCACTGTTATGGGAGAAATATGTAAATTGAACAGTTTTTTTCCGTGTCTTTCAAATTTTTCACGGCTTACGGGCTTCGTCAAGTAGCCGTGCCAGAGAAACTTCAAGCGTTTTTCAATGTTCGCGTAGTTCGGAATGCTGAAAAGCGCGTATCCACCGGGTTTTAGCACGCGGGCAATCTCCTCTACCGCCCTGAAGGGATTAGCTACGTGCTCCAGGCCGTCGACGCAGCACGTATAGTCGAAGCTTGAGTCCGGTGCGTCTATTTTTTCGCTGAGATCAGTGTAAACACAGTTTAAGTCGGGGAGCTTAAATATTTCCGGTTCAATTTCGCCGCAGGTAACTTCGAATCCCATCTCCTTTAATTTGAGGCTCAGATGGCCATACCCCGCCGGGACATCCAGGACCTTGCCTCGTTCCCGTTGCCCGAACCAATCGAGTGTTGTTTTGTGAATGCTTTCCCTTGCTTTAGGCTTAACCGCTGCCGGATTATGCAGGTTGTCCGCTTTTGACATCGACCGGTTCTTTCATTTTAAGATGAATGGGTTTAGAATCTGACCGTTCAAGTATATCATTAGGAATGAAAAAAAAGTATTCACTGAAAGCATTTTCTTCGCCCGGCGGGGCGATCGAGTATGATAAAGAGCTGAATCCACAGCAGCTCGAGGCGGTCACGGCTTCCGACGGCCCGGGCCTCGTGATCGCGGGGGCTGGAAGCGGCAAGACGAGGATCATCACGTACCGGGTGGCGTACCTGCTGGAACGCGGGGTAAAGCCCGAGCACATCCTGCTTTTGACGTTCACCAAAAAGGCCGCCACCGAGATGCTCAGGCGCGTCCAGGCCCTGGTCCGGGTGGACGTGGGTCGGATATGGGGAGGCACCTTTCACCACGTGGGGAACATGGTCCTGCGGAAGCACGCGGGCCTGCTCGGCTTAAAATCCAACTACACGATTCTGGACCGCGAGGACTCGAGAGTTCTCATGGAAAGCGCGGTGAGGGAAGAAGGGATCGATATAAAAGCCCAACGTTTTCCGCGCGGGCGGGTTCTGCTGGAAGTCCTGAGCTACGCCCGCAACACGACCCTTGGCGTGAAGGAGGCCGTAGAGGAAAAGTGCGACCACTTTCTCCCGCTTCTTTCCCGGATGGAGGGTGTCTTTAAACGCTACGAGCGGAGGAAGAACGATCTCAACTACCTTGATTTCGACGACCTTCTCCTTAAGTTCGACGGGCTTCTTACCGACCACCCCGAGGTAGCGGACCTGTACGGCCGGCGATTCAGACATATCCTGGTAGACGAGTACCAGGACACCAACCCAATACAGGCGAAGATCGTTGACCGGCTTGCCGCCGTTCACAAAAACCTGATGGTGGTGGGCGATGATTCCCAGTCGATCTACTCATTCAGGGGGGCCCTGTTTAAAAATATCCGCGATTTCCCCAAACGCTACACAGGCTGCCGGGTTTACACCGTTGAGACCAACTACAGGTCCACGCCGGATGTTCTCGAGCTGACAAATAAAGTCCTGGAGGGAGCGGATACAGGTTTTCACAAGGTCCTGCGCGCGGTCAGAGCGCCGGGCGCGAAACCGGTTGTGCTTCACCCCGTCGACGTCTATGAACAGGCGGTATTCGTGACCCAGAGGATACTGGAACTCCGGGACGAGGGGATCGGCCTGGGGCAGATAGGGATTCTTTACCGCTCCCACTACCACTCCATGGAGCTGCAGATGGAGCTTACACGCCGGGACATTCCCTTCACTGTCCGCTCCGGGCTGAGGTTCTTCGAGCAGGCGCACATAAAGGACGTCCTTTCCTATTTGAAGATCGTGGACAACCCCGGGGACGAGCTGGCCTGGAAGAGGGTGCTGACCAGGCTCCCCCGCGTCGGACCCCGCAGCGCGCAGAAAATATGGGAGCTCATCGCCGCTTCCTCAGAACCCTTTGAGGCCATAAAGAAGGAAGAGATGAACAAGGCGCTTCTCTCCGGCGCCGTCAAGGGCTGGAATAGATTAGTGTCAACCATGGAAAAGTTGAGGAGAAACGTGGAGCGGGGACCGGCGGAGCTGATCGGAATGGTAATGGAGAGCGAATATGGTACGTACTTGAAGAGCAAGTATCCCAACTACCAGCGCAGGGTGGAGGACCTGCGCCAGCTTGCCAATTATGCCCTGCGCTACGATGACGTGGAGGTATTCCTGAGCGACCTCGCGATGGTGGGGGGGATGACGGCGGAGGATATCTACTTCGAAGACAGGGACGACGAGATGGTCGTCCTGAGCACGGTTCACCAGTCCAAGGGGCTGGAATGGCCGGTGGTGTTCGTCCTCTGGCTTGCAGAGGGGCGTTTCCCGGCCGCCCCGAGCTACGGCGATCCCGAGGCCATGGAGGAAGAGCGCCGCCTCTTCTACGTTGCCGCCACCCGATGCAGGGACGAGCTTTACCTTCTTCATCCACTCTCGGCACGGCAGCGAGACGGGATGGAGGTGATACTGAGGCCCTCGCGTTTCGTCGAAGAGATACCCGAAGCGTACTACGATGTGTGGGACATAATGATATAGACAGGGAATATCAGGGAAGATCCCGAGGAGGCCGCCTCCCTGTACAGGGAGGCGATGGCGATACGGGAGCAGGCGTCCGAGCCGGACGACGCCGGCGCGGAGTACTGAACCCGTCCTTTATATAGTTCCCCACCCAACCTGTTCCACCTCCGGGGTGGGACAGGTTGGGTGGCTGTGTTTGGGCCATATTGACGCATAATTGCTGGAATGTGACTATATGGCACACACTATGGCACTGGAGGGAGTCGGGCCAACCTCCGTTATGTGGCGTAACTTACTTCAATTCAATATGTTGTAAAAATATGTTCCGTATTTCTGCCCCTTGGCATGGGAATTGCTAAAGAATGAGGGTGAAATGACTTTCAGTGACGAGAAATGGGTCTTAATGCTGGATGATCCGTCAAGTCCACACGTGGACCTTCGGGATAGCCTCGTCGGGCACAACTTCAGGCTCAACTGGACTGATTCCCCTGATGAGGCCCTGCGTGCAGTGCGCGAAGAGCCGGTGGATCTCGGCCTTATCGGGCTTGGAAGGGATGTCCGCAGGGGGCTTTTCAACATCCGGAGAATCAGATCGGCGAGTCCGAAACTCGCCATAATCGCCATCAGCCCGTTTTTCATCACGGAGCTGATCATGAAGCTGATAGAGCTCGACACGTATTCATTTCTGGTTGAACCGGTGAATTTCATCGATCTCGAGAGGCTCATTTTAAGGGCTTTTGAAAGGATAAACGAAGAAGGAGATTTTTAAATGGGCAAGGTTATAGGAATAGACCTCGGAACGACTAACTCCTGCGTAGCGGTGATGGAAGGCGGGGAGCCCACCGTAATCACAAACGCTGAAGGGAACAGGATAACGCCCTCCGTCGTCGCCTTCACCAAGAGCGGCGAGCGCCTCGTCGGCCAGACCGCCAAGCGGCAGGCCGTGACCAACTACCAGAACACGATTTACTCGATAAAGCGGTTCATGGGCAGGAAGTACGACGAGGTGCCCGAGGAGATCAAGATAGTTCCCTTCAAGGTGGTCAAGGCCAAGGACGGGGATGCCTATGTCGAAGCGGGAGGCAAGACCTACTCGCCCCCGGAGATCTCCTCCATGATTATCCAGAAGCTCAAGCGGGACGCGGAGTCCCATCTCGGCTCGAAGGTCACGCAGGCCGTCATAACCGTGCCCGCGTACTTCAACGACAGCCAGCGCCAGGCGACGAAGGACGCCGGCAAGATTGCCGGCCTGGAGGTCCTGAGGATCATCAACGAGCCCACGGCGGCAGCCCTGGCCTACGGCCTCGACAAGAAGAAGGAGGAGAAGATCGCGGTCTTCGACCTTGGAGGCGGGACTTTCGACATCTCCATTCTCGAGATAGGCGAGGGCGTATTCGAGGTAAAGGCCACCAACGGCGACACGCACCTCGGGGGAGACGATTTCGACGAGAAGATCATGAGCTGGGTCGCCGATGAGTTCAAGAAGGACCAGGGCATAGACCTGCGAGAGGACAAGATGGCCCTCCAGCGGCTGAAGGAGGCCTGTGAGAAGGCCAAGTGCGAGCTCTCCACGTCAGCGGAGACGGAGATCAACCTTCCGTTCATAACCGCCGACGCCTCGGGGCCCAAGCACCTGTCCATAAAGCTCACAAGGGCCAAGCTGGAGCAGCTCGTCGCGGGCCTGATCGAGAGGACGATAGAGCCCTGCAAGAAAGCCCTCGCCGACTCCAAGTTTAAGCCCGGCGACATCGACGAGGTCATACTCGTCGGCGGTCAGACGAGGATGCCGAAAGTGCAGGAGACAGTGAAGAGCCTCTTCGGCAAGGAACCGCACAAGGGCGTCAACCCGGACGAAGTCGTCGCCATCGGCGCGGCTATCCAGGCTGGTGTGCTGCAGGGCGAGGTCAAGGATGTCCTCCTCCTCGACGTCACGCCCCTCTCCCTGGGAATCGAGACGCTCGGCGGCGTCTTCACCAAGCTGATCGAGAGGAACACCACGATCCCGACGAAGAAGAGCGAGATATTCAGCACTGCCTCCGACAGCCAGACGAGCGTGGACATCAACGTTCTACAGGGAGAGCGTGAGATGGTCACCGGCAACAGGACCATCGGGAGGTTCCAGCTGGTCGGCATCCCGCCCGCGCCCCGGGGCATGCCCCAGATCGAGGTCACGTTCGACATAGACGCGAACGGGATACTCCACGTATCCGCGAAGGACATGGGAACCGGCAAGGAGCAGAAGATAAGGATAGAGGCGTCGAGCGGTCTCAACGAGGAGGATATTAATAAGATGGTGAAGGATGCCGAGGAGTACGCCGACGAGGACCACAAGCGGCGCGAGGCGGCCGACGCCAGGAACATGGGCGACGCGGCTGTCTACGAAGCCGAGAAGCTTCTCAAGGAGCACGGCGAAAAGATCAGCGCAGACGCCAAGGCCAAAGTCGAGGCGGCTGTCGAGAGGGTGAAGGAAGCCCTCAAGAAGGAGGACGTCGAAGAGATCAAGTCGGCCTCGGAAGCCCTGAAGGAGAGCTGGCACCAGGTCTCGGCGGAGCTGTACAAGCAGGCCCAGGGCCAGGCGCAGCCGGGCGCGCAGCCGGGCGCGGAGGCGAAAGGGGATGCCGCCGGCGAGAAGAAGGACGACGAAGAGGTCATAGAGGCCGACTTCGAGGAAGTCGACGACGATAAGAAGTAAAATAAGGAAAAACCTAGAAAGGAGAGTTGCGTATGAAGATAAAGCCGCTTGGAGACAGACTTCTTGTGAGGAGGCTGGAAGCCAAAGAGGAAAAGAAGGGCGGAATCATTATTCCCGATACCGCCAAGGAGAAGCCGATGGAGGCGGAGGTTGTCGAGGTCGGTACGGGCAAGATCGATGACTCCGGCAAGAAAGTTCCCTTCGAGGTTAAGAAGGGCGACAGGATTCTCATCGGCAAATACTCGGGGACGGATGTCGTCGTAGACGACAAGGAGTACCTCATCCTCCGGGAAGAGGACGTTCTGGCAATATTAAAGTAACCGTTAACCGGAAAAAGCAAAGAAAGGAAAGACGATATGGCCAAGCAAATACAGTTCAGTGACGAGGCCCGGCAGTCCATCCTGAGGGGGATCGAGAAGCTCTCGAGAGCCGTCAAGGTGACGCTGGGACCGAAGGGAAGAAACGTCGTGCTTGATAAAAAGTTCGGCTCGCCGACCATCACGAAGGACGGCGTAACAGTAGCGAAGGAGATAGAGCTCGAGGAGCCCTACGAGAACATGGGCGCCCAGATGGTGCGCGAGGTCGCATCGAAGACGAGCGACGTGGCAGGCGACGGGACTACGACGGCGACGATACTGGCCGAGTCGATATACCGCGAGGGGCTGAGGCACGTGACCGCGGGCTGCAACCCCATGGACCTGAAGCGGGGCGTCGATAGGGCGGTGGAGTCCGTCGTCAAGTCCCTCGAGAAGATGAGCAAGGAGGTCAAGGATAGGGGCCAGATTTCTGCAGTGGCCGCCATCTCCGCCAACTCCGACCACTACATCGGCGAGACCATCGCCGACGCAATGGAGAAGGTCGGAAAAGACGGCACGATAACCGTCGAGGAAGCGAAGTCCATCGAGACCTTCCTCGAGGTCGTGGAGGGCATGCAGTTCGACAAGGGATACCTCTCCCCTTACTTCATGACCAACCCCGATACACTGAATACGGTCCTGGAGGATTGTTACATCCTGATCCACGAGAAGAAGATCTCGAACCTGAAGGACCTTCTTCCGCTCCTGCAGCAGATCAGCCAGGCGGGCAAACCACTGCTGATCGTTGCCGAGGACGTCGAGGGCGAAGCCCTTGCGACCCTCGTGGTCAACAAGATCAGGGGCACTCTGGTGTGCTGCGCCGTTAAGGCGCCCGGCTTCGGCGACCGCAGGAAGGCGATGATGGAAGATATCGCCGTCCTGACAGGCGGAAAGGCGATAACCGAGGACCTCGGCCTGAAGCTGGAGAAAATCACGCTCGACGATCTCGGACAGGCCAAGCGCGTCACGGTCGACAAGGACGACACGACCATAATCGAGGGCGCGGGCAAGACGCGCGATATCCAGGCGCGGATATCCCAGATCAAGCACCAGATAGAGGATACGACTTCCGACTACGACCGCGAGAAGCTCCAGGAGCGCCTCGCGAAGCTCGCCGGAGGAGTCGCCGTGATCAACGTCGGCGCAGCGACCGAGACGGAGATGAAGGAAAAGAAGGCGCGCGTAGAGGACGCACTTCACGCTACGAGAGCGGCCGTCGAAGAGGGGATCATCCCCGGCGGCGGCGTTGCCCTCCTCAGGTGCCAGGAGGCACTCGACAAGGCGAAGCCCGCGAATGAAGACGAGAAGGCCGGTGTCGCCATCGTCAGGCGGGCGCTGGAGGAGCCGCTCAGGCAGCTTGCCGGCAACGCCGGTTACGAGGGCTCCATCGTTGTTCAGGAAGTCAAGACGAAAGAAGGACCCGTTGGTTTCAACGTGACCTCCCTGAAGTACGAGGACCTCATGAAGGCGGGCGTTATCGACCCGACGAAGGTTGCCAGGGCTGCTCTTCAGAACGCCGCCTCCATCGCGGGGCTCCTGCTCACCACGGAAGCGCTGGTGACGGATGTCCCCGAGAAGGAGAAGCCGATGCCGGGAATGCCCCCGGGCGGCGGCATGGGCGGCATGGGCGGCATGTATTAAAAAGCCGTAAAGCAAGTCTTTCCCCGGCGCCGCAGCAGGCGCCGGGGAGGGGCTTTTCTCATCTCAAGAAAGGCCACCAAGGCACGAAGGCACAAAGCTTTTGACTGCCTTAGTGCCTTTGTGGCCGATTCATTTTAAAAAATGACCCTTGATATGTTATGCTGTCTGATTAAAGTAGACGGAGCTTTAAGGGAATATAGCCGGCAACCTCGCGACAGAAAGGGCTTATCGTATGAACAACGATGCACTGCTCAAAGAAGCAAGCAACAAAATCTCTAACAAGTCTCTCCTCGTCAACATGGTTATACGGAGGGTGCGGCAGCTCAGCGCGGGGGCCCATCCCCTGGTCGAGGCGTACGATCTCCCATATGCGCGCATCGCATTGAAGGAGATCGCGGAGGGCAAATTGGAAGCGAGACCCGTCGATAAAGAAGAGATAACTCCCGGGGGGATTATCGATTGATAAGGGTTGAAAATCTCGTTAAGCGGTACGGCCGTACCGTCGGGGTAGACGGCATATCCTTCCATGTAAAGAAGGGCGAGATCCTGGGGTTCCTCGGTCCGAACGGCGCAGGCAAGAGCACCACGATGAGGATACTTACATGCTTCATGCCCGCCGATTCAGGCAACGCGACTGTGGCGGGCCATGACGTTTTCCGGGAGTCGCTGGATGTTCGAAGGAACGTCGGCTATCTGCCGGAAAACGCCCCCCTATACCCGGACATGAGGGTTGACGAGTATCTCGCTTACAGGGCCAAGCTGAAGGGGCTGAGGGGGCGGGCGGTCAGGAGGGGCCTTTCAAACGTGATCGATAAGTGCGGGATCGGGGAGGCCAGGCACAGGATCGCGGGGCAGCTTTCCAAGGGTTACAGGCAGCGAGTCGCCCTGGCGGAGGCGCTCCTGGGCAGCCCGAAGGTCCTAATCCTCGACGAGCCGACGATAGGACTCGATCCCAACCAGGTCAGGAAGGTCAGGGAGCTCATAAAGGAGCTTGGCGGCGAGTACACGATTCTCCTCTCCACGCACATACTGCCCGAGATCGAGGCCCTCTGCGGCCGTGTTATCATCATCAATAATGGAAGGATCGCAGCGCTCGACACGCCCGCTGGATTGACGAGCAGGATGCACGGCGCCACAGCGGTCATGGCGGAGATAAAGGGCGACGCGCCGGCCGTGACCGAGGGGCTTAGGCGGGTGAAAGGAGTCGGTGACGTAACCCTGGAGCGCGAGGACTCATTCAATCTCTTCCGCGTCACCTCCCGCGGCAACACCGACGTGCGGGAGGGCATCTTCAACGCCGCTGTCTCGAAGGGGTGGGCCATGAGGGAGCTGCGCCTTGAAATTGTATCGCTGGAGGATATCTTCGTCCATATAACGACGAATGAGGCCGCTCCCGAACCCGGGGAGGATGCCCGATGAGAAACGTTCTCACGATGTTCGGGCGGGAGCTTCGCTCGTACTTCTATTCCCCGATCGCGTACATCGTTCTCACCGTCTTCACGCTTATCAACGGGTACACATTCTGGCTTATCGTTGCCGCGCTCAATAACCCCCGGTTTCCCGTCGAGGGCTCGCCGATGCAGTTTTTCTTCGGGGGCACGATTTTCTTTTACCTCACCCTCTCGCTCATAGCCTCGGTGGTGACCATGAGGCTGCTCGCCGAGGAGAAGAAGTCGGGAACCATCGAGGTCCTGATGACAGCGCCGGTGAGGGATACGGAGGTGATCGCGGCCAAGTACCTGAGCGCCCTCGCCTTCTACGCGATCCTCTGGCTGCCCACGCTCGCCTACGTCGCGATCTTGAAGACCCAATCGAGCCCCGATCTTGGCCCGGTAGCAAGCGGCTACCTGGGCAGCCTTCTGCTGGGAGCCATGTTCCTCTCAATAGGCGCCTTTGCCTCGACCCTGACGAAGAACCAGATCGTTTCCGCGGTATTTACATTCATCGTCCTGACCATGATCTGGACCGTGGGCTTTCTCGATGGAATATTCGAGGACCCGGCATGGAAGGCTCTCATCTCATACGTTAACGTCTTTCGCCATTTCGACAACTTCGGCAAGGGGATAGTGGACACGCGGGCACTCGTTTATTACCTGAGCACCGCGCTCTTCTTCCTCTTTCTCGCGGTGAAGGTCATCGATTCCAGGAAGTGGAGATAGAAGATGCCCCGCAGCAAGCAATCCTATTCGAGATCTCTCAGGTACAAGGCGGGAGCCAACCTCGCCGTGGGCCTGGCGGTCGCCTCCCTGTTATTGATCATGGTGAACTACCTCTCCTTCCGCCATTACAGGCTCTTCGACTGGACGTCAGGAAAGCTTTACACACTCTCAGGAAAAACGGAGAACGTCCTGGCCGGCCTCGAAGAGCCGCTGAAAATATACGTCTTCTATCAGCCGCGCCACAGGGCATATCCCTACGTCATGGACCTACTGGAGGAGTACGCGCACGCGTCAAACAAGATAGAGATACAGAAACTCGACCCGGACCGGGACCTGGCGAGGGTCAAGATGCTCGCGAAGAAGCTCAAGATCGGCGCGCTGAACGTTATAGTCATGGAGTACGGTGACAGGCGCCGGGAGCTCTCCGACAGCGAAATGATGGAGATAGACAGGTCGGCGATGCGGTTCGGGGCCCCCCCGCGGGTTAAATCCTTCAGCGGCGAGGAAGCTATCACGTCCGCCATAGTCGATCTCACCGAGGGGGAGCAGACAAGGCTGTACTTTACCGCGGGGCACGGCGAAGGATCGCTCAAGGACGCCGGCATCGACGGCTTCTCCGAGCTGGGGAACAAGCTCGAAAGGGAGAACATTCTGGCCGCGGAGCTGGTCCTCGTCGGGCAGGAGTCCGTGCCCGGCGACTGCGACGTGCTGGTTATCGGCGGTCCGACCAGGCCGTTCCCGCCGGAGGAGGTAAACAGGCTGGACGCGTACATGGAGAAGGGGGGCAAGCTCCTGGTCCTCCTGGACCCGCTGAGCGAGACTAACCTCATCTCCTTCCTGAAAAAGTGGGGTGTTGACACGCCGGACACCATCGTCGTCGACCCGGCAAGGAAGCTGCCGTTCGTGGACGCCTCAAACCTCTACGTCCAGGACTTTACCGGCCACGAGATATCAGGAAGCATGAAGAACTCCGCCGTCCTGTTCATCCTGGCCCGCGCGGTGGATGTGGCCGGGGGGAGGAACCCCGACCTTGACGCCGCGACCCTTCTCAGGACATCCCCGAGCGGCTGGGGAGAGGTCGATTTCACGAAGACGACCTTCTCGTTCGACGAGTCGTCCGACAGGAAGGGGCCGGTTTCGCTCGCCGTGGCGGTCAAGGAGAAGAAGGAGCCGCACGCCAGGATGGTCGTCGTAGGGGATTCCGATTTCGTGGCTAACGGCCAGCTCAGGAACATGGGCAACGCCGACTTCTTCCTCAACTGCACTAACTGGCTGGCAGTGAGGGAGAAGCTCATCGCCATAGGCCCCAAAGATATGGAGAACGTAAAGCTCACCTTCAGCAGTGCCCAGATGCTAAGGGTCTTCCTCCTGTGTGTCGTCATACTCCCTTCCCTGGGGCTGGTTCTCGGGATCGCGGTATGGATCCGGAGGAGAAGATAGAGAGTGAAAATCAGGAACACCGTTATTCTGCTCGCAGTGGCCCTTGCCATCGGCGCCTATATCTACTTTTTTGAGAGGAAGGCGCCCACCACGGATGAGGCGCGGGGCCTCCGGGAAAGGGTCCTGAAGATAAAAAGCGACGACGTGGAGAAGATCCGGCTCACGAAAGGCGAGACATCGATTATCTGCGAGAAGAACGTGGACGGGACCTGGAAGATGACTCATCCCCTGAAGGTGAAGGCGGACAGCTCCCGGGTCAGGGGGATCATCTCCCGCGCGGAATCCTTGAAGAAAGAGAGGGAGATCGACCTGGAACCCGGGGACTCGGAGAAGTTCGGCCTCGATAAGCCGCGGGCGAAGCTCGGGCTGTGGCACGGTGATACCGTAACGGAGCTCGCGATCGGCGGCGAGACGCCACTCGGCGGGAACGCCTACCTCGCTGTCAAGGGCGATCCGAAAGCCTGCATCGTGTCCGGTAGCTTCCTCGGGGACGTGGACAAGGGGGTGGATGACCTGCGGGACAGGACGATTATCGACGTGGCCGTTCCGGGCGTAAACAGGCTGAAAGTGTCGATCGACGGGCAGGAAATCGAGGCCGTAAAGGAAGGCGATCACTGGAAACTCGTCACCCCCGTGAAGGACCGGGCCGACGACGATAAGGCAAAAGGCATGCTGGACAAGCTGAAAAGCCTTCGCGCCCTGGAGTTCGTCGCGGACGAGCCGTCGGAGCTTGAAGCTTACGGCCTCTCGCCGCCCCAGCTTGAAATAGCGTTTTTCACCGGGGAAGACATGGCCGCAAAAAAGGTGTCTTTCGGCAGGGTATTGAAAGAGGACGCCGCCAAGATTTACGCGAAGAGGGAAGGTGCGGACACGATCTTCGCCGTGAGAAAGAGCGTTGTCGACAACCTACGGAAAGACATCGATGATCTGCGAGCGAGAAAGCTGTTCCGGGCCGTTAAAGGAAACGTCGAGGGGATTACCGTCAAGCGCGGGGAGGATATCCTCCGGCTGGAGAAGGAGGGAAACGTCTGGAAGATCGTAAAGCCGTTCGAGCTCGACGCCGAGACGTCACGGGTGGATAAGCTGCTCGGGGAGATATTGGATGCAGGGGTGAATGAATTTGCAGGCTTCGGCGGGGCGGAGGAGAAGAAGTACGGCCTGACGTCGCCGAAAGTGGAAGTGTCGCTGCGGCTCAATGACGGTGAGTCGGAGGGGATAGCCCTGGGGAAGACCGGCAAGAAGCTCTGCTACGTGAAGCGCGATGGATCTGAGGCGATCCTGGGGGTGGATAAAAAGCTGGAGGCCGAATTGACGACCGACGCCCTTCCCTTCGTCAAGAAAGAGATCTTCTCCTTCGACAGGGGAGAGGTCGTGAAGCTCACGTTGAAGCGCCGGGATGGAGATTTTGTCTGCAAGAGGGGGGATGACGGCGAGTGGTCGTTTCCCAGTCCCGAAGAGGGCGAGCCCGGGGGGAAGAAGCTTGATTCTATCCTTATAAAGCTCTCGCACCTCAGGGCGAAGAGCGTCGCGGCGATGGCGGGAAAGAAGCTGAAACAGTATGGCCTGGCAAAGCCTTCCATTGAAGCCGGGGTGGAGTTGAAGAGCGGGGAAAAGCACGCGCTTCTGGCCGGGAAAAAGTGCAAGGACGGCTACTACGCGATGAGGAAGGACGGCAGGATTATATACACCGTCCCCTCTTCCCTCGTCGACACCCTGAAGGCCGATATAGTAAGAAAAGAGGAACCGGGGAAATCGGAGGAGTAGTAGGAGCAAGAGGAATAGGCTGGTACGGAAATTGATGGAAGACGGTCCGCGAATATTATCCCGCCTGAGGCGGGTAAACGCAGAGAACGCGTAGAAAAAAACTATCCACGAATTGAACGCCTGTCCGGCTTTAGACGGATTAAAAAATACAACGACTAAAAAATTAACCACAAAGAAAAAAACAGTTGTCCACTAATTTCACTAATTAACACGAATTAAAAAGGACAATGAACCACAGAGGCACGGAGAACACAGAGGAATCATGCGTGGAGTAATGGATTTTTGGGGAAAATATAGTTTCGGTATAAATTTGCGAGCGTAGCGAGCTAATTTATTTCTTATTTCGACTTGATATTATATTTATTAAGGAGCTTGTAGAGGTAGCTCCTATTGACTCCGGCCCTTCGGGCGCATTCAGTGATATTTCCCCTGGTATTATCGAGAAGCTGTTTGATATAGGCTTTCTCAAACCTGTTTATGAATTCGTGTTTGGTTGATTTCAGGCTCTTTTCAAGTGAAAAGCTGAAGGGAGTCGCTTCTATTTCGGGGCCTATTACTATGTTGTAGCTGAGCGTCTTAGCTTTTATAGTGCTTGAAGGCTCAAGCAGCATTATTCTCTCGATGAGGTTTTTCAGTTCCCTGATGTTTCCGGGCCAATAGTAATTTAGCAAGAGCTTTTCCGCGTCAACATCTATTGCTTTTAGCGCCGTGTTGAAATCCTTGCTGAGCTTGTTGATAAAGTAGTGAGCCAGTGGAATGATATCGTCCTTCCTCTCCCTGAGAGGGGGAAGATGAATCGGAACAACGTTCAGGCGGTAATAGAGGTCCTCTCTGAATTTCCCTTCCTTGATCTGCTCTTTCAGGTTCTTGTTAGTAGCGGTGATTATTCTCACGTCTACCTTGGTATCTGTGTTTCCTCCAACTCTTCTGAAAGTCTTTTGTTCAATAACGCGCAATATTTGTGCCTGGTGCTGGTACGGCATATCGCCGATCTCGTCGAAAAATATTGTTCCCTCGTCGCTGTATTCGAATAACCCCTTCCTAGCCGTTTTCGCGTCGGTAAAGGCGCCCTGTTCATGGCCGAAGAGCTCACTGGCCAAAAGCTGTTCGTGAATAGCAGTGCAATTGATAGCTGTAAAAGGCCGGTTTCTCCTGTCGCTGGATTTATGGATGGCGCGCGCGACCAGTTCCTTTCCCGTCCCCGTTTCCCCCGTGATAAGTACGGTGGAAGGCTTTGGAGCTATGATTCCGATCCTGGTAAATATCCCCTGCATCTTCTTTGTCGAGCTGATCATATCCCCGTACTCGAACTTGGCTATTTCCCGATTGAGGAGATAGATATGATCCTTCATCGATAGCATCTGGCACGCGTTTTCAACGATCACGTTTATCTCGCTGAATTTAAAGGGCTTCGAGATGTAATCGTAAGCCCCCAGTTTAATGGCTTCCACGGCGCTCTTGATTTTACCGTAGGCGGTGATCATGATGACCTGGGTGTCGGGTTTTGCACTCTTTATTGCTTTTAGCACTTCCAGGCCGTCTATATCGGGCAACTTCAGATCGAGAATAACGACATCGGGTGAGTTTGACTCAAATAAGTCCAAGCCTTGCTTTCCTGTTTCAGCTATCCAGGTAGAGTAGCCATTCTCCTGAAAAGAATCAGCGAGAAAAGTCCGGATGTTCTCCTCGTCATCGACAATTAAAAGGCTCTTTGACATTTCCAAGATCCTCCATTGTAAAAATTACAAATTACAAATTACAATTCACAAATCACAATCAAATTACAACTAACAAGCAAATCACAAACCACAAATAACAAATCACAAACAAATTACAAATTACAATTCACAAATCACAATCAAATAACAAATTCCAAAACACAAATAACAAACAAATTACAAGCTCCAAACCAAAAACAAAACACAAATTACAATTACGAAATTACAAACAAATTACTAATGGGAGCGGTTTATTGTTCCCCCTTTTACTTTTATAGTCATTGCGAGCGAAGCTCATTCAGACCCGGCCCCGGTCTTACCGGGGACGGGGAAGCAATCTCAACATCTTATATATCAAAGGGATTGCTTCGTCGTTTCCTCCTCGCAATGACCGGGTGAAGCAAAACAGATATAATAATGTGTTACCTGAGACAAGTGCATACCCCTATAACATCATTTAGATTTGTCGATGATGGAGGAAAAAATATTCCTTAGCTCTCTAGATTCTTGAGATAGATGATCGATATCATTGCCGAATCCGGGATTTGCCTCAAGAACAAGCTCAAGCCAATATGTGGTCTCCTTTGCCTCTTTGCGAGTTACCCTCATCCTATAAGCAAAGTCTTTTTTACTAAGAGCCTCGTTCGCCTCACGGTAGTTTGCACCGACCGATCCTGCCGCTCTAACCAGTTGCCTGACCAACTCGATATTGATTGTATTCCTAGGCAATTTTTTACAAAGATGGATTATTGCCTTAGCAAAATAAAGCGTCCTCTTCTCCAAATCATAAGGTTTATTTTTATCTTCACCCATTTTGTAATTTGTATTTTGTTTATTGTTTATTGATTATTTGCATATTGTTTATTTATGAGCTGTATATTGTTTGTATCTTGTTTATTTGTATATTGTACATTGTTTGTACTTTGTACTTTGTATATTGTTTATTTGTGTATTGTATATTGATTGTAATTTGCGATTTGTTTATTGTAATTTAGTGATTTTTATATGTTGGCAGTAGTACAATTATCTCCGTTCCTTTGCCGGGTTCGCTTTCTATCTCGATATTTCCTCCGTGGTCCTTCACTATTCTGTGCGATATGGACATGCCCAGTCCCGTTCCTCCCTTCCTCGAGGAGAAAAACGGTTCGAAGATCTTACGGATATTTTCTTTACTGATACCTATTCCCGAGTCTTTAAACGATATTGAGATTCTCTTTTCCCCGTTGCTGTCTGTCTTATCCGTCGATATAGCCAGCGTCCCTCCGTTCGGCATGGCTTGAATGGCGTTGAGACCAAGATTAAGGAAGACCTGATAGAGTTGACCTCCGTCGGCATTTATTCGTGGCAGGTCTTTATTCAGGTTTGTTACGACTTCAACATTCTCCTGCTTTGCCAACGGGCCGATGTTGAGGAGCACGTCTTTAATAATGTCGTTTATGTAGAGCACTTCCATTTCAGGCTTTTTCTTTCTTGAGAGATCGAGGAGACGGGAGACAATCTCGTTTATTCTATCGATGTCCTCCAGGACCTTATTCAGCACTTTTACTTCTTTAGTTCCAAGAGAAACTGTGTTTTCCAATTTTTCAAGGCCAAGGGCGACCCCGGTTAATGGATTTTTTATCTCGTGGGCTATCCCGGCTGCCATTTCACCAAGGCCTGCAAGCTTCGAGGAATGGATGAGCTCTTCTTCCATTTGCTTGACTTCGGTGATGTCTCTCTCTATTGATACCTTAGTCTTTATCTTCCCATTTTCATCCAGAATACATGAAGTTGAAATCCATATGAGGATCTCATCTCCATTCTTCTTTTTTCTCCACAATTCAGCTTCCCAATTTCGCCCTTTATCCGCTTCTTCTTTTATCTTTTGCAGGTATTCCGGCGGATTCTTATCTGAAAACAATATATCCACGTGCTTCCCTATAAGCTCATCGGCCCGATAGCCATACAAATTTTCGGCGGCCCTGTTCACACTCCGGATAATATTGTTTGAATCAGTGGATGTTATAGAGTGAGCGGCGCTCTCAAGGAGCTGGGCCATGTAGCGGTCTCGCTCCTCGACTTCTTTTTCCCTTGTGATGTCCCTCGATATGCCAATGGTGCTCTTGATCTTGCCTTCTTCGTCAAAGAGATAGGAAGTGGCTAGCCAGATTGGGAAGGTCTTGCCGTCTTTTTTGACTCCGAGAGACTCCGTTTCCCAGTTCTCTCCTTTTTTCGCTTTGTCGTCGAGTTTTTGCATGAGCTCTTGCGGGATACTGGGAGATTGGATAATGCTGACGTGATTGCCGATCAGCTCCTCGGCCTTGTAACGCAGCATCTTCTCCCCGGCTTTGTTGATGCTCTTGATGATTCCCTTTGGGTCCGTGGATATGATGCAATACGCGGCGCTCTCCAGGAGCTGCGCCATATAGCGGTCTCTCTCTTCGAACTCTTTTTCCCTGGTGATGTCCCTTGAGATGCCGATGGCGCTCTTGATCTTGCCCTCTTCATCAAATAAATAGGATGTGGCAAGACGGATAGGGAAGGTTGTGCCGTTTTTCTTGATGGCGAGAGACTCCGTTTCCCAATTCCTTCCATTTCTCGCTTTTTCATCGAGCTTTTGCATGAGCTCTTGGGGGATACTGGGAGATTGGATGATGCTGACGTGTTTGCCGATCAGCTCCTCGGCCCTGTAACCCAGCATTTTCTCCCCGGCCTTATTAATGCTCTTAATGGTTCCATTTGGGTCCGTGGATATGATGCAATACGCGGCGCTTTCAAGGAGCTGCGCCATGTAGCGGTCTCGCTCCTCGACCTCTTTTTCCCTTGTGATATCCTTCGATATCCCAATGGTGCTTTTGATTTTGCCCTCCCTGTCAAAGAGATAGGAAGTGGCTAGCCAGATTGGGTAGGTTGTGCCGTTTTTTTTGACTCCGAGAGACTCCGTTTCCCAGTTTTCTCCTCTTTTCGCTTTTTCGTCGAGTATTTTCATGAGCTCTTGGGGGATACTGGGAGATTGGATGATGCTGACGTGTTTGCCGATCAGCTCATCGGCCCTGTAACCCAACTTCTTTTCACCGGCCTTGTTGATGCTCTTGATGATCCCATTTGGGTCCGTGGATATGATGCAATACGCGGCGCCTTCAAGGAGCTGTGTCATGTAGGTCAGTTCTTCTTTAGTTCTTTCCGACTCGTGTGTCTCTCGTGCGACCTCTATCAAGCCCACGGCCTTGCCATGTTCATCTATGAGGTAGGAAGTGGATATATAGCACAGGATTTCCTGGGTATTTTTCTTTTTCCTCCAGAGTTTAGCTTCCCAGTTCCCTTTTTGATCTATTTTTTTCCTGATTTCTGCAAGGATTTCGGGACTGTTCTTCTCGGAATAGAGAATTTGCAGATTTTTTTCTATGAGTTCCTTTGAACTATATCCGAATGATACCTGTGCCGCTTTGTTCAGGTTGGTTATGTTGCCATCCATGTCGGTGAGGATGACTGAGTAGTCAATGGTCTCTAACGGCATCGGAAAGAAGCTTGTTTTCTTTCTGTAGTTCATTTATTTCTCTCTCCATTTTTCTTTTTATAGACTGCCTCAAAATTTCATCATGCATTTTATGAAGCTTGATCTGTCCTGTCAACGAATAGCAGTGGAAATTAAGAAAAATCAGGGAAGTTAAGGGAATAGGGATATTTTCTTAATCCTATCACATCAATGTCCGACCATTGCCCCATTACAATTTTCTTGTCATTCTAATGTTCCATCACTCCACTACTCCACCCACTCCATTACTCCATCATTCCATTTCTGTCTTAATCCATTACTCTAACATGAGACATCTCGTTGCTTAAAGGCAACACTTTATTATGTCATCTTGCGCATTGCCCAAAAAGCAAATGTTGTGTAATTCATTGCTGGAGTGGCGAATACAATTAATCGTTCATATTTATGACATTTGGCATAGCAATTGCTACATGAAGGTAGCACATCATTTTGATTTCAGCAGTCGGTTAATGCAAAGGATCGATTTATATGAGCTCAATTCGGAAAAAAAGTTTAAAGAAGTCCTATAAAGATTTGCATGCTCTCTCAAACATTATCATTGTAGCCCTGGCAGCTTCCTTGTTCTTTTCAGCCGTTTCTTCAAACGCCTTTGTGAAAGTTGTGTCTTCTCGTTGCTTGCCGCATGAAAATCCGAAATTTCTGTGTTGGGGACTCATGCTTTTAATTGGGCTATACGTTGCCTATACGAGAGGAAAAAGTTGTTATCCTGGAGAGAACCGTGAATGTGTGCCGGAATCAGAAAGTGAGGAGGCAATGGATAAAGCTTCATCGGAGCAGATTGAAAAGATCGCGCGGCTAGCTTGTATAGGAGAATCAACATCGGAAATTGTGCATGAGCTTAGGAACGTTCTGGCAGCAATATCAGGGTTCACTCAGCTTTTGAGTGGCGTCGAAAAGGGACAGCAGCAAGATAAGTATATTAGGAAGCTCTTAGCCGCGGTGGATAGGTGCAACCAAATCGCTAAAAATATTCTGGAATTTACTCAGGGCGGGGAAGCCAGGAAAGAAAGACAGGATTTACGAGGGATTATTATAAAGGCTCTACGGAGCAAATCCTCGGTTTTCGTGTTCGACAATATTAAAGTGAGCACTCACTTACCGGACCGGAGTCTGGAAGTTATAGCAAGCGATTTTCAACTCCACCAGGTGGTTTTTAACATAATTATCAATGCCCACTACGAATTGTTAAAAGTGGAACATAAGGTCTTCGTGATTAGAGGATTCAAGCAGGACGACAGGGCGATAGTCGAGTTTACCGACAGTGGAAAGGGAATCCCGGAGCGGAACTTGGAAAAGGTATTCGAGCCCTTTTTTACGACAAAACACGAGGGTGAAGGTACGGGACTGGGCTTGAGTATATCGCGTAATATTGTGGAGGATCACGGCGGCAGGCTATGGGCCAGGAGCGAAGAAGGGCACGGCGCAACCTTTGTCCTTGAGTTGCCGCTCGTCAGCCATGAGCCGGAAGCCGGAATGACGCCTGAACCGCAAAGACTCAAGCAGGAAGTTTACAGTTAACAATAGACAGTTGACGGAAAAAGAGAAGATAGGACGCAAAGAAGAAGAAAATGACGAAAAAAATAATAGAACCGCAGAGTCGCAGAGAGCGCAAAGGAGTGTTTAAAGAGGATAAATGGGACGCAGATGAACGCAGATTATCAGGATTACCGGATAGGGAAGAAAATAAATCAGAGGAGATCTCCGTCAGAAGAATGCCAGACAGGTGCGAAAATCAGCGTCCAGAAAAGGATTGTGAGTACCTGAATGACTCTGATTAACCTGAAAAAAATAAAGAATCAGAGAAATCAGGTTAATCAGGTGCAAAAGAAGATTGGAGCAGTTGAGTATTGGAATGATGGAATGGTGCCTGCCTGTGCGTGTCCGCCTGCTACGCACAGGCAGGCACGCAGACATGGAGTGTTGGGATAAATTATAGTTTCGGTCATTTGGATTTTGGTCATTGGAATTTGTTTGTGGTTTGTTACTTGTGATTTGTAATTTAACTTAGCGGTTTGACTTTGCGATCTTTGCGGTTCAAAAAGAATTAGTGAAAATTAGTGGAACACGTGCTGAGCTTAGCCGAAGTATTCATGGACAAAAAGAATTCGTGGATGAAAAAAGATCTTTTTGGGTTTTATGACTATCGGGTTAACTCATCATAGATTTTATGATTTACCGTCGATAAATTACAAAATAGGCAAATTTTTAATGCTCTAAATGGTATTTTTCGATGTCTATTGATTATAGATTAACATAACCAATTGCCCCACAATATACTGGGCGATGAGTTAACCCGATAGTCATATTGGGTTTTGAAAAGGTTCGGAAGACTTAGGCTCAAAGTGAGGAAAGGCGCTTCTATATCAATGAAGTTATGTAAAAGACCCGTTCTTGTACTGCCTATACTCATTGCTTTGACCGCTTCCTTGTATGCTATCGCTTGGGAAATATTTAAGGAGTAGGTGTTACTATGGCGTATAGGAAGATTAAGGCAGATACTAAAATGGAGGTTGTTATCAGGGTTCTCCGTGGAGAGAGCATGACGGCAGTTGCAAGCGAGATAGGTACTACTAGAAACTCCATTGCCCGATGGCTGCACAAGGCAGAAGAGACGATGAGGAAGTGCTTAGAGTTGAACGGGGCGAATCAGAACGGGCAAAAGCAGGGCCGGCCGGATGAATCGTTGGAATTACAAAAGCTCAGGAAAGTGATAAGGAAGCAGTGGAAGGAAATAAAACGGCTTCGAACTTTGGCCGAAAAGTGCCGGGAAGGGCCCCGCCCTGCAAAGTGCCCTAAGTGCGGGTGCGTAAGATTTTACAAGAAAGGATTAATACAGTTGCAGTTGGGAACACTCTTAAAGATACGGAGAAATGGTCTTCAAGATAAGATTCCAGTGCAATTATTTGCTTGTGTGAACTGCGGTCATGCCACTCACCTGGAAGGGCCGAGTTCTCTTTATCATTGGGCAATAAAAGAGGAAGGAGTAAGAAAAACTGGAGTGTTGGAGTGATGAAATAATAGAGCAATGGAATACCGCAGAATTGAAAGTCGGTCAATTTACGCCACATCTGTTTATAAGTCAATAAAAAAAATATCTATTTTCCTGCATCAAGCTAAAGAGAGGCTGAGAACCTTCGGCAATCGGTTCGGGAAGAGCACAGGTATAATTTATTAGGCTGGCAAGGAATATTTGTGATCATAACCTATTGGTTTAGAGCAAATTAAACCATTGGTTTTGGATCATCTTGCAAAAGCTGATCAAAACCGGCAGTAAGATGAAAGCCATTGTTTAAATTAAAAGGAAGTGCGCTTGATGCATGAAAATGGGTAAAAGAGAAGCTGATTCGGAGGGGTTAGAGGATAAGGTATATAATATTGCTAGTGGGGAAAAACCGGGTTCATTTAGTAGTGGGAGCGTGCGGAAATAATTTTTGCCTGTAGATGCTGCAACTTATAGAGCAGACCTTGTATAAGCTTTAGCTGGATTAGTTGCAAAAGGCAGAGGATACCTTCATTAATAGGTGGGGAGGCTATACAGGATCGGCCGTGGCTACGGGTGGCAGTAATACAGGGATAAGGGATTAGAGAGATAAGAGAAACAAGACAAAATGTTGGGTGCAAAATGAAAATGAAGTACGTGGTCATTGTGGTGGCGTGTATGTTTTTCACGTGTTCATCGGCCGAGGCCGATCACTGGACGCCTCCCACGCCGACGGGCTGGGCGGAGGCGTTGTATGGCTTTCTCACGGGGTTTACTCCGACGGTCGGGGTGGGCGATGAGATAGCGGCGTTCATGGTCATCGGCGACACCCTGGTGGGACATGATTTCATCAGCGAGAGCGGTGGGAATCTCATTTACGACATGTTCATATACGCCGGCGACACGACACCGTTCGCCGTGTACTTCCTGGTGTGGGACGGTTTATCGGAGCATAGCGCGACGCCGGGCTTCACGACCAATAATATAGCCGCGTATCCACCGGGAGGGGGTCCGACGGAGCATAATATGGAGCAAGGTGTTCCCGAGCCGCCCACCGTCCTAATACTGGGGCTCTCGGCCCTCCTTATCTGGCTCTTTATTTCTAAACCTCAACTTCTATGGAATAGGATAGCGGCAAGCTTGGAGAGTATGCAAAAGTAAGGAAGAGCTTCCATGGACGGGGAAAAATGATGATGGGTTTGAAGGAAATGAATAGAGGTCTTAAAGTAGGGATATTCATTTTCGCAGCAGGGCTCTCCGCCTCAGCTTTTGCCGATGTGGGATCATTCCATCGATGTTCCCCAATAAATCAAGCTCTTCAACATAAAATTTTTGTCGCACAAAAATTTTATAGAGTAGGGAAAATCATTGCCGGCTATAACTGGAGCTGGGGGGAGAACGTAGGCTGGCTTAACCTGAAAGCTTCCGGTTCCGATGTGCAAGTCGGCTCCAATATCCTCTCCGGAAAAGCGTGGATGGAGAACTGTGGCTGGGTCAGTCTTGGTGATGGAAGGCCCTTAAACAGGGAACATTATTCCAATGAAAGCGCTTATGACTGGGGAGTCAACAATGACGGAGAGGGGAGCCTCTCCGGCTTTGCCTGGTCCAGCGCCGTAGGGTGGATAAACTTCAGCCACCCCTATTCGCGGACATATATAGATAATGAGGGCCAGTTTCACGGATACGCGTGGGCGGAGAATGTGGGCTGGATACACTTTGGGCCGGGCAAATCCGTAGAATATATGGTAAGGACCGATCCCGGGCCCTGGAGATCGATTGGAAAGGAGGCCGAGTTTGGAATAGCGTCTGGAGATAGCGAGTCCGAGGGTTCTTTTGTGAGTGACGGCTATGCTCCTGCGGCCAACCTTAATCAGGGTGATGAAAGATACAAGCAGAGAGCAGTCATTGGCTTTATAAATAAATTAGGTGTAGATGATAGCAGCACTTATATCCGGCTCTTTGAAGAGCCGGTTCGTATAGATGAATGTGGCTCAGTCCAGCGTATACGGGGGCCGCCGGAAATCATGAAAATGTAGCGTCCTTAGCGTCCTCACTCCTGTGAGGACGCGAGAATGGCAAACGTTAAAATTTTCAAGAAGTAAAAACTTTGTAAGGAGGAAAAGATGAAGAAGTTAATGACAGTAGTTTTAAGTGCGATGTTTGTAATAGGGTTGTCTGGTGCGGTTCAGGCCGGGGACATTGATCCTACCGGGCCGCCTTCGGCAGGAAGCGGTATGTACACGCTTCAGGACATCTACGACTACCTGACTGCGGGCGAGGCGCCGGACCTACCCGGCTTTTTCAAGGAGCCTACGAACGGGCCAGGGACTGGCACCATGAAGTCCTTGAAGGAGATCTATGATGACATCAAGGCCCTGTTCGTGCAGTGCAACGCCACCGTCGCTGATGTGGCGACGGGGAAGAAGTTCTTCTGTACGCAGTCGGGAAGCTGGGGAGTTCAGGATGGAGCCGCTTCTGGAGGGACCAATTACGGATTACCTAAGACCGGTCAGCAAACGTCTTCAGGAACTGGGGATGACCCCGATTATTCAGATCCCGCAGGCCCCGATATAGGGTATCCGAGAGGGACGGGTTCCTGGACTGCTTATAATGCTGATGGGGGAAGATTCACGGACAACGGGAATGGCACTGTAACGGATAATGCGACTGGTCTCATGTGGGAGCAGAAAACACCATCGAACAACACAGATGGGTATTCATTCGTAGATGCACTAGACTATTGCGAAAACCAGATTGGCACAGACGGCACTTACGCTGGCCATGATGATTGGCGACTTCCAAACTTGATGGAATTGATGTCACTCTTTGTGTTCAAAAACCCTGGCCAGTACTTTGATTATACGGCCTTCCCCAACACGCCAGGTTATCCTGACACCACGGATTATTGGTCATCGACTAATAGGTTGAACGATTCGTCAAGCCGATTTTCGGTAGAGTACAGTGGAGGGGTCCCAGCGATATCTAGTAGTGGGAATAATAGTCCACTGTATGTAAGGGCCGTCCGTGGTGGTGGATAACCTTATGAGGAGATAGGCTTACTAAAGGGAAGAACAAAATAGTTTAATTTGTCATTGCGAGGAGCGTAGCAAGCCTGTCCCCGTGAAAGCGGGGAAAGAAATCTCAAATCCTTGCAAAGTAAGAGATTGTTTTGCTCAGCTCGCAATGACTATTCGAGGCGATGTATAAAACTGATAGTACGAGCTTTGAGTGGAATCCCTCAAGAAGGAAAAAATTACTTTATCCGATGCCATACTCCAGAGTGATTTTAAGGAGGAGGCTTTTATTACTAGTCCTTATTCATCGAAGAAGTTTAAGAAGTAAAAGTGCTTGATAGATTAAATCGAAAAAACTGTCAGAATATGAATGGTAGGGGGCTTACCCTATAAGGAGGCAAAAGATGATCAGTTTAAGAAGGTTAAAGTTAGTCATTGCGGTATGCACAGTAGTTGCTGGGCTGATAGCAGTTGGGAATGGAGTGTTAGCCACTGATCATAGCGTTGATCAATTCAAGAGGGGTTCAGGGGGGAATATTGCATCAAAAGATGTAACTGTTATATTGCAGTCTGCATTGGGTGGAGGATGGTATGACGATGTTACTTTGAGCGCCGAACAGATAAGCTTAGATATTCAGTACCTCAATTACGCATGTATGCCCGATACTTCAGCACTTGGTATTGAAAGTAACACTGTCACCGTCTTTGAAAGTGAAGATTGGCAGATCTATGACGTACATCACAGTGCTTGCCTTATTCTGTATTGCTCTGGAATGTGTTTACCCAATGAAATGGTATGGAGAGAGGATCAATATGGAACAACGGCTGGTATCTACGGGGGAGCCTGGGTGATCGATCCCTACTGGACTAATGATGGCATATTCCGTCATCTTTTTCTTCTAGGCAGCGCAGGTTGCACTACTCATTATGAAAGGACTGGCTGGACTGATGGGAGGGTACAGGTAAAGGGAGTTATTACAAAGAGACCTGGGGCAACTGAAGGAGCGTCTCTCTGGTTAGTTGACAAAGTATATTGTGATGAAGAGTGGCACGAGATACAGCGGGTTCAGATTGAGTATGGCCCTTTCGAAGAAGTTGAAGAAGATGAGGAAACTCTTCAGAAGAGTGATTTTGTTGGCTATTTGACCTTGAGCGAGCAGTGTGACCCAGACCACCACATTGAGGCGGTGTTTTTGGATGAATATGAGGGGGCGCTTGCCAGCGATGAAAGTTCGATTTGTTTTGGAGCGGGGTGTAGTTCCAACTACTGCAAGGTACATGTTGGAGGATCTTGGCCAGTATTTATAGGATCTCACCCACCGGTTTATGTGTTTCCTACTTCCGTAAGTGTGGAATTCTCGCCGAATAGATTTTAGTGCGATTAAGGGACTGAGTTGAAATGCTTTATTGAAACCTAAAGATGGCTAGTTGCAGCGCTTAAAGAGCATAAAAGGAGGATAAAAGTGGTTAATCTAAGAAGATTTAAGATAGCCATCCCGATATTCACGGTGTTTATTTGCCTGATACCGTTCGGTTGGGGAGTATCGGCTGACCCGGTTGAAGGTTCTTTTCGCACGACAGAACATGACTTCGAGGGGCAGACATCGCTTGAAGGAATCTCTATAGATGCCGATTTGCCGGACGCTTCGAGCATCGAGGTCAAGCTTTATAGTAAAGAGACTCCCGAGTCTGAATGGAATTACGTGGGCACGTATACTTTCACATCGGGAGGAACAACGATCCTCTTGCCCGATGACCTGTCTGCTCAACTGGTAAGTTACGGAATCACCGGCACCGAGGGGATAAAACTTATTTCTCCAGACGGTGAGAATATTCCGATTCTGCATGGCATAACACTGCGGACGGGTGTCAGTGGTTTTGTGAAATTTAAGGACGATACGGACGATACGTTTGACGACAATCCGCCCATAGAGGAGGCGACGGTGGAGGCCTGGATCGGAGAGACCGTGCAGGATACCGCAATCACCGATGAAGATGGCTTCTATAAGTTTACCGATCTGCCAGATGGCTCCTACAACATCCGGGCGTATGTGACCCACAGCGGCACCGATATCTATAATTACCACGACACTCCCACCAGTGTGGATGTGGAGATTTCCGATAGCCTTATAGTAAGCACATCAGAGAGCCTGAATATAGAATTTCCCCGTCCGGTAGTAATGGTCCACGGTATCCTTACCAATGCGGCGAGCTGGAGTAGTACGATTGATTATTTGACCTCACCTCCCGGCGAGGATGAGCATCAGGGCTATATCTGTTTTGCCGTGGAAGGGCTGCATACAGGGAAGGGTGATACGGGATGGACATATGAGAAGAATGCGCTCCAGATAAAACAATACATGGATGTAACGGTTATCCCTGCTCTTGAGGGGATCACGAACGGTAACCCACCAGCCATTGATATGTTTGCGCACAGCCAGGGTAGTCCCATAACCCGTTGTTTTATCGATAAGTACGGCGCCCTTTACGATATCGAGAACCTGGTGATGTTTAGCGGTGTAAATGGGGGCGTTTACCGTGCCGCTCAGTTTAATGCCATTATGCTCCCCCGGTACCTCGATATCATGAAAGTGAGCTACATGTACAAGTTTAATGGCGGTAGCGTGGGCTGGGTGAAGGCGCCGAAGTACGTAAACACCAACGGGGTGAACTTTCACTACGTTGCCGCCCATGGTGCGACGGGGCCGAGCCGGTTCATGGAGCCCAGCCCCAACGACCAGTGGGTCTACTGGGCGTCGATGATCGCGGAGAACGGGCCGATAAGCAGTCTCCAGAGAGTCCCCCTCACTCCCGGCTGGCAAGAGTACAGATTGAGGATGAGGGACACGGAATTCGGGGGCCGGTCACACCTGCCGGCCGTCTATCCG